>VBAS01000244.1:1779-12095 GCA_005882975.1 Bacteroidota bacterium | reverse complement strand
TGGTTGTCTTTTTCGCCTGGTCAAGAGATCCGTGAGTGACTTCTAAATTTTGTTGCAATTCTATGTTTTGCTTCTGAAGGTTTGCAATTTGTTCCTGATAGTTTTGTTCAAATGTAACAGCCTGCTTTTTCAACACTTTTAGTTTAACAACGGTTTCTTTTTTTATGGTAGGACGTTTATTGCAATCTTCAAAAAGAAATGCAATAACAAAACCAAGGACAAAGCCCAATAACAAAAGCGAAAGAACTGTTTTTAAATGAAATGTCTTCATAGTGGTGTAGGATTAATTGTTTTAAGAATTTGTTTTTCGTTCAAGAGAATAACCGAAGCAACCGGCGCCAACCAACGATGTAAAAGAATAGAACATAAACTCAGGAATATCCAGGGAAAAGAATTGCTTCGCTATCCAGCTTGTGATAAGTACCAAAATAAAAAGAGCAATAGCTACTTCACGAAGTGAAAAATTTTCATTTTTGTCTTTGAAAAGCTGATGAATAAAGTTTTTCATTGTTTTAAGATTTTATAAGTAATGATTGCTGCACTTAGTCCAACGCCCATGCCAGCAAGACCGGTGGCTATAGCCTTTCTTTGTTGTCTTGCAATAGCTCGTTTGTCAATCAATGTATAAGTGAAGCTATTGCCATAAAGCTGTCGATGTTTTTCGCATAGCTGCATGAATAGATTGAAATCATCAATGTTTGCAAAGACCTGGCAACCGGCGGAATAATTGTCAACTGTCTTGGTTGTCCCATTTGCGGAGGCATGATGGATATTCACTCCAAACATGCCGGTTACTGGTCTGCCATTTTGAAAATCGAGAATGGCATTCCTGTCATAATCTCTAAGAACTGTTACGGGCTTTTTCTGAACAAGCGCATAATACTTATCTCTATGAAGTCCGATCTGGTAAGCATCTTTATATTGTCCCTGTGAAAGAATGGCTGTGCCTTGCGGACTCACTGGGTTTTTGAGCCAGTACGTTCCCGGATCTGTTGTCGCCGGAAAAATGTAATGAATCCATGCCTTAGAATTATTTTTGAAAAAGATGTGTATCTCGTCATCAAAACGGTCAGGTACCGTAGATTCACTCCTGATACCAATGATATTAAGTTCAAAAGGTCTGATATAAGTTTCATAGGTTTTAAATCTTAGTACATTGACAATTGCAGCAAGCATGATTAAGCAGCCTGATGAAGATCAGCTGTATAATTTCTAAGCCATTCTTTTACATCAAAGTTTGGACAATGCTTTACCCATTCAGAAGGCTCGATAATTCCATCACCATTTTTATCCGGACTAAGGTCACGATGTCCCAAAATTCTCGCATGGGGATATTTTTCAGAAAGTGCAACTAGCTTATTGAACATGGAATGTTTTTGTGCATCCGTTCTGTTATCACTCGGCTTACCGTTTTTATCAATCCCTCCGATATAGGAAATATGTATGGCGCTTTGATTATGCCCTTTGACGCCATTGGATGGTTTTTCTTCTGGAAATAGTCTTACTATGTCACCATTACGTTTAATGATGTAGTGATAACCAGGATTGTCCCATCCTAAACTTTTTTTCCAATAATTCTTGATGCTCTCAATAGTTGCATCGGGTTGTGTTGCTGTGCAATGCACAACAATGTTTTCGATCATTCTCATAGTACGGCTGAGGATTTAGTAATTAATAAATGTTTGTGGGGTTATGCAGCAATATTAATATCAGGCTCATAATTTTTTAGCCATTCCTTTACATTGAATCCAGGACAGTTTGCCGTAGCATCTAATTCAATATGTCCAATAATTTTTGCTGCCGGATATTTTACTGATAGTGCTACCAGTTTATTAAATAGTGCTTCTTCCTGCACAGGAGTCCGGGTATCGCCCAATGCCCCCGCCTTATTTCTTCCGCCATTGTATGCAACATGAATCGCTTCATTATCTACTTCCACAATATGCCTGATAACTGTTGTTTCAGGATGTATTTTTTTGATCTCTCCATTTCTTTCTACAACGTAATGGAAAAACCCATAGTGTTGGCTGATTTTAGGATCAAAAGTCGCTGTGCTGTGCACGACAATTTGTTTGATGTATCTTTTCATTTTAGCTGTTTAAATAGGTTACAGTGCTTGACGTTACCAAAAAATATTTGCCGTTGTTTTCAAAAAGAGTGTAGTCTAATCTTCTTGATACTTCATTACCGAGAACCATTCGTGCAGGAACTTTCACGCCTTCAGTTGCATTTATCCAAACAGTAGTGTTCTCTGTTGTCACAATTGATTTGCCATCAAATCCCGACAAACTCCATTTTTTACCATCGAACTGCAATCCAATACGAAGGAATTCAAATTTGATCTGCTGCTTTTGTGTTTCGGTTATAAAAATGTTCAGAAGTCCATTTACAATGGTTTGCCTCACACCATTAATCCGGTTTTGTTTAAATACTTCATTTGCGGAAGTATAATCCTCTATTGATTGCATTTTCTTAAGTAAGGAAAGAACTTTGCTATAATTTTTTGCAAGTGTCGCATTGTATAATTCCTTACCTAAAGAAGAACTATCAACTTTAACAGTCTGGGTCAGTACATTAAAAGTGCTTTCATTAATTGTTGCAGCAAGTCCTGCTTTTTTCAGAGCATTTGCTGTTTCAGCTCCAAAATCGCCATCAGCACCATATTTCGGGAGAATTGATTTACCATATTTAGTAATTAGAGCTTCTTGCATTAATCGAACATTAATTCCCTTACTCCCTTTTTGAAGCGGAAAGCCAGACGTGGCGATAGTTGCCGGAATTGTAGCAGAACTACTAACAGTTGCTTTTAGTTTGGGTGGATTATACACAGGCGATGCTTCATAGTTGGATGCTTTGTTTATTGTTTTAAGCACCGCATCTATATCACTTGTGTTTTTTCCCTCTTTCCTTTTTTTTAAATATTGCCAACCAAAATAACCCAGGATACCGGCAGCGCCAACCGCAACCGTAGCCGCAATGATTTTTTTCTTTTGCTGCTTCTTACCAGATTTGGCTTTTGATTTATTTTTTGCTTTCATTAATTCGGTTTCTTATTTATCATAGATATATAAGGCGCATATTCCCAAAACTCCAGTTCACTTTTCAAATCATCAATTAAATCATCTCCGTATTCGCTTTTATAAGCAGCCACAACTTTTTGAAAATCGGTTTGTGTCGGTATTTCAATGAATACTGCTTTGATTGCATCTTCATCTGTCCCCGGAATAAACCAATAGCTAATATCAAAAGCAGCCTTTAATCTTTTTGCCCAAGCCTGGTATTGCTGTTGTCCAATCTGAGGAATATAGTTAGAGCCTGTCTTATCAGGTTTCCCTGCAATGATGGCAAGCATTTCATTGTATTCACTTGTTGTTAGTTCATCTTTTAAATCCATCATTAGGGACCGGGCATAAAGTTTTTGATAGGAATTGATCACATTTTTAAATTCATCCTTACTCGGCACTAATCTTATTACTCTTCTTATTGATGCTTCATCAGTTCCCCATCCAAACCAAAAATCATTTTCAAAAGCCATCTTTAATTTTTGTGCATAGGCTGCTGAATTTCCTTCATCGTAGGTTTTTTTTTCTTCACTTGTTGACCTTGCTTTCCTAATAAGGCTTCTACCAATAAAAAAACTTCCACCCAACACTACTATACTCACAATGCCATAGGTTAGCTTTTCTTTGAGTGTAAACTCATCGTGGGTGGAAGTATCCGGTTTCATAGGTATGGTGTACTAATTAAACTCCTAAGTATTTTTTTGCAAGAGCTGTCTTTACGGGATCATGTTTAATGATATGAGCCAGCTTAGTTAGTTCTGACTGTGACAGCTTTGAAGCAAGTGTTGTAAGCGCTGCCATTTTTGCCTGTGCTTCACTGTCTGTTTTGGCTTCAATAGAAATGTCGTAATGGAATTTCTTCATGGTTTTTATGGGGTTTTAATGTTGAGTAATTCTGCTACAGTTTTAAGATGTGAAGGCTCTTCGGAAAATTTACCAATCACCTGCATTACGATCTCAAGATTTGTTGCATCAAAAGCTGCGTCTAATTGTTGCAATACAGGAATATATTGAAGATGCTCTGGCCTTAGCTGGTCGCTGCCTTCGGATTTTCTTTGGAAGGACGCTTCAGTTTCTACTGCTTTTGTTTCTTCAATTTCCTTGTTAGCTCCTAACAATCCTCCAAGTCCAATCTTCTGGAGTGCCGGTGAATTTTTTACAGCAAGATTTTCTAATACCACACCACCCAATTCAACCAGGTCAAGTTTTCCAAGTTTGTATTTATTGGTTTTCGCCTCTTCTAATTGCTGTTCCAATTGATCTGCATAATCTTCTGCCTCCACGAGTTGTTGTTTCGTATCTTCAAGCTCCTTTTTCAAATGCGTTAATTCATATTCTTTGTCTCTTGCAGTTAATTTTTCCTGAACAATTGTTTCAATTTCCCCAAATCCGTTTAATGTTTTTTCGCCTTTATTTTTCTGCACATAAAAACAATACTGATCATTGCGGGGTGAGAGATTGGAATTATAAATAAGTATGCGAACCTTCTCCGTGTCTTCGCTCATATAGTATTCGTAGTTGTCAAATTCTTTTGGATCTTCTGTCTTTGGAATGACTTTCAGATTATCTACAAATATTTCAAAGGGACGAGCATGACCTCTCGAAACCATTTCCTCAAGAAAATGTTTGAGCTTATCAATCTTCAACTGATCGTAATTGTCATTAGTTATCGGCATGTTCGCTTGTATTGTTTGGAATCGCTTGTAAAAACCTGACATTTGTTGGTGAAAGGGAAAGGTTTGTTGTTCTTATTCTTCCCCTATGTTCATACTGCATCTCATTTGCATGATCTTCATTTATATCAAATAATCCTACGTCGCTTTCAATCCGTATATCCTGCGCAGGTTCCACAAGCATAAAGATTTGATTGTATCCAATGATCTCTCTCGTTTCATTTACTCTCAATAGCAAGTGTCTGAAGCGAAGAAGATAATTCGTGTGTCCCATTTCTGCCATTCTTCTTCTTATGTATTCTAATGCAAGCTCACCTGTCATACCTGAAGATTTTGTTTCTCGATCCATACATAAATATTGAGCTGGTAACTAACATCTCTACCATAAAATTCTCCCCAGCTATCTTTATAGTAAGCTTCAAGAATTGGGGATACAGTTCCAATTAAAACATCACTAGCAATTCTTTTTCTTCCTCTTATCCATTCACCAATTTCCAATGGGCTATATGAAAAATCAGCATAATTAATATTTCTGTCTTCTCTGAAAATTTCCGCCTGAAAAAATATATCTGTTATGTCCGGACTTTGCAGAGAAAGCTTCCCTGCTTTTTCATTATTATTAATCCTGAATAGCTGATCATACTCTGGCTGTGCAGGTGGTGGAGGCGGTGGCGGTTCATTTCCGCACGAACCAATGGCAGAAGCAAAAAATGAATGCTGGGTATCCACTGTCAGCGTAATCAAGTCGCCATTTGAACTGGCAGTCGGTTTATAGTTATGATTATTACTACCGTATTGATTCCAGGTGGCGAGTGTTGTATTATTTACAACATCAGCAAGCTTTGCTGCAATAGTTGTTGGAGTATCTCCATCTACAGCTGTAACTGAAACCACAACTGAGTAAACACCACACTGATAAATAAAGGTTGGGTTAACCGCAGCTCCAATTCTAAAAACCTGCGTAAGAATATTATTAGCGACTGTATTACTTACAGGGTCAATTGATGCAGTGCCAGGATTTGGACAATTGTTATTGGTGCTTCCTCCAGATCCACCAGTATCTCCTCCTATTGTTCCACTAGTATCCGCAGGAGCAGGCACAACTAAACCTTCTGTTAAAAGAACTGCACTTGTCTCTATTGCAATGATCTTTTTTGCTGTACCAGGCAAAGGGATTTGAAAATATTTCAGTTCACCCCTCCTGCTGATTTGTTCAATATGTACAATTACTTCCTGCTGCATTAGGATTTTATTTCTACGTCCAGATAAACTGAAACTCGGTAGGCGGCAAATGCGAGCCTTGCATCAGCGGTATCTTTATAATCAACCTTTACTTTGAAATTGCCCGGAGGTATTCCTCCTAAATTGTAAAACCGGTCATTAGGAGAAACGTTAAGGCCGCTCATTAAAAGTTTTGTTTCATAACCTTCAGGAAAAATTTCATCGCTATTCACCTCTACTTTAGCAGAGCCACGGTAATACATCAGATCATCTCTATCACTGGCAAACAAAATCCCATGCACTTTTTCAACCGTTTTATCGAATTCAAAAGTTTGAGAGATAATACCACTGGCTGCAGCAACTTGCAGATCAAATCTTTTTTTTATTCGTTTACTCATACAAAAAATTATTAGTGGCTAATTTCTTTTTATGCGGCTATTGCAGTACCTCCAGCAATCTTGTAAACAGCTAATAAACTATTAGCACTTCGTTCTCCTTGATTATATCCGGCTCCTGGAAGAGATGCCCATTCTTTCCGGCACTTCTCAATTGCTTGCGCGAATCTTCCAGCTAGTACATCCTCTAATGCCGTTCGTCTTTTTATCAATTCTATTGCTGCCTTGTCCTGGCTCGAAGGACTGAAATCAGGAAGTCCAAGTTTATGTTGTATCTCCTCCCAGGTCTTATGGAGAATCTGGTAAGCACCTGCTGCAGTACTTGTAAGGTTTCCTTTTGTAATTGGAATGTCGGGATGTCTTGAAAATTCTGAAAACAGATCTCCTCCAAATAGTTTTCTGTAAGCATCTTTTCCAAGTGTTCCTTCTGAATACTGGATCATTATTAGAAATGCACGTAAATTTTTTTGAGCTTTATTGGTTTGTTCCACTCTTTGTATTTGTTTGTTGATAAGGACATATAGAGCCGGTGTTAATATACCGGCAACTATAGCTGTCCATTGATACTTGCTGAATCTCACTATGGAGTTGTGATCGTACCATGCAGACCTGCGAAGATGTAAGTGTTAGCAGGAATGCCCTCAACAGAACCAAGCTCAATTGTCATTTCAATTAAAAGATCATCTTCGATCAGTCTTGGATTTGCAAGTTTATAATAGACGATTGGCACCTGGTGATAAGTCGCTGTTTTGAAAACAGCGTTTGAGGTTTCAGGTACTATTGACTTTTTATTGCATTTAAGGGAAAATTCGCCGTTGGCAATTGCATTAAAATTTTCAAGCCCCTTGTATTCTGTTGCAATGATCTTGTCCTTTGTTGCATCGGCTGAAGTACCCGCAAGCAGGTAAATTCCACTTACCAAAAAAGCCTGGTTCTTAGGAAGCTTGGCATTGGAAACGTTTCGAAGACCAATCTCTTTATCATCCTGCGTTTCAAAAAGCTTAATTGTTTTTGAACCTATAGGCTTAATAGAATAGACTGTCTGATCTGCAAGGCGAAGGGAACCATTAGCAAGACCTTCTTTGATATGAGCAGGCAGTTCGCCAAAATGTTTTTCCATTTCAGCTCTTGAGCCACGGGACACTGTGCCCGTATTGGAAAGCTTGTTTACTGTCCTTTGTCGTTTGATTGGATTCATTCTACGAAGTGCACCAAGCAATTCGTTATCATCAATGCCTTCTATACCAATTAATGCACCAGCATTATTATATTCGTCAATTCCTTCGAGTAATCCTAACATAGTTTATAGTTTACAGATTAAAAATTAAGTTTAATACAGCCTTTCTTTTATGAACGCCTTGATTTGACCTAGATTATTCTTTCATCGAGTTCGTATATTCCTATCTGCATATCATCATCACCCAACATTTGACCTCTGAATTGCATTGCACTATCAGCAACCTGTTGTTCAATATCATCCAGTGCAGCAAGATGTCCATTCATGTCGCTTGGATAAGAAAAGTATTGCAGATCCCCTATTCCATTGGTTGCAGATACTTTCTTCATGATTTTATCGAGATAAAGCTTTTCTTTCATACTTGCTTTATAAGCTTCTAAACGTTCCTTCACCCCTGCGAGACCTTCGAGTCCACTTACTGCACCGCTTTTCTGAAATCCATTAGCCGCCATGATCCCAATACCAAGAATTTGCACAAGCTTACTATTTGTATAATGGCCTACTCCAGTTGTGACAATACCAACTGCAAGTGAAGGTTTGCCAATGACAGCTCCAATCAGACCGCCACCGAGAACACCAATCAAAATATCTTTTCCTGTTTCCACAAAAGTGTTTTTTGCATTACCCTTCGTAGGGAGCTCACGGCTTATGTTTGAAAGAAAGTGCTTTTTCTTTGCTGCTTTTTTGTATCGGTTCTTTTTGCTCATTGTATTTATAAATTTAGTTTTCAAAGGATGATATATCAGAGAAGTGATACTGCTCTTTTGTGATGATGTTTATGTTTTTTCTTTTTCTTCATTTTGTTTGGTATGCCGGATAATGAATGATTGGATGATGATTTATGTTTCCCGTCATTGTTATTTAATAAATTAAATCCAATTGCTATCAAGGTCAACCCACCGACACCAATCGCGACTGGTTTCAACCACCTTTTATTCTTGTCCCAAAAGCTTTCTTTATTATCTGTTGCATCATTACCAGGATTATCATTCATAGGAGATATAGGTGAGGAAGTTTTTAATTCTCCATTTTCAGCATTCATATTATTTGAGATATTTTCCTTTGCTATTAAACTGCTTTCAGTCGCTCTTATAAGTTCATTAGTATCGTTACTCGCGATTTTTGGTAGTGCATTTTCACTGAATTCCTCGGTGGATGCTGTATGGGGAAGCGTTGTATTATTTGGTAATGGTGTATTGGCGGTTGGCACACTCACATTATTTTCTGCCGCATCGGTTTTGTTCTCATCAAAATCTTCTGAATCTTTTTGCTTTGTTTTGAAAATATCGCCAATCTGTTTTAGTGCCGCAACAATTCCGGCTAAAATTCCCATTGCTGCACCGACCGTCGCAAGAGTTACAGGCTCTCCCAATTGACCAAACCCTCTGAAAACTTCCATACCGTCTACATTTTCTGAATAATATATTTCAGAACCGAGTAATTGATTCAGTCCGGTGTATTCACTCATGCTATTGTTCCAATTATTCATTGGTAACATTCCAAGCCCCGCAACTGCTTTATCCTTATTTCCTTTTCCACTAAGTATTGCTTTCTTTAGGTTGTCCGGGTTACCTCCAGCACCATAGAATATCTTCTCCAACTTTTGTCTTGTCTCTATTAATTTCTGAAATTTAGCAGGGTCAATATTTTTTGAAACTGCTTGCTCGAGATTGAGATAACTCCAACGTAAACGTTGTGCTACATTTTTTACATTTAGTTTCATCGCAGCAAGAATCCCATTACGAAG
Organism: Bacteroidota bacterium; assembly: GCA_005882975.1. Classification (GTDB taxonomy): domain Bacteria; phylum Bacteroidota; class Bacteroidia; order Chitinophagales; family Chitinophagaceae; genus VBAS01. Next base: position 2,760 of record VBAS01000244.1, on the reverse strand, counting down.
AAGTACAGTAGCTGGGTTCACTTTATTCACTACGTTGACTACTTTTTTTAAAATTCCTTTTTTCTTGTTGACAGTGGGCACGGAGGAAGAGGCAGCAGGAGCAGATGAAGCTTTTTTCCTGGCTAATGAAACAGCTTTCTTTTCAGCCTTCTTATTTGTTTTTGGGGTAGGACTTTTCTTTGCCATATTCTTCTTAATGATCTTGCCAAGTTCCCCCATGCCATCACCATCAAACCCATTTAAATATTGTAAATCCATTGGATAATCTTTTTTTTCTGAAAAAGGAACTTCATAATCAAACTTGTCTGTCACACAATCTATCGTGATATATTTTTTATCATTTGGCACAATGGGGTAGATATGCTGAAAATAATCCCGGTGATACTTGGTTATTCTTAAGATATGCGCAATGCCCAGGTTTGTAAGGATCTACCCCATACCTTCTGTCGTGCCATGCTCTTGCCGGACTTCGTATCTGCTCAAATCCTTCCTGGTCTTTTTTATAATTGATATGCTGGTAAACAAAATGCCAGATGTTTTTGCATGTTTCATAAATTGTTTTTCCTTTTAATAGATGTGCTACCTTTTTTGTTTGATTAAGAGTTTCATTTACCACTTTTGGAATGAACTCAACCGTATGAGTTACATTGGCATTTTTTCTTATGGTCTTTGTATCACCTTCTGATCCTGGAAAAAGTTTATCATACTCATAACCGGGTTTAATATTTCTTTTTCGTGTTGCCTCCATTTAGCTTATTTTACCTACTAACTATTCTCAACTCACTTCTTTAAAATCACTTCATGGCTTTCTTCAAAAGGAATTTTTGCAAATCCTAAATCTATTATTGTCATCATTGTTGCTGTGATTGCCACTTGTTCTCTCGATTGAATGGCTTTGAGTATTGAGGCCGATACAGTGAATATGCTCATGATTGGGATCTGCACCAGTATTTTATCAATTTTAGCTTGTCCAAAAGCAGG
>VBAS01000244.1:0-1743 GCA_005882975.1 Bacteroidota bacterium | reverse complement strand
TGTAGATTAGTTTAACAAAGGGAAATTTTATTGAGAAACTTCCCTTTGTAGGGTTTTTCAGTAAAAGATCAATTCGTATTGTGATACCGTCCCAATTGATTTCATGAACACTTGCATTTGGTATAACCTCTAGTTCAGCCTGCGTTTTTTTCATCTTTAGATAATAGCTATAACCAGCAATTAACCCTCCACCAACTAATGTCACTGTTAATACTTTTCCGGCTAAGCTCATTGCTTGTTTTGTTTTTTTCCTGCCCGGTAATCATTCAATGCCTGGAATCCAAACCATATCACACCGCCGATTACTGTGCGGATTCCATAATCCAAAAAACCATTAAAATCCAGATTTGCTAAGAGAATGATTCCCGTTAATAAAACATTACTTGAAGTTGAATGATCTGTTTGTACTTGTTTGTCCATAGTGTAGGATTTCATTACTTGCGATTATTACACAAAGATGTACCGGTGAAAAATGATGCTTTCATAGTTTGGAGGCGTTTGGTAACGATAAGAATAAATTTTTCCCTTTACTTCCAAGTATTACTCGTTAAACAATTGATTTAATCTTCATATCCTCCTGGTGTTCCTAATTTTTCGAATATGGTCTTAACCTGGTTGATATTATAATACCTGCCTTGTCTTTCACCTATTACAGGCTCAAAAGGTTTCAACCATCTCATAAATGTTTTCTTACATACATTGTAAAATCTGGATAGCTCAAGAGCTGAGTAAGCCCTCATTGGGAATTTGCGTTGATGTGGTTCCATAGAGTTTATTAAATTGGAAAAAAAATTGCTGCGACACAAAGATTTATTTATGCCAGTGGTGCATTGTCTTTTTTGCTACTGAATACTTTCCTTAATTAATTATTATTGTCAATTGGAATCGATATGTATCGATAAGTCATTTCCCGTGAAACTGGAAATGAATAAAAAAGAAAAATCTTTAAATTAATTATTCAGCAAGGGTGGAATGCCTAATACGAGAAAGATTTTTTCAACTTGTGCTGAAGTGTAGTAGTTTCCATTTCTTTCACCTATGTGCTGTTGATGCGGTTCTAACCAGCGATGAAAGGTTGGTTTGGAAATCAAATAGAAGTAAGAAAGTTGTTTGACAGAATAATGCCTGATCTTAGGTTTTGAGATAGTGGATTTCATGATGGATCTTATTTTTTAAAGGGTTTGGTGACAAGATTATAAATATCAGAACCTAATATGAATCTGAAAAATCAAAAAGATATGAATCCAGAATAAAAAGTTATGCAATCGGGATTCACTAAATTATTTCGATCTTTCTGTAAAAAATATGAAAAGGACAACACCACAGCTAATATTATCCGAACAGTTTAATCAATTCATTAAAGCATCTTCCTCCGGAAGAAGATTGGCTCCATCAGGTAAAAGAATAACTAAAGGAACGATTACTAATTACCAGTATGTTTATAAACTCATTGATGAATATGAAATTAAATCGGAAAATAATCTCAGAATTCAATTGCTTCACCGGGCTTCCATGAGGACAATACAGCGTGAAAAGAATTATTGGAATCGATTTTTTAATCAGTTCTCAAATTTCCTTTATAAAGACAAGGGTTATTACGATAATTATGTAGCGAATGTATTCAAAACAATAAAAACCTTTTTCAATTATCTGCAAAAAGAAAAGGGATTTATTGTTGGCAATCATCACAAATCTTTTCGTATTCCTTTACAGCAGGCAACCCCCGTTGTCATATTACCTCAG
>VBAS01000448.1:3642-5208 GCA_005882975.1 Bacteroidota bacterium | reverse complement strand
GTTTTTAATAACTGATTTCAAGCTATTATCCCTCACAATTTTTGTAACTGTTTGCTCAAGTTTTCTTATCCTCGCATACATTCTTATCATTACAAAAAGAAAGAAGATGATACACACATAAAGGATCAGGTCTGTACCTCTGCCGACACCGAGCTTGTTGGCAATTTTCGTGGTTAGTTGTGGAAATAAAACAAAAACTATTCCCGCTGCTATAAACAACAGAAGCATGATTGCATCTGCAATAACACTTTGAAATTTCAGGTACACATAGATAGCTGATAAAGCAAGCCCCGCAACAAGAAGAATCTGGATAGCTGTCATATCAATCAAATATCCGGTTAAAAACAAGATCAAAAAATATCTTTATCCCGCTAAAAATTGATTGCCCTTTTTTCTTTGAATACTCAGTATATAAAATATGCACCGGCATTTCTTTAAACCGGATTTTATATTTAGCCACCCGGAATAATATCTCGGAGGCATGAGCCATACCATTTTCCTTTAAATCTAATAATGAAGCAGTCTTTCGGTTAAATACCCGCAAACCATTATGAGCATCTGTCAACCAAAGGCCTGTAAATAAAAAATTAATGACTCTTGCTGTTTGTATTGCGACTTTACGAATAAATGATGCATTACTAAAAGCTCCAGGTAAAAAGCGGGAACCCATAACTATATCGGCTTCATTTTTTTCAACTGGTTTGATGATTTCTGCAAGATCTTCTACCCGGTGCTGTCCGTCGCCGTCAAAAGTCGCAAAGATTGTCGCATCATTTTTTGTCAGAGCATATTCAATTCCTGTTTGTATTGCGGCGCCTTGCCCAAGATTTACTTCATGCTGCAGGTAGTGAATATCCAGGTCTTTTATGGAATCATAACTGTTATCGGCTGAAGCATCGTCAACTACGATTACAGAGAATCCATATTCTAATAAAGAACTCACTACTTTCCTGGCAGTAAGCCCTTCATTAAATATAGGAACGATGATATAAACAGAATCTTTTTTCAACCCAATAGTTAAGAATACAATGTTAGGCTATTTTGATAAAAGCCCTTTTTTTACCAGGCTTTCATTTGATATATCAAAAATGAGATAAGTAAAAGCAAGATGATCAGAAGGTCTGTAATTATCACGAAGCCAGCTATAATCCTTTTCCTGTTTTACTCCCAGCAGGTCAGCTACATCAATAATAAATATACCTGCTGCCGGATGATCAGGTGCGTACACTGCTTTACCTTCTTCAATGTATTTATTTAATAATCCTGATGATTGGTGATAATCCAAATTAGAATCCGCCATTTTTTTGTAAGCCATCTTTTTTTCAGCGATAAATTCATTTGTATAAGGAATCAAATAAGGAAAAAAATGATAAAAAGTAGCCATTGAATAAAAGGCAACAGCAGCAATGACCATCATTCTGTTTTTATCAATAAGCCTTTTAAAAAATAAACCCGAGAAGACCTGCATCAAAGGAAGTATCATTAATATATGACGGATGCCAACCTGTGAGTTATAAAAGAAATTAAAATAACACAGGAAAAAAATAATCGGCAATAAAAGAACAG
>VBAS01000448.1:1717-3590 GCA_005882975.1 Bacteroidota bacterium | reverse complement strand
AAAAAATGAAAGGAGTAAGGGAATCGGTGTTTTAAAAAATAAGACAACAAAATAATAGTTCCAGAACCCTTTCCCCTCTTTTGATTTACCCAGCAAATAAACCTTTGCTGAACTTTCAGGATGCCCTGGCCCCATTTCATCAATTGTTTTTGTACAATCCAATCCTTCAAGATATGGTGAAGGAACAGGCAAGGGAGGATTACCGATAAAATGAAAGTTTTGCTGAATCTTTTGAAAGAAATGACTACGGAATGAATAATTACTTAAAGATTTTCCTGTTCCCTTAAACTGAAAACCTGCATTCAAAATAAAAAGCTGAATGAGGATAAAAAATAAAAGATTTCTCAAAGCAAGTTTGCTGTAAAGCGATTTGAAATTTCTTTTATATAATACCTGCATTAAAAACAATAGCAGGAAGATTGGGTATAAAAATGTTAGTGATTGCTTGCATAGCTGGGCCAGTGCAAGTGCGATTGAAAATAAAACAAACTGCTTTATAGTATGAGACTGTGAATATTTCCAGAAATGATAAAGCGGAACGATTGTAAATAAGGCGCTATACACATCCGTACCGAAAACTCCCGCATGAGCCGCTATGTTTGGACAAAAAACGAATAGCAATAAAGAAACCACAGAAGCTGTTTTGCCAAACAGATCCTTTGACCACAGGTAAACATACAATCCGATCAAAAGACTAATGAGAAGAGTTATATATCTACCGTGTACAATATCCTCACTTCCCCAATCAGTTTTTTTCAAACCGGGATGAAATAATTGCTCAGCAACCCGTGGAATAGTGTTCAATGCCGATACAGGCATTGTGCTCGCATCATCAAATGGTTTTATTTTTTCGGGATGACCTTTTACAAACCGGATGGCATAATCAAAATGATCTCCTTCATCCGACATGATAGATTGTTGGGGAATATATATCAACCCATTTACGAGGTAAATAAGAAATAATGCAGCTATAAACCAGCGATGGTATTTATTAAGAATGTATTGCATTCAAATTATTAATTACTAATTATTAATTAATAATTAATAGAAGTTACTCATCTAACTTAAGAACTGCCAAAAAAGCCTCCTGGGGCACCTCTACATTTCCTATTTGCCGCATACGTTTCTTTCCTTCCTTCTGTTTCTCCAATAATTTTCTTTTACGGCTTATATCGCCACCGTAGCATTTTGCAGTAACGTCCTTGCGCATAGCAGAAATATTTTCTCTTGCAATAACCTTGGCGCCGACAGCTGCCTGTATTGCAATTTGAAATTGCTGTCTTGGCACCAGCTCTTTTAATTTTTCGCAAAGTCTGCGGCCAAATTCCTGCGCTCTTCCGCGGTGTATTAATGCACTAAGAGCATCCACTTTATCGCCGTTCAATAAAATATCCATCTTTACAATATCACTATCCCGGTAACCAATAGGATGATAATCGAACGATGCATAACCACGGGTCTGCGATTTTAATTTATCATAAAAATCAAAAACTATTTCTGTAAGCGGCATTTCAAAAACCAGTTCCACTCTTGTCGTTGTAAGGTAATGTTGGTTCAAAAGAATACCTCGCTTGCCAAGACAAAGCGTCATTATATTACCAATGTATTCAGGTTTTGTTATGATCTGTGCTTTGATGAATGGTTCTTCTATCCGGTCAATGCGAACAGGGTCCGGCATTTCGGTCGGATTGTTCACCGTTATTTTTTGACCGGCTGTTGTATAGGCAATAAAACCAACATTGGGAACGGTAGTGATCACCGTTTGATTGAATTCTCTTTCTAATCGTTCCTGTATTATTTCCATGTGCAGCATTCCTAAAAAGCCGCAACGAAAACCAAAACCAAGTGCTTGTGATGTTTCCAGTTCAAATGT
>VBAS01000448.1:0-1671 GCA_005882975.1 Bacteroidota bacterium | reverse complement strand
AAAATCATCCGTGCTTATAGGAAAGATGCCGGCAAATACCATCGGCTTTACTTCCACAAAACCTTTTATCATTTCCGGGTGTGGATTATTTGCCAGCGTCAGCGTATCTCCCACCCTTACTTCTTTTGCATTTTTAATACCGGTAATGATATAACCCACATCGCCACAACCCACTTCGTCTTTTTCCGTCATCTTCAATTTTAATATACCTACTTCATCGGCATCATATTCAAGACCGGTAGAAACAAATTTTACTTTATCGCCTTTCCTGATCTTTCCATTCAGTATGCGGTAATAAACAATGATGCCGCGGAAACTATTGAACACACTATCAAATATCAATGCCTGCAATGGCGCATCAGGATTACCTTTTGGTGAAGGAATTTTTTCAACAATAGCTTCCAGTATCTCAGGCACACCCAATCCCGTTTTGGCACTGGCCAATAAAATTTCTTCGGGTTTGCAGCCGATCAGTTCAATGATCTGGTCCTTCACTTCATCCACCATTGCGCCGTCCATATCTATTTTATTGATGATGGGGATGATCTCAAGATTATTATCAATAGCAAGGTATAAGTTGCTGATGGTCTGGGCTTGTATTCCTTGTGTAGCATCCACTAATAACAAACAACCTTCGCAGGCAGCGAGTGCACGGCTCACTTCATAACTAAAATCCACATGACCGGGAGTATCAATAAGGTTCAGAATATATTCTTGTCCATTCTTATGCTGGTAATTGATCTGTATCGCATGGCTTTTAATGGTAATGCCCTTCTCTCTTTCCAGGTCCATATCATCAAGCACCTGGTCCATCATGTCACGTTCACTGATCGTGTTTGTAGATTGTAAAAGACGATCCGCGACGGTGGATTTTCCGTGGTCGATATGAGCTATGATGCAAAAGTTCCGAATGTTCTTCAACGATTTTTTCTTTAGGGCGCAAAGGTAAACAAAACCCGTCAGCTATTAGCAATGACATTCAGTGTCCATTATTAATTATTGGTTTTTCATTATTAATATTGTTTCATTTTTCTTGATTATTCATTCTTTCTATATGGAAATTTTTATACGACAGATTTCTGAAAAAGATGTGTTTCCGGTCGCTGCACTTTGTGGACAACTTGGTTACGATCTGTCCATCGATCAGACTCGTGAAAATATAAAGGCCGTTCTCAGCACTAACAATCACGATGGATTTGTTGTCGTTTTTGGAGAAGAGATCATTGGCTGGATTGGCGTAGGCGTGGCGATCCAAATTGAATCACCGGCGTGCTGTGAAATTCGCGGATTGGTAGTAGATGACCGCTACCGGAACCGGGGGGTCGGAAAGATGCTCGTTGAAAAAGCAAAACAATGGTGCCACGAAAAGGGATATAAGAGCCTCAGGCTTCGCTGCAACATGAAAAGAACGCAGACACATTTGTTCTATCAACACCTCAATTTTAGAGTAGTCAAAGAACAGAAAGTGTTTGAGATCGAAACAGGATAACTCATTTATAGTTTATCACTTTTATTGTTCCGTCGTCGAATCCAATTACCGCTTTGTTGGCCATGTTGATGAAAAGGCCGGTTTCCACAACTCCTGGGATCAAATGCAAAGCTCTATTCAACGCGAATGCATCTTCAATTTTTTCATAGTCACAGTCGAGTATGTAGTGTGAATGATCAGAG
>VBAS01000243.1 GCA_005882975.1 Bacteroidota bacterium | reverse complement strand
ATTATGTGAATTAACAAACGCTTCGTCTTTCAGATCTTTTACATCAATGATCGCTCTTACTTTATCATCCGGTGGTATTTGTATCAGGTTTTGAATGGCTCTTCCTTTACCGGTCTTTTCACCTTCCGGTATCTCATAAACATTCAACCAATAACATCTTCCCTGCTCAGTAAAGAAAAGCATGGTATGATGTGTTGATGCAACAAAAATATGTTCGATCCAATCTTCTTCTCTTGTTTTTCCACCCATCACTCCCCTGCCACCTCTGCGCTGTGAACGGTATTCAGTAGCGGATGTTCTTTTTATATATCCTAAATGAGAAATAGAAATAACAACATCTTCTTCTTTAATAAGATCTTTAATTTTTACTTCATCATCGAGGTAAGTGATCTCTGTTTTACGGGCATCACCAAACTTATCTTTAACTTCTAAAAGTTCTTTTTTTATCAGGTCGTATCTCATCCCTTCATTTGCAAGCAACTCTTTCAATTCACCGATCAGTTTCATTAGTTCGTCAAACTCCTGTTTTATCTTATCCCTTTCCATTCCTGTCAGGCGCTGCAATCTTAATTCAAGGATCGCTTTTGCCTGTATCTCATCCAATCCCCAGCCTGCACCGATCAAATTTTCTTTTGCAATATCCGGCGTGGCAGAACTCCTGATCAAACGTATCACTTCATCAAGATGATCTAGTGCAATAAGATAACCTTGTAAAATATGTGCTTTCTTTTCTGCTTCATTCAGTTCATATTTAGCACGACGCACAACTACTTCATGACGGAATTCAATAAACTCTGCAATAAGATCTTTCAGGTTTAATGTTTTTGGTCTTCCTTTGATCAACGCAACATTATTGATACCATAAGAAGTTTGAAGTTCTGTGTGCTTATAAAGCTGATTGATGACAACATTTGCAATTGCATCACGTTTCAGATCAACTACAATACGGGTGCCTTCTTTTTCATTCGATTCATTATTCACATGGGCTACGCCTTCAATTATTTTTTCATTGACCAACTCACCGATCCTTTCCGTTAATGCATCACGGCTTACCTGGTAGGGTGTTTCTGTAACAATGATCTGCTCACGGCCACTTACTTTTGTATCAACATGCATTTTTCCACGGACCACTACTCTTCCTCTTCCCAAATGCATAGCTGCCTTCACTCCTTCCATTCCATAGATAATTCCACCGGTCGGAAAATCGGGAGCTTTCACATGCTGCATCAATTCTTCAATGGTAATGTCGCGATTATCGATATAAGCGATGCATCCATCAATTGACTCACTCAAATTATGCGGGAGCATATTAGTGGCCATACCAACTGCGATACCGCTTGAACCATTTATCAATAATTGAGGAATACGTGTAGGAAGAACGCTTGGTTCTTTTTCTGTATCGTCAAAGTTCAGCTGAAAGTTTACCGTGTCTTTATCAAGATCATTCAGCATACTTTCAGTAAGTCGTTGCAATCTTGCTTCTGTATATCGCATGGCAGCAGGACCATCGCCATCCTGTGTACCAAAATTTCCTTGTTTGTCAATAAGTGTATAACGCATGTTCCAATCCTGCGCCATACGTACCATTGCATCATATACTGCCGTATCACCATGCGGATGATATTTACCCAACACCTCTCCCACAATACGGGCTGATTTTTTAAATGGCCTGTTATAGTGCAAACCCAGCTCATTCATTGCATACAAAATGCGGCGGTGTACCGGCTTCAGGCCATCTCTTGCATCCGGCAAAGCACGACCAACTATCACCGACATTGAATAGTCGATATAGGCCGTCTTCATCTGTTCTTCAATATTGACCGGGATGATGCGTTCGTTATCCTGTGTTTCCTGTGGCAGTAAGCTATCGTCCATTGTATTGTTCCTAAGATTTATTTTATCAGCTTTTATTACTCCGATCGGGCTTCCGTTGCAAGTTTATCCTGAGCTTGCCAAAGGACTCCTTTCAGGTTTCAAAGCCTTGATTTATCAATGACCAGACCTTGTTTTAGAGGCTTGCAAATGTACCGGAAACAGCCATCAATTCCTGACAAAAATCTTGTTTTTTGGGGCTATTTTTTCCACTCTGGTGGATGATTTTCCTTATTGCTAATAAACTTTTTTATAACAACACTTTTACATAGCCCGGCACAGATTTTTCGTTATCATTTACAATAATTTGGACGGTATGGATACTTATCTTCTGCTCCGCAGCAACAAACAAAGCGGCCCTTATAATCTGCAACAGCTAGTTAATTTTGGTCTTAAGCCCTATGACTTGGTTTGGGTAGAAGGGAGAAGTGCTGCCTGGCGGTATCCAAGCGAAGTAGAAGGATTAAAAGCCTATGCTCCCGTGACTGAGGAACAGCCATACGACCGGTTTTACAAAAAGACTGAAGAAAAAATTGCTAGCAAACCCCAACAGCAGCCACAGGAAATTCACAAACAGGAGCAACAGGAAATATATATTCAGCCACAGGAAACTTATGTTCCTCCAAAAGAAGAAGTGTATGTTATTCCTGAAGAAACTAAAACATTAACAATTTCGAGGAAAGTGTTTGTCGCAATGCCGGAAAATCATATTCCGAAAAAAATAGCACAGCCGGTTATTGTAAAAGCTGCTCCGGTTGTTGAAGAAAAACCAGTGGTTATTGAAGAAAGAAAAGTAGAAAGGAAACCGGTTCCAATAGAGGATTATACTCTTCCCAAAGAGCCCGTTCTACCAAAACAAAAACAGATCATTAATGCATATCCAGGTTCGCTCCAGGAAGAACCAACCTTGAATGAAAAATATTCCGAGTCGCTTGATGATATTAAGAAAAGATATGCTGAAACATATTTAAGCCGTAAGAAAAAATCCAAATGGACATCGACTCATACATCGGTATTGCAGGTTTTTGGGGGCGCCATTGTGTTTTGTTTTATAGTTGTAGTTATTTATAAAAATTTTGGTGGTGAGGATAAACCCCAGGCAAGAACAACCATAATTCAACCTGATAAAAGAGCCATTAATACTGGAACGGTAACAACAACTACTGAGATCCCTCCGATTGCTCTTGACACAAAGAAACCAACAACAAAAAAAACACGATCAGCAAAAGAAGAAACCGATATTCATGCTGAGAATTTGGTTACAAACTCACCACAGCAAAAAAGACAAGAGGTGATCAGGGAAAATGAAGATGTGATCGCTTCCGAAACTTCTGAAAAGAAAGCGGTAATGACAAGAGCAACCGAAGAAACAAAACCGGAAGAAACAAAACCAAAAACGAAGCCGATCAATATAAACAGGCTGGTTAATGTAAAAGCAAATAATTATAAGCAACGGGCATTTGGTGGTGTAACCAATCTTGAACTCACCGTTAATAATGATTCAAGATTTGAGCTGGACAAAGTGATCGTCGAACTTCAGTATTTAAAACCAAGTGAACAACCAATAAAAACTGAAACAATAGTTTTCAGTTCTATTGAACCCAATGGTTCAAAAACTTTAAAGATTCCGGATTACTTGCGGGGGATTAAAGTTTCCTACAGAGTAATGGAGATCGAATCTTCTCAATATGAAAAATATACTACGGCGGGGCTATAGTTTCCTTCAATAGAATAATTGAATTAATTTGCTGGCAAGATTTCTTTCATGAAAAAAATTCTATTGTTTGGCGCCGGCAAATCAGCAACTGTCCTGATCGATTATTTGCTTTCTAATGCAGAAAATGAAAGCTGGCAATTGACAGTAGTTGACGCTGATATTAATCTTGCACAATCCAAGATCGGTATTTCACCCTTTGGTAAAGCTGTATCATTTGACATCAATGATGAAACGGATAGAAAAAGATTTATAAATGACGCCAGTATTGTTATTTCACTTCTCCCTCCTATTCTTCATACAATTGTTGCGAAAAGTTGTGTAGAACTAAATAAAAACTTATTGACCGCTTCTTACATTGATGATGATATCCGCAATCTGCAATCTGAAATCGAAAATAAAAACCTTCTTTTTTTATGCGAGATGGGTCTTGATCCCGGTATCGATCACATGAGTGCCATGAAAATTTTTGACAAGATTCATGCTGATGGCGGAAAGGTCATTTCATTCAAATCACATTGCGGCGGGCTTGTGGCACCGGAAAGTGATAATAATCCCTGGCATTATAAAATAAGCTGGAACCCAAGAAATATATTACTAGCCGGGAAAAGCGGCGCCCATTACCGAGAAAACGGAGAAGAGAAAAAATTAAAATACGAGGAGCTTTTTACAGCAGAAAGAATTGTTGAAATTCCTGAGATAGGTTTTTTAAGCTGGTATCCAAATCGTGATTCATTAAGCTATGCCCCGCTCTATGGTTTGAAAGATGCAAAGACACTGGTAAGAACTACTCTTCGTCATCCTGATTTTATGTATGGCTGGAAAAATGTTATAGATCTAAAGCTTACCGATGAAACGCCGCAATATGAAACCAATGGCAAGGCCCTAATGGATTTTTTTAAAGAACACCTGGACAAGAACGGTTTCAGTGACTGGTTGCAAAAAAAATTATCGGAACGATTTGATCAAACAAAAGATCTGTTAGGAAAATTGATGGAGTTAGTAGAAGCAGAAAAAGAGGCTGAAGCAAGTGGTGGCGATGTAGAAAAGGATTTTTTAGTTGTGGGCAAAAATGGTGATCTGCAGAATATGGACCTGGATAAAATTAAAAGTGATGCTGCCGAAATAGTGGCCAATAAAATGCATGAGGCTAATCTTACTCTTAAGCAACTTTTTTTCCTGGGGATGGATGATGATGAAACGATCATCAATAAAGGTTTTTGCAGTGCAGCTGATGTAATGCAATTAGCCCTGGAAAAAAAACTGGCTTTGCAAGCAGAAGATAAAGATATGATCGTGATGTTGCATGAGATAGAGTATGAGGTCAACGGTCAACGGTCAACGGTCAACAGCTCCCTTGTTGTAAAAGGTGAAAACAATTTGCGGACGGCAATGGCGAAAACGGTTGGATTACCATTAGGCATAGCTGTAAAAATGATCCTGAACGGAACAATAGCTCTTACAGGTTTACATATCCCTACAAAAAAAGAGATCTATGAGCCTGTATTGAAAGAATTAGAAGAACATGAAATAAAATTCAATGAAGAGATAAAGGAGCTGTGATGAATTATAAAGTAACTGCTGAAGAAGCATTAAAGCAATTGCTGGAACAAAACGAATTTCCATTTACTGTCATGATGAAACATGGCAGCATGACGATCGAATATTTTGCACCACAGGAAGTAGATACTCAAACTCCACATAAACAGGATGAGATCTATATTGTCATCAAAGGGCATAGCACCTTTTATCGCAATGGAGAAAGAATTTCCTGTAAGAAAAGCGATATCCTGTTTGTTCCCGCCGGCATGGAACATTACTTTGGGAATTTTTCCGATGATTTTGGCGTCTGGGTAATTTTTTATGGACCTGGCGGCGGAGAAGCCAGATGATAACTTAGCAGATAATAGATGATAATTACTTCCAGACAACTATCATCTATCAATTATCAACTATCATCTCTCCAATAAAAGTTTTATTAACTCACTCACTCCTTCTGTAGCCGGTTTTTCAATTGCAGTAATGTTTGCTATTTCAGATGTATAGGGAATCCGTTTATCAATAATATATTTTGGAATATGCCTTGCAGCAAAGTTCACTAATCCTGCGGCAGGATAAACCACCAATGATGTACCCACAACAACAAAAATATCTGCACTTGTTACAATCGGTATAGCTTCTTCAATTTTAGGAACTGGTTCTTCAAACCAAACAATATAAGGCCTAAGCTGTTCACCGTCTTCTGCCTTGTCTCCTATTTTAATATCACCTTTTATTTCATAAATGAGTTCACGATCTCTTTCACTTTGCATCTTAAAAATCTCGCCATGCAAATGCAACACATTTGTTGAGCCGGCTCTTTCATGCAAGTCATCTATGTTTTGTGTAATGATCGTTACGTCAAAACTTTTTTCCAGTTCGGCCAAACCATAATGAGCCGCATTGGGTTGCGCATCCAATACATTTTTTCTCCGGTAATTATAAAAATCTAAAACAAGTTTGGGATCTTTTCTCCATGCACGGGGTGTTGCTACGTCTTCGATGTTGTATCCTTCCCAAAGTCCGTCGCTGTCGCGAAACGTTTTTAACCCGCTTTCTGCGCTGACACCTATGGATAAAAAGTACCTAACCAATAATTTTATTATACCTGTGAGGTTTCGGTCTGTTTGATCTTTCCGCTTACCCTCAAAATCATTATTAATCCTATAAATCGTGGTTCTACTTCTCTCCCGCAAGTTCCAAAACAACTTCCCATTCTTTTTCACTAACTGGTTGAGTAGAGAGACGACCAATTCGAACCAGCGCCATATTTGCAAGACGTTTATCTTTTTTTATAGTTTCAAGTGTCACTGGTTTCTTTAATTTTCTTACAGGCTTCAGATCGACTGCAGACCAACGGTCATCATCGGTAGTAGGATCCTGGTAAGCTTCTTTTATGACTTTTGCAAAGCCAACAATATCGGTGCCTTCATTACTATGATAAAAAAAAACTTCGTCGCCTTTTTTCATACTGCGTAAATGAAGCCGGGCTGCATAATTCCTGACTCCGCTCCAACAAGTTTGTCCTTCTTTTACAAAATCATCCCATGAATAAGTATCGGGTTCTGATTTAACTAGCCAGTACGCCATAATAATTTCAAATTTTAGATTTAAAATTTTAAATTCTTACCAACCACTCGCTAATACATCCGCAATATGCATGGTCTGCAAACTGTAACCTTTGTTCTTGATGTATCCATCTAAATGCATAAGACAGGAAAGGTCAGTAGAGATAAGATAATTAGCTTTTGTCAGTAATGCATTTTCAACTTTCTGTTCGCCCATCCCAATAGAAATAGGTTCAAACTTTACCGCGAATGTTCCGCCAAAGCCACAACAAGTTTCTACATCGTTCATTTCATGAAGCTCCAATCCTTTTACATGTGATAAAAGTTTCCGTGGCTCTTCTTTGATCCGGCATTCTCTTAATCCTGCACAGCTATCATGATAAGTTGCTTTTCCATTCAATACGGCTCCCACATGTTCTACTTGTAAAACTTTTATCATGAATTCAGAGAACTCAAACACTCTTTTATTTAATTCTTTTACCTGGTTATGTACGGAGGAATTATCAAGCAGTTTCGAATAATAATTTCTTACAAACCCTGCACAACTTGCACTTGGGGTTACTATATAGTCAGATCCGCTAAAGTCTTTTACAAATTTTATACATACCGTTCTTGCCTCATCCCAAAACCCGGCGTTAAAGGCCGGTTGTCCGCAACAGGTTTGTTTTGTATTGTAGGTAACAGTGCAGCCTACTTTCTCAAGCACTTTAACCATATTAAATCCTGTTTGAGGATAAAGCTGGTCAACAAAACACGGTATGAATAGTTGTACGTTCATAAACCCCCTGTCCCCCTAAAGGGGAGACTTAGATTGATCCTGGTTAATAATAAAGATAATTTCAAAGTGATAAATCTTTACATAAGCCCCTTTAGGGGTTTGGGGTTAATCATTTTGATGGCAGTCACTGCCGCCTCCTCTCCCTTGTGTCCATGCTTTCCCCCAATCCTTTCTCTTGCCTGTAATTCATTGTCTACTGTTAATACACCAAAAATAGTTGGAACTGGCAGCAAAAGATTTAATTGAACTACGCCATCAGTCACTGCTTTGCATACATAATCGAAATGCGGTGTATCGCCACGGATCACACAACCTAATGCTATGAATGCATCAGGTTTTTTTTTCTTACCTGCTTTTTCCCAATAAATTTTTATAGCAAAAGGAATCTCAAATGCTCCTGGCACCGTTATAGTAATTACTTTTTTTACTTTAAATACTTCCAACTTCTCCCTGCATCCTTTTTCTAATTCATCAACAATGGCTGCATTCCATTCCGTCTTAACCAAAACAATAAAGGCATTCTTTTTAGGAATGCCCGTATCTGTATTTAAAAGTTTACTGTTAGTAACTTCAGCCATTAATTATTTAATTAAAAATATTATGCATAGCAAGATATTTATCTGACTCATTATAGGCCTGCGTATTTGGAAATCTTTCTTTGATCTCTTTGAATAATTCAATTGCTTCTTTTGTCTTTCCGTTTTTATCGGCAAGCGATGCTGCAAATAGAAGAGATTCCGCAGCGTTATGGATGTCTTCAGGAAAATGATTGGCTGATTTTTTATAACTCGCAATCGCATCTTCATTTTTTCCAAGTTCAGAATAG
>VBAS01000091.1 GCA_005882975.1 Bacteroidota bacterium | reverse complement strand
ACATTGGCGCTGTTTCCTGGCTTACAATGATGGCATGATTAATATCCGAAGTCGCAAGATCGATCTGTAGTTTTACTTTTTCGTATGGTTTAAAACTCCTGATGTAATTTATATTTACGATGTATTGCCTGTTAGCCCGGAAAAACTTGTTCTTATCCAGTTCCATTTCCAGGTCGCAAAGATTTTTATCACATAAATATTTTTTACCTCCCTTGTCCATTACATAAACCACTTTATTCTCTGTAAAAAATAAAACGATATCATCATAAGGTAATGCGATGCTTTCGATGCCTTTTTTCACAACCAGCCTTGTTCTTTTTGGCTGCAAAAATGGATTTACGAGTTTACTTATATCATTGATCTTACCTGCAAAATGATGTTGCAGCATTTTATATTTTCGCAACGACTTGTCTAATTCCTTTTCATCAACCGGTTTTAATAAATAATCAATGCCATTGTGCTCAAAAGCATTCATCATAAATTCATCGTAGGCGGTAACAAAGATCACCGGTGCCTCAACTACACAATTCCGGAAAATTTCAAATGCCAAACCATCCGGTAATTGTATATCGCTAAAAATTATATCTGCATTACGGGGCTGCCCCAGGTAGCTGATACCTTCCTGTACAGATGTAATTGCTGCAAGCAAGTTGACGTCTGCCGAAATACGATGCAGGGTTTGCAAAAGACTTTCCCGCGAGGGCCTTTCATCTTCAATAATAATAGTGTTTAACATGGCTTAAGGTTTAAAGGTTAGTTATCAATGGAAGTTTTACCAGGAAATGAGACTCTTCATTTTCGATCACGATATTTTTATTACAGACAAGCTTATACCGCGAACTCAAATTCCTCAACCCGATGCTGGTTGAATTAACGAGATAAGGTTTCGGTCTTTTATTATTTATTATTTTTAAATATTCCCCATTCAATGTCAACCTTATCATCAAAGGATTCTCAACACTGAACTCATTATGCTTGATCGCATTTTCCACTACTGTTTGTAAGGCACAGGGTGGCATCATTATTTTTCTTGTCTCCGGTTCTTTTGCATCCAATTCAAACAGTAACTTATTTTCATGCCTCACCTGCAAAAGAAAAAAATAACTTTCAATGAATTCAAGTTCTTTAAATAATGAAACAAGCTCCTTGTTCTTGTTCATCAATACATATTTATATACCTGGGCAAGTCGTGAGTTGAATATATAAGCCGTATCAGGATTTGTAATAATGAGATGATTCAATGTATTGAGCGAATTAAAAATGAAATGCGGATCAAGCTCATTATTCAATACATCCAGCTCGGCTTCCATTCTTTCTCTGTCAAGCTCTTCAACGATCTTAGTATCCAACTCTCTTTCTTTACTTAAAAAAAGTATCTCGTATACCAGGGTAAAGATCAGCACCGCCATTATGGTGAAAGCAATGAAAGAAAAAAACTCTTCCCATGTAAAACTGTCCTTTGAGATACGAAACCAGATCATCGTCATTACTCCGCCGGATGCAGCGCCATATAGTGCTGATACAATAGATATGGCCACTATTTTAAAAAAAGGGTTCTGGCTTTTACGAAACAATGGCCTTATCCTCATATGTATCCAATTGCAACCACCCCATATTATAAATGATGTTAGTATAAAATAGCAATTGGAAATAATCAACTGCGGCGCAGAATATTTCTCATATGTTATTATTCCCGATACAGCGGGGATCAGCAACCCGAGCAAGGGAATAAATAGAAGCCTTAACTGAACGTCTCTTACCATAGCAGCAACGGTTGTGGTCAATAATAAATAGATCGGCTTCGTAATGTGTAGTCATGAAAATTATCAAACGATATTTTAACTCAATTTATTTGTCCTCTATGTTAACTAATATTAAATAATGTCTTATGGACAAATACCATTACGAAAGGCAAGCGAAATTTCTACTGTTACTCATGTGGAGGTGAAAGCTATAATGCTGACTTCAATGTTGGGCGTATTGCTGCATCATTTATCAAAAATTACAATGAGCTGAAGAAATTCAGTATCGCATAGGCCGGTTTTAATAACGAACATTCATGCTTCGGTAATTGATTGCTGCTGTATTGAAGCAAAATCATGCAATTTGATGCCTACCTCCATAGTGTTTATAACAAAAACTTAGTTGCATGAAAAAAATATTATTTACAGCCTTATTCTTTTTGTCTGCATTAATTATGTTTGGACAAAGCAGAACAGTTACCGGTAAGGTAACTAGTTCCGACGGTAAGCCTATTCCTTTTGCCACTGTAACGGTCAAAGGCACTTCCACTGCAGTTTCAGCTGATGAAAACGGGAACTTCAGCATCCAGGCTCCTCCAAATGCGGTTCTTGTTTTCAGCTCTACTGGTTATCAATCCAGCGAAGTAAATATCGGCAGTCAAACCACAGTCAATAGCACACTAAACGGCCAGGGGGCGATGGCCGAAGTGGTAGTGACGGCTCTTGGTATCAGGAGATCTGATCGTGGTCTTGGATACTCAGTCGCGAAAGTGAATCCTGAAAATCTTTTACAAAAATCAGAGCCAGATGTTTTGAAAAGTTTGCAGGGCAAGGTTGCGGGTGTTGATATCCGAAGTTCACAGGGAACACCCGGCGCAGCAACCCGGATCCAGATCCGTGGCAACAATTCTTTTTTTGGAAACAGCGAGCCTTTGATCATTGTTGATGGTATTCCTTATAGCAATGACCAGGTAACTACAACCAGCCAGGTTTCAAATGGGGGTGCCTATAGCAACGGTATATCTAATCTTGATCCCAATGACATTGCTACGATGAATGTATTAAAGGGCTCATCAGCGGCTGCATTATATGGATCAAGAGCTTCGAATGGTGTAATTGTTATAACCACCAAATCAGGCAGTGCCCGGCGTAGCAAGGGAACAGAGATCAATTTTAAATCATCCTTTTCCAACGAAACAATTGCGAATCTTCCCGAATATCAAAATGAATATGGAGCTGGTTCGCAATTGGCATATTCAAATGCAAACGGATCATGGGGTCCCGCATTTAGTACATTAGATTCAATTCCTGCGTGGCCAACTTACAAAGCTGCTTATCCTGAATTATTTCCATCAGCAAAAATTGATTATACGCCTTATCCAAACAATGTAAAAGATCTTTTCAGAGATGGATTTATTTATGAGAATTCATTGAACGTAAGTGGTGGTGATGAAAAAAGTTCTATAGGTGTTACAGCATCGCATTTATTTCATAAAGGCTATGTATATAATTCAGACCTTGAAAGAGCTAATCTTGCATTAGGCGCATCTACAAAATTGAACATAGGTGTTAATGTAGGTGGAAACTTCAGCTATACCCGCGCCAACCAACACGGCGGTTTCTTTGGCGAAAACCAGGTTAGTGGTACAGCATCTTCTTTTGCCCGTTCTTTATTCCTTGCCCGCAACTGGGATCTTAATCTTCCTTTTGAAGATGCAAATGGATTACCATTGCAACCTAACGTGACAGGTTATGATAATCCCCGCTGGTCAGCCAAATACAATACTATAAATTCAAATGAAGAAAGGATCGTTGCTGGCGGGCATTTCGATTTTACGATTAAAAAATGGATACGTGTTGATTATTCACTTGGTACCAATGTTGCACGAATTGACAGAAGAGAAGTAACTGAAATTGGTTCAAGAGCTGCTTCGGGTCTTGGAAGATTGGTATTAGATGACTACAGGAAACAGGAATTAGAATCAAACCTTATAGTTACACTTACTCCTGAATTAAAAAATAAAAACTTTAATTTAAAAGTACTCGTTGGTAATAATGTAAATCAGCGAACCATTACGGATGCATTGCAAACCGGCAACCAGTTCATCACAAAAGGAATTCACACTCTTACCAATACGTCACAGCAACAATTCACTAACGATGTTTATACAAGGCAAAGAATAATTGGTCTGTTTGGTGATGTAACGCTTGGCTATAAAAATTTTGCTTTCTTAAATGGAACACTTCGCAATGACTGGTCTTCCACATTACCGGTTGAAAACAGGAGTTATCTCTATCCATCAATATCCGGCTCTTTGGTATTTACTGATGCGTTTGGCATAAAAAGCAACATACTTGATTATGGAAAAGTAAGAGCTGGTTGGGCTAAGGTCGGTCGTGATGCAGCACCTTATTCATTGAATGATGTATATACAATTGATCCAAGTTTTATGGGAGTACCTTCAGCTACGCTTCCTTCTACCGCAAATAGCCCGGATCTTAAACCAGAGTTCACGGAAGAAATTGAATTGGGAACCCAGTTGAGTTTTGCAAAGAGAAGAGTTGAACTTGACTTTACCTGGTATAACAGGCAATCCACCAACCTTATTGCCATCATAACTACTCCCCCATCATCAGGCTACTTAGCACAAGTAACCAATTTTGGTGGCATCAGGAACAGGGGAGTTGAAATTGATCTAATGTTGCGTGCCATAAGAGGAAAAGATTTCAGTTGGGATATACATGGAATTTTTACGCAGAATGAAAATACAGTTACTGAATTAACCAGTGGTGTTGACAGAATTCAAATGGCCGGTATCGTCTCGGGCATCAATCCATATTTAGAACCAGGCAAACCTTTTGGTTATTTAAGAGGAACAGTTTCTGCCCGGGATGCTGACGGAAATTTATTAATTGATCCTGTTACAGGTTGGATGATCACTCTCGATGATGAACAAATGGTTGGTGATCCATCTCCCGATTTTAAAGTAGGTCTTACAAACACATTTCGCTATAAGGGACTTTCATTAAATGTGCTTTGGGATTGGACACAAGGCGGCGATTTGTATTCAGTAACAGTTTCTTCTTTATTAGGAAGAGGTGTTACAAAAGATACAAAGGACAGGCAAACTTCATGGATTATTCCTGGTGTATATGGTGATCCAAATAATCCTGGTCAGCCATTACTTGTAGGCGGAAAAACAGTTCCAAATCATACGGTGATCACAACAAATGATCTATATTTCTCTGCTGGCGGACCTTCCGGTTCTTTCGGTATTAACTCTGCAACTGAATGGGCTGTTTATGATGCAACGTCTTTCCATCTCAGGGAAGTAACATTTGCATATGATGTTCCAAAAACTATATTTAAAAAAATGTCTTTTCTCAAAGGACTTACGCTGAGTTTAACTGGCAGAAACCTTTGGCATCTTGCTCCTCATTTTCCCCAGTACACCAATTTCGATCCCGAGGTAAACAGTTTTGGTTCTACTGCTGTACAAGGAATAGAGTTATCAGCAGCGCCAACTACAAGACGATTTGGTTTTCATATGAATTTTTCTTTCTAAACATTAAACTCAAATCTTAATACCATGTTACATAAAATAAAATTATTGATCCCGATTGTTGGTTTGCTGGCAGTATCATGTAAAAAATTTTTAGATATCAACACGGACCCCAACAATCCAACAACCATTGAAGTTTCAAAGTTGTTGCCGACAACACAAAGAACATTAGGTGATGCACTATCTATGGATGAACAAAATGGTGGCTTGTCGGAAGTACTCGCCGTATATACACATCAAATGTCTACAAGAGAAAACCCGGATAAATATGGAATAACAGGCGCAGATGTTAATCTTCAAACAGCCTGGTCCAAATTGTTTTCTTCCACCGCTAACCCGGGAACAACCTTCCCCGTATACGGCGTGTTGCAAAATTTGGAAGACATTATTACCAAATCAACAGAAGCAGGCAATTTAGTATATGCAGGTATTGCTAAAATTCTGAAAGCATACACTTACAGCGTCGCAGTTGATGTATTTGGAGATGTCCCTTACTCCGAAGCTAATAAGTTAAAACAAGGAATTCTTCATCCAAAATTTGATGATGATGCCAGTATTTATGAAAGCCTGTTTCCATTAATTAATGAAGGCATCGCAGATCTGACTAATACATCGGCTCCAAATAACCAAGAGCCTGGAGCTGATGATCTGATGTACGGTGGAGATGTTGACCTGTGGATAAAAGCGGCTAACACAATAAAACTGAAATTGTATACGCAGATAAGGAAAGTTAAAAATGTTTCTGCAGAAGTAAATGCATTGCTCAGCGGAGGTAAACTAATAAGCAATACAAGTGAAAGCTTTCTTGTTCCTTATGGACCAAATGGTGCAACTGATGACAGAAACCCCGGCTTCTATGATTATTTCGCCACCCAACGCAGCAATCATGTAAGCCCCTGGTTTTATGAGATACTTAAAGGATATAATCCAAATATCTTCAAAAATAATCCAGATCCGAGACTCAAATACTATATCTATAACCAGGTAAATGCAACACAACCTTCACGGGACGGAAATCAAACAGAATACAGGGATGGTCCATTTGTTTCAATTTATTTTGGGTCCGTAGGTCCTGATCGTGACAGAACTCAGCAAAATACGATCAGTCTTTTTGGAATTTATCCTGTAGGCGGTAAGTATGATGATGGCAGTGCCACAATAGCTTCAGCAAGTAGCGGAACTGGTGCTGCTCCTTACAGGCTTTTAACATATGCAGACAGGCTTTATCTCGAAGCAGAATTAATTAATACCGGTGTTATAACCGGCGATGCAAAAGCAAAGCTAGCAGCCGCAATGGATGAATCTTTTAAACAAGTTGATTATGTAATTACAAACTTTGTAAACCCTTCCCAAAATGTTCCCGCATTATTTGGAACAGCCGCGGTCGCAACTTATACTGATAAAGTTTTAGTGGAATATGATGCTGCATCAACCGCAAAAAAATTAGAGATCATCATGACACAAAAGTGGTTGTCATCTGTTGGTAGTGCAGTTGATCAATATACTGATATAAGAAGAACCGGGTACCCGGTAGTGTTTGATCCTTCAAATCCTGCTATGGCACCCGGTGGAAGAGTGCAACCACCAATAAATGGCGATCCTGTAAATCCGGGTAATCAAAAATCAGTTCCTGTACAACAGAGCAGAACATTTGCATTGGCATTGCCCTGGTTCCAGACAGAGCTCGAAAGCAATCCAAATGCACCGGCACAAAAAAATCCAAGCACATATAAAATTTTCTGGATGCCTTAATTAATATCAAATAAAATTAACATGAAAAAAATAATCATCCTTAGCTTTTATATTTTTTCGATAGCAGGTTTATTTACTGCCTGCTCGAAAGATGAGAATGGAGATCTGCCGGATCAACTAACCCAGTTTCCCACTCCATTAGTTGTGAAGGTAGCAGGCACAGATCAGTCAATATCTGCTGCAAATCCAAATGCATTTTCAGGAAAATTCAGGGTTGGACTGTATTTCACTACTGGTACACCACCTAAAAAATATGATGTAGTAGTGATAAAGAATAATGACAAAGCAAATGTCAAGGTAATACAGACAGATGTAACAACATTTCCAACTGACATAACAATTACAGGATCACAATTAGCAACTTTATTCGGGTCTCCTATAGTGGCCGGAGACAGATTTGACATAAGTGTTGATGTAACAATATATACAGGGGAAAAGTTTGAGGCGTTTCCTGTAACAGGTAATCCTTACGCTGCAGGAATTGCTGCGCAGCCCGGCTCCAGCACTTCTGTTCGCTACAATGTAATTTGATAAACAAAACTTCAGTATGAAACTTTCATGCTTCAGCCAGTTTATCAAAATTTGATCGTGATGTTAAATTTAACTTTATACTGTTAGTTATGCTCAACGACAAACGCATTTAAAATACTGTTTTCTCATGTGGGGGTCAAAAAGACCCATAGCAGGGGGTTGTCTAGCCATCCTGCTTTTTTATTTTTATGCTTTGAAAATTTTCAGAAAGGCAATAATTCCATTGGAAGCTGTAGAATGATCTGTTTTTTTATCAACCCTCTTTTTATTTTTTTGTAGCTTATCCGTTTTCCTGTACCAGGAAACCTGAAATACACCGCTCCCTGGTAAATAATAGTAGTTAGTTGAATAGGAGTTTGAGCAGCCAAATACCATGCATTTCTCACATCCTGCAGACCGATATTTAGGATGGGATTAAAATATCTTATTGTAATTATATAATTCAATTTCCAATTATTGGTGGCATAAAAAATACAATGATTCTCAAATAAAATCTATGCCAGCTATTGCGTATATTTAAGAGTTAGCGGTTATTTTAATGCAACACCTCACTTCATTAGAAACCTAATCTTGACACGATGGCTGGAGTTATAGTTGAATTAGTCATTTCATGGTTTTTACTTTGGTTGATTAGCAAGAAGCATCTTTCAGTATTAGGATTTAGACCTACAAAAAACAGGGTGACCAATTTAGGCGTTGGACTTTTAATTGCAGCTTCCTGTTGTACTATATATCAAATAATGACAACAGTATTTGTTAATAATAACTGGACATTAAATAAACAAGTGACTGGAAAAGGAATATTAGAAAGTTCAAGGTGGACATTAGTATCTGTCTTATATGAAGAATTAATTTTCAGAGGTGCTTTACTTTACATTGCAATGAAAAAATTAGGTGTTACAAAAGCATGTATTCTTTCA
This sequence comes from Bacteroidota bacterium, assembly GCA_005882975.1. Lineage (GTDB taxonomy): Bacteria > Bacteroidota > Bacteroidia > Chitinophagales > Chitinophagaceae > VBAS01. Next base: position 11,332 of record VBAS01000091.1, on the reverse strand, counting down.
GCAGTTTGCTTTGGTATCTATCATTGGTTTACTTTCAACGTATTTGGAAATCCATTCATGATGGTTATTACTTTTCTAATGACAGCGATTGTTGGGCTTTCGTGGGCTTATGCATTTGCAAAAACAAGCTCACTTTATTTACCAATCGGTTTGCATTTTGGATGGAATTTCTTTTGGATGGTTGTATTTTCTAATGGCTCATCAGGACAAGCAATTTTTGTAAGGGAAAATACAAATCAATTACAAGGCTTATTATCATGGTTAGTTTTTATATTTCAGGTATTTGCTTTACCACTTCTTACCTTTTGGTATCTGAACTGGTTTTCGAAAAAAATAAAAACTTCCTGTTGACAAAGAACAACAACCGCTAACAAAAGTATTGCTACAAGCGGGGCAGGACATTGAAACATCAGCAGTTTGCATTGCTGTACTTTGATTCGGGCTTGACGAATAACTATTTGGCATTAGTTGTTATCTTCAATTTTAAATCATTATTCAGCATTTGTTCCGGGCTGGACGTTTATAAAATATCCCGCCTGCAGCAATACCTGGCCGTTAGGCGCAATTGACTCTGCCTTCATATTATGCAAGTTGTGTTCAACGATTCATCTTGTCGACAAATATTAATTACAGAAATAAATTAAAATGATAGAACAAACAGATCTTGTTGTTGACGAATGGATTTACATTCCACCTTCTACTTTGGATTCAATCGATAAGATAACTTCTGATCTAACGTTAGAGGTAATGAAAAAAACGGCACCTTCAAAGAAGGGATTAGCATGCAGGTTTACTTCGCGGTTTGTTAATGGGAAAGATCTAATCCTCCTGTACATAGCTCAGGATTCATATGTTATAGATGTAGAAGATAAAATTGATGCAACTGAAATCCGAAGAATGATCGCAAATTCTTATTCGAAGTTCAAAGAGAAGTATGAATTGAGAAAACTCGGTACTATCCTTCATAATACACCACTCAATGTATTTGACGAGAATAATTTGGATATTAGCGAAATACTTCCTCTCCTCAACTAGTTTAATAAGCGGCGTATGTGGTCGTATGCGCATCTAGGAAAAGCTGGCGACAGCAACAACATTTCGTTTTCAGCATTTGCTGCAGAAAACTTTGCACGTTGTGAGAAATTAAATCACCACACCAACCTTCATAACACATGTTCCTTAAGAGCACGTCCGAAATTAAGCACGGTTCCTATTTCTCTAATGACTATTTAACGTGTGCACCAGCGCCTACCTCATGATGTTTGGTACCTATTTTTCCAGATGCGTGACAAGAACTAAAGGAGACACCCATTATCATAAGGACGGCAACGATTATTGAATACTTTTTCATACTATTATGTTTTATTATGTATTGATAAAAACCATGCCATTGTTGGACATTAAAAAATTTTAAAAATCGGACAACACCAAGTTTCAACAAATAATAAAAAGAGCGTTTACCAAAGAAGCTGATAGATAAAAAAATGTATGAATTTTTAGATTAAAAGACGGCACCTAACAAAAGTATTTATAAAAGCAGGCTGGACATTCAATGATTCCCTGCCTTCGCAACTACCCGAACGTTTACCACAATTTCATTCCTTTATAAAAGTCGAGGATCTTTGTGCGAAGCACATAATCATATTTAGCATTAATAAGATTGATAGTTGCACGATCAAGACTGTTTTTAGTCAGTAAATAATCGATCGAATTTCCAACACCGGAATTGAAACGGATCTCAGCAGCGTGAAATGATTCGGTAAGTGCATCAACCTGCTCAAGCAAAATTTTATGTTTGTCATAAGCTGCTGTCATATTAATGTAAGCCTGTTCGATCGATCTTTGTAATTGTGTCACCGTGGTTTTCTCCACCAGTTCATTATTCTTCAGATCGATCTTTGCCAATTTGATCCGGTTTCTTTGTTGAAATGAATTAAAAATTGGAATGCGAAGATTGAGGCTAACGCCGGAATTGCGATTGTTATTCAGCTGATCGAAATAGCTTATTTTCTCTTCTGAAAAATTATCTTGTTTTTTAAAAACCGGTGATTGAGAACCGTTCACTATTACATAATCAGATGACTTTACATCAGTAGTATTTATAAAATTTTGAGTCGTTCCGGTATTGGAATAGTTAGTTCCAAATCCTGCATTCAAACCAAGTAATGGAAACAATCCACCTCTTGCAACCTTTACAGCTTTCTCGGCGCTTTGTGTAGAATAATTCACAGCTTTTATTTGTGCAAATTGCTGCATGGCTGCTTCATAAATTTTATCAGGAGTATCTGCATACTTATCAGAAAAAGAAGTTACATCCAATCTTTCCACGGTCATATTTCTATCATAAGGAACATTCATAAATTCGCAAAGATTGATCTTAGCGGTTTCCACCGCAGTTTGCGCATCGATGACGCTAACCTGGTCACCCCCATATTGTCCTTTTACATCAGAAAGATCAGATGGCCGAATTGCTCCTTCTTTATTCAATGTTCCCAGGCGATCAACTTGTTGCTTTGTCAACTCCAATTGGTTACGGGCTTGAACAAGCCGGTCCTCATTGTTCAGCACTTGCAGATAGGCAAGGATAATACTAAGGGTCAAATTATCTTTTCTTTGTTGCAGCGTCATTTTTGAAGCTTCATAATTCAGCTTGTTTTGTTTTACAAGATTTTGCATTGAAAATCCATTGAACACAGTAACTCCACTTCCCAGGCCAAAATCGGATGATCTGTTGTTTTGATTGATATACGTGTTGGTAAAGGGATCAATACTGCGACCTGCGTTCGCGGCATAGCCCGCGGTTGCATTCAGGTCAGGAAGCCTGTTCAACTTTGCCTGCTTCCACCTAATTTCATCTGCCTGCGCCTGCAGATCACTTTGCAACACATCAAGATTATTGGCAATGCCGGTTTCTATGCATTGCTGCAATGTCAATCTACCCGAAGTATTATTTTGTGAAAAAATACTTATTCCAAATACACAAAGAATGCCTGCAGTTAAAAAAAATCTTTTCATAACATTTAATTGATAAAAAATATTTCGATAAAATCAGTTTACTATCATCCCATCAAGCAGGTTGATGATCCTTGAACCATAAGAAGCATTTTTCTCCGAATGGGTTACTTGTATAATAGCGACACCTTCATTATTTAACTCTTTGAATAAATTCATGATCTCTTCGCCTTGTTTTGAATTCAAATTACCGGTTGGCTCATCTGCCAGTAATAGCTTTGGCTTTGCGATCAGGGCTCTTGCAATACCAACCAATTGCTGCTGCCCGCCGGAAAGTTGTGTTGGAAAAAGATCTTTTTTACCAACAATATTGAAACGATCAAGGATATCGGCTACCATTGCTTTTCGCTCTGATGTTTTTATATTCTGGTAGATCAATGGCGTTTCAATATTCTCATACACTGTTAATTCATCTATTAAATGATAAGCCTGGAACACAAAGCCGATATACTGTTTGTATAAGGATGTTCTTTGCTTCTCCTTTAACTTGTGTACGGATTCATGCAGAAAATTATATTCTCCTTCGTTGAACTCATCCAGCATACCAATTACATTCAGCAAAGTGGACTTGCCAGATCCCGAAGGACCCATAATAGAAACAAATTCTCCTTCCTTTATGTGAAGATTAATATCCCTCAGTAAAAAGGTACGATTGTTACCAGTGTTCACCCATTTGTAAATTCCTTTTAGATCGATCATAGATTTATTTTTATTCTGTTCTTAAAGATTTAACTGTCATATTTCTTTATTGTTTCTCTGATTATCCAACACTTATGCCAATGGCAAAAGCCGCTGCTACACAAGGTTTCGTATTTCTAATTTTATCATAGGTGTACGAAAACGAACAGTAGGTGTGCATATTCGTACGGGATCATTAAAGTGTCATATATATGTTGAATACTGTTTTCTTGCTCCTCATTCTGTCCTCAATGATTTAACAGGATTTGAAATTGCTGCTCTTATTGCCTGGAAACTAACTGTCAACAGGGCGACCAATAAAGTGCACAGACCAGCGATGACGAAGACTGTCCAAGTGATATTTATTCTATAAGCAAAATCTTCCAGCCATTTATTCATCCACCACCATGCGATCGGGAAAGCAATGACAGCAGCAACTAGTGTGAGCTTCAAAAAATCTTTTGATAATAACATAACAACACCGGGAACCGAAGCACCTAAAACTTTGCGAACACCGATCTCCTTGATCCTTCGCTCCGCTATATATGCACTTAATCCAAATAAACCCAGGCAGGCAATGAAAAGCGAAAGCCCTGTGAAGATGCTGAAGATGCTTCCCATACGTTGTTCGGAACGGTACAACGCATCAAATGAAGCATCCAGGAAATTATAATCAAATGGCTCTCCTGAAACAAATGTTTTCCATTTGCTTTCTATTTTACTTAATGTATTGGTTATATCGCCGGGTTTCATTCTCACCATCATAAAAGATGTTCCGATGTCGTAAGACCTGGAAGATGTATGAAAAAGTGCAAATGGTGTCATAGGTGTCTGCAGTGATTGCACATTAAAATCTTTAGCAATGCCGATCACTGTGTACCATTCATTGTTTCCGCCGGGATATTGTATACGCTGACCGATCGGATCTTTCCAGCCGATCTGTTTTGCTGCTTCTTCGTTCAGGATAACAGAAAGTGAATCCGAAAAATCTTTGGAGAAATTTCTTCCTTTCAATACCTGTATCTTAAGTGTAGGTATAAAATCATAATCAATAATAAAAGATGCAAGGCTGATGTCTTTAGCAACTTGCTCTTCACCATTCTGATCAGGAGTATAACCGTCCCCGAAAAGATTTCCTGTAGGAATACTGTTGGCAATGCTTGCATTTGAAACCCCGGGTAATTGGCTGATCGTTTGCCGGAAACTTTCTTCACTATTGCCCAACCTGTTGGAGTTTGCGATCACAAGTACATTTTCTTTATCCAACCCCATATTTGTATTCCGGAAAAAATTTAGTTGTTTAAAAACCACCAGGGTACCAATGATCAATATCGTTGAGATCGTGAATTGAAAAACTACTAAGCCGTTCCTTATAAATAAAGCTCCTTTCCCCGATCTTGAAAGGATCTTTCCTGTTAGCACTGTTACAGGATTAAAAGAAGTCAGGTAAAAAGCAGGATAGCTGCCAGCGAGCAATCCGATCAAAATGGTTAGACCTATCAGAACAAGCCATACACTCGTTGTAAATGCAACACTCAGGTTAATTGATTCACCGGTGATATCAGAAAAAGGTTTTACTAATGCTGCAACCAAAACAACAGCGATCATGCTGGAAAGTATACTATATAAAAATGCTTCCGCCAGGAATTGCCTTACCAGTTGACCTCTTGTTGACCCTGTTACTTTGCGTATGCCAACTTCCTTTGCTCTTTTTGCAGAACGTGCAGTTGACAGATTCATAAAGTTTACACAGGCAAGAATGATAATAAACAAAGCAATGCTGCCGAATATATACATGTATTTGATATTACTGATATGACTTAGCCAGGGCATGCCGATGCCTGCTGAACGTAAATGAACATCAGTTAGTGGAAGTAAATGAAGATCCCATCTCCCACCGCTCTTTACAAATTCATCAAATGGTTTACCGATCCTTTTAAATGCACTGGCTGCCTGCACCCTTACCATTGCCGGAAATTTCGTTTCCAGTTCATGTATGCTGGCATCATCGGTTTTTATATTGCTGCGAAGCTTTACATAACTTATCATTTGTTGCCAAACCCAGCTCCAGCTAAACTGTTTTACCGCGGGGAAATCTGCAACAGGCATTAAAAAATCAAATTGTAAAGAAGATTGTGAAGGAATATTTTCTAAAACAGCCGTAACGGTAAACGGTTTTTTATTTTCATTCATTACTATCGTTTTGCCAATAGCATCCTGATAGTTATGGAGATCATTGCCAAAATATTTTTTAGCGATATCAGCTGTTATCACAACGGAACCTGGCTTTAATAAAACTGTTGCCGGATCACCTATCAGCATTTTAAAACCAAAGAATTCAAGAAAATTTGAATCAACAGCAATTATATTTTTTTCTGTAAAAAATTTTTCTGTCGAATTGTTAGATGCATAGCGAACCACAATATCCCTTGCTTTATAAATCCTTGTATAACTTTCTATTTCAGGAAAATTACTGACAAGTGCATTTCCAACGGGAGGAGGCGTATTACCAGCCCAGAATTCCTGGCCCCCCATGTTCCCCTTCAATGTTACCTGGAAGGTGCGATCTGCATCTTTGTGAAATTTATCATAGCTCAATTCATTCTGTATATAAATTACGATCATCAGCACACATGCAATGCCGATGCTCAATCCTGAAACATTGATGATGCTGCTCGTTTTATTACGCATCATGTTTCGCCACGCAGTCTTAAAATAATTTTTTATCATGGCTTTAGTTTTTATTCAGTTCGCAATGACTTTACTGGATTAGCAAGTGCAGCTCTTATTGCCTGGAAACTCACGGTGAGTAACGCAATTAATAACGCAGCGATACCTGCAACAGGAAATACCCACCACGCAATATGAATCCGGTATGCAAAATCTTCCAGCCATTTATTCATAGCCCACCATCCAAGTGGAAAAGCGATCAATGCTGCGATGATAACAAGTACAAGAAATTCTTTTGATAATAGCCTAACGACACTGCCTACACTTGCGCCCAACACTTTTCGGATCCCGATCTCCCTGGTTCTTCTTACAACAGTTAGAGTTGCTAACCCAAATAAACCCATGCATGCAATAAAGATGGAAAGCGCAGAAGCTATTTTTACAATTGTAGATGTTCTTTTTTCCTGGCGGTATTGGGCAGCAATAGTTTCATCAAGAAAGCGGTACTCAAACTCCTGGTCAGGGGCCACCTGTTTCCAAACTTGTTTTAGTGTGGCAAGGTTTGCAGTTAGATTGCCAGCTTTTAATCTCACGGAGATTCTCGGCTGCGGAGGTGCGTTAAAACTTATATCATTGATACGACGGAAAAAAGTATCTGGCTTTATCACCATAGCAAGGGGCTGAACAGGAGTATGTAATGATTCATAATTAAAATCTTTTACTACGCCAATGATCTGCTGCTCTATTCGTCCGGGAAATTTTTTACCTATTGCATCCTTCCATCCAAACAATTTTAGCATGGCTTCATTTACGATCATTGATGAAGTGTAATCAGCAGGGTTATCAGCAGAAAAGTCTCTGCCCTGTGCCATCTGAATTCCCATTGTTTTTAAAAAGTACGGATCAACAGAGTTAAATTGAAAATTCCTGTAAACGTTTTTGTCATCGCTGTAGCCAATGTTGATCCAGGGCGTTTCTGAAAAACTCATTAGCGAAACAGTTGCTCCTATTACTTGTGGCTGTTTTAATAATTCGTTTCGGTATAACTCAGCCAGTTCCATGCCTTTTGCTCTTGGCTTATTAGTAGGAACTACAACAACTTGTTCTTTTTGATATCCAAGGTCTTTATTTTGCAAATAGTCCAACTGTCCACTGATCACAATAGTGCAGATGATCATTCCAATGGAAGTAACAAACTGACCTGCGATAAGGCTCTTGCGAAGCAACCCTGTTTTATTTCCAAGTTTCAGTTTTCCTTTTAGAATTTCAACCGGTCTGAAACCCGAAAGAATTATAGCGGGATAAATACCAGCGATCAATCCGATCAATATTATAATAAGTAAACAATAACCAATAAAGACAAGATCGAAGTGCAAACTTAGCTGGCGATTTGTTAACTGGTTAAACGGTTTTACCAGCAATACTGCTACACCAATTCCTATGATCACTGAAATAACTGTAAGTAAGATCGCTTCACCCCAAAATTGCCGGATCAGCTGCTGGCGTTCCGCTCCTAAGACTTTTCGAACACCAACTTCCATTGCTCTTGTTGCAGACCTGCCAACCGAAAGTGTAATAAAATTGACACAGGCCACAAGAAGAATAAGTATTCCTATTGTTAGTAGTATATAAGAATATTTTGGGTTACTTATAGGCTCAATGCCAGCTGGAATGCTTGTGTCGAGATGAATTTTAGTAATGGGTTGCAGGGTTACCATATATCCGCCTTCCTTATAATCTTCTCCAAGGTTTTGCTTAACCATGGAAGGAAATTTTTTAGTAAGTTTTTCTGCATCGATCCCCTTTTTAAGTAAAACATAGGTCTCGGAACGTATACTGAACCAGGCTCTCATTGCCCGTTCACTAAATATAAATTTTGCATTGGAAAAAGGTATGAGAGCATTGTATTTAATACTCGATTCTTCAGGAGCCGACTTTACAATACCCGCAACTGAAAACACAACTTTTTCATTGCCCATTTGCATTTCAACATTTTTCCCAATTGCATCCTCCTTTCCGAAATATTTTTTTGCAGTGTTTTCTGTCAGAAGAATTGAATTACTTGTCGGAAAAGGATCCTCCCTGCTGCCTTCAATAAATTCGAAATCGAAAATTCGAAAAACACTCGAGTCAACCATTCGAACATCTTCGCTGAAAGATTGCTCACCTATTTTTACAAGCGGTCCAAAACTATAGATACGGCAGGTTGATTCTATTTCAGGGAAACTTCCTTGTAATGCACCTGCAAGTGGCAAAGGGGTAACGATATCAATAATATCATCCATTCCTTCGTTATGCTCTTTAACCCATGCCCTGTATATTCTGTCAGACTTGCTATGAAATTTATCATAGCTGAATTCACTGCGAACAAACAACATGATCAGCACACAGCAGCAAATACCGATCGCTAAGCCAAGAATGTTAATGGCTGTATATCCTTTATTCCTTAAAAGATACCGCATGGCTACTTTGAAATAATTTCTTATCATAAAAAATACATTTATTCAGTTCTTAATGACTTTACAGGGTTAGCAAGTGCCGCTTTCAGGGTATGAAAGATCACAGTCATCAGAGTAATTATCAATACCACTATTGCAGAAAATATAAATGGCCCAACCGAGAGCCCGGTGTTATATGGAAAAATCTTTAGCCATTTATCCATAAAATACCATGCAACAGGAAATGCGATCAAACACGATAGTCCCACCAGCAGCACAAAATTTTTTGTCATCAATGGAACTAACTGCCCGGTATTAGCACCCATCACTTTCCGTATGCTTATTTCTTTTTGCCGCTGCTGAGTGGTGAATGCGATCAACCCGAGCAATCCAAGACAAGTGATAAGGATTGTTGATATTGAAAAGGCCGTGAATATCTTGCCACGTTTCTGATCAGCAGCATACTGTGAATTAAAATCCTGGTCGAGGAATGTATATTGAAAAGGTAGCTCCGGAAAAGATGCTTTCCATTTTGCTTCAATACCTGCGATTGTTGCCGGTATGTTACCAGCATCTAATTTCATCTGTATAGAATTACTGTTCGGAGCATAAAATAAGATCAACGGAGTGATCGGGTTATACAAGGATTTTTGATTAAAATCTTTAACAACACCAACCACTTCAAAATAATTTCCAGTCGTATCATCCGGAAATTTTATTCTTTTGCCCATCGCATTTTCTGCCCATCCAAATTCCTTTACCATGTTTTCATTCACAATAATGCTTCGCAGCGTGTCAGATAAACCTGTAAAATTTCTGCCCTTAACAATTTTCATCCCAAGTGTTTTGAAATAATCTTCATCTACTGCATAACAATCAACTCCTTTATCAACCCATCCATTCCTGGATTCAATAGTGAATAAATTAAAATTGACCCCATTTCCCGGTACTGCCTGTGAAGTGCTAACAGCAAGAACCTGCGGATTAGAACGCATTTCATTTTTAAATGCAAGAATTTTACTTCGTATATCGTTATTCGAATTTGCGTTTGCCACAAGGACCTGCTCTTTGTTAAAACCCATGTCTTTGTTACGGAGATATTTTAGTTGATCATATACGATCCAGGTGCAGATAAGCATGATCATTGATATGGAAAACTGGACAACTACAAGAATACGCCTGAGAGCCACATTGCTTGACCCTTTTGATAAACTTCCTTTTAAAACACTTACAGGATTAAATTTTGAAAGATAGAAAGCAGGGTAGCTTCCTCCCACGACCCCGACAAACAAAATGACTGCTAACATGATCAGTATCGTGTCTGGTTTAAGCAATGTTTCAAAAGAAATGAATTTTCCAGACAATGAGTTGAATGTAGGCAGGAGCAATGCAATTAGTCCAAACGAAAGTATTAATGCAAAAACTGCTGTCAGAGTTGATTCAATAAGAAATTGGGAGACCAATTGAAGCTTTGAAGAACCTGTTACTTTACGAATGCCGATCTCCTTGGCTCTTCTTGCCGAACGTGCCGTCGTGAGGTTCATATAATTAATACAGGCAATAAGCAACATGAAGAAAGCAACGGCAGAAAAAATATAGATATATGACATGCTGCCAAGTTCTTCGGGCTCATTCGCCATGTCAGAGTGCAAATGAATAGAAGTGATCGGCTGCGCACCGAACCTCATCTTAATATTATATTGGGCAAAAATGGAAGCCAAATATTTATCATACATTGGCTGCAGTTTCTTTTCAAAACTGGCGACGTTTGTATGGGGCTTTAATAAAACATATGTATAAAAACCAAAGCCTCCCCAGCTCCTGGCGAAATCAGCTGGCAAAGAACTTCGTGAAATTAAAATGTTGAAAAGGATATGTGAGTTTTTAGGAACATCTTCAATAACACCAGTTATCTTATATACATCACCGCTTGCATTCTCAAGTGTTTTACCCATACAATTGGTATTGCCAAAAAACTTTTTTGCGACTGACCGGGTCAGCACCATTGTTTTAGGATCTTTTAATACAGTGAGCGGATCGCCTGCCAAAAACTTATAAGTAAAAACTCTGAAGAGATTGCTATCCACAACAAATACTTTGTCTTCATATATACGCAGATCTCCATTCTTATACATGACCTTGCCATTGTTAATAAATCGAACTGCTTCTTCAACCTCAGGATAATCATTTGCCAGGGCCGGTGCCATCGGGAAAGGTGTTACAGCCCATCTCATTGTGTCCTTATCTGCTTCTTTTATATGTGCGTTGATGCGATATATCCGACTCGCCTTTTCATTGTACCGGTCATAGCTCAATTCGTCCTTTATATAAAAGATCAAAAACAGGCTAAAAGTAATTCCGATCGTTAGTCCTAATATATTAAGAAAGCTATACGACTTGTCTCTTTTAAAATTACGCAGGGCAACAAGAAGAAGATTCTTTATCATAACAATACTTTTATTCTGTTCTGAATGTTTTTTTTCTTCAATAATTTCATTGTGAACGTAAATTCTTAACCGGGTTAGTAATGCCTG
>VBAS01000242.1 GCA_005882975.1 Bacteroidota bacterium | reverse complement strand
TTCATTTACATCTAAAGATATTTTTATATCAAATGACGGAGACCAGGTTGTAGAGATCGGTTATTTTAAAGTAGTTGACTCAACAAACACTCCCATTAATACAGGGAATTATATGAGCTTGTTTCAGAAAAGAGATGGTAAATATGTTTGTGTAAGAGATATGAGTGCTTCTGATATGCCAACTCAGTAAAAGGATAAGAATATATTTTTAAAAAAAGCTGGACGAAAATTATTTTCGCCCAGCTTTTTTATTGTATAATTTCTTTAGAATAAAGTGCAGTAATTATCTTCTTCTGCCTCCTCCTCCTCCGCCGCCCATAGAACGACCGCCGCCGCCGCTACTCATGGTACGGCCACTATTCATAGAGCTTGATCTTGAAGAAGACATATTCGATGTTGAAGGCCTGGTATTGGTTGATGACCTGTTACTCATATTATTATTAGCACCGGTTCTGTTACCAGTTGTTCCTTTGTTATTACTCATATTATTNNNCTTTGTTGTTACTCATATTATTATTAACGCCGTTTCTACTACCATTACCATAACCACCGTTGGCTCGATTATTTGCCACCGTATTAGATGTGTTCCTGCTGTTATTGTAATGATTGATTTGATTCCTGTTTCCATTATTAATGATAACAGTATTACCGCCACCATAATGGCCACCATGATAGCCCCCATGGTAATAATAATTATTACTTCGATATATACCCACTGCTATAGCTGTCGCAAATGCAAAATAAGGGGGATAATATCCGTAATAATAAGGGGGATAATAAGGTACATAAGCAGGTGAATACACATACTGTACAATTGGAGGAGCAGTTTGAACCACTACAGTAGTTGCAGGTACATCTACAGTAACAGGATTTGCGCCGGTATAACCCGGATTAGCAGTAACTGAAGAATTTCCTTTGGGTTCAATCACATAATCTTTACCATATAATTCGGGGTCACCAACCGCCTGTATAGAAATTTTGCCTTTCTCTTTATTCACCAAAATGACAGCAACATCCTGTGTTTCGGTTTTGGTTACATCAACCTGGAGTATAAATGTAAAAGCGGAGTCTTCTTTCTTGGTGGTTACTTTTATAAAGTCAACTTTTTTATCCAGGTTCAGATCCAGGTTATTGATCTTTGTTTGTTCATCATTTAATGTTTTTTCAAAAGCTTCAATTGTTTTTGACTTTTGAAATAGCGTAAGTACCGCATAAAGATCCAGGTTATCACCGGGCAACCCTAATAACGAAGTTGAATCTTCCTGCGCATGGGATAAAAAAGGCGAGCAAAGCAAACTCATTGCTACTAATAATAAGGATAGGTTTTTTTTCATGATCTGTATGATGTGTTACAAAATAAATTCAGGTGAAAGGTAATTAAAAAGGCATATATAAAAACTGATCGTCTAAAATTGCTGCATTCACTTTCAAGCGTTTATATACCTGCGCAATTTCTTTTATCAAGCATTCTATAGTAAACAAATAGTAGAGGCTTAAACATTTGTCATCTTAAAAGTTCTCTCAGATCTATCATCTTTTGCTCAATACCATTCAGATTGATCAGACCCTCTCTGGGACGATCCAGTTCTGTGATCAGGTCCAATGTAATCGTCATTGCCAAAGCATAACTAAATATCAATATTCTATTTCTTTTTTTGCCATTATAATCACTCCCTAATACAAAAGAAGATATTAGCACCAGTGCAAGAAGGACAAATAACACGAGCCTAGGTACCCTGCTGATCCTGCCAGCATCTCTCGTGGTAACAATATCGATCATAGCATTTACCGCCGGTATCATTTGTGCTGTTATAGCAATGTTGTCGCGGTTTTGTGCCTGGATGGCTACTCTTTTCCATATCCTGCCGGAGATCTCACCTGTTTTTGCGATTTCCTGTTTGATCTTTTCTTCATCATTACCTACAGCATAATAGGCAATTCTTGTTTCTATATATTCTTTAAAGTCTGTACGAAGAGGATTGCGAACACTGTCCGGATACATATCGCAGCGTAAGATAGCCGTACCAATATCATTGGCTTCATCAACCGTGATCTGTCTTCTTGTTTCAAACTTTGATATGGCTATAGAAAAAGTAAATCCAAGTAAAAGCGCCATGGCTCCAAGCATTGAACCTTCTATTGATCCAAGATTCTGGGATACCCTGTCGGGGTATTTTTCAAGTTGCCATTTTTTGAATTTGAATCCGGCCCAATTAAATAATAATATCAGGAAAAATATGATGACAGAAAGAAAATAAATTGGTATTTCAGGAAAGACATTTGTCATATATGATGGTTATTTTTTATGCCGAATGTAATTATAAATACCAGTGATCATTAAAAGGAATACATGTTTCTAAGTAGATTTATTTTACAAGCTCTATCAGGTCATTCATTTTTTGTTGCGTAGAATGAAGAGTAATAAGCCCGGTCCTCGGAGTGTTCAGCTCAATGATCAGGTTCAGGGTAAGGGCCAGGATAAGCGCATATCCAAACACCAATATTTTAAATTTTTTTTTGCCAAATAAGTTGCCGCCTAAAAAAAATGCAGTGATCAAAACAAGTACCAGGAGCGTCCATAAAATGAGTGGAGGTACTCCTGTTTTTCGGCTTTCATCCCTTACAATAATACTATTAAGCATGTTGCTTAAAGCCGGTATCATTTGTTGAAATCTTAGCCTGTCCCCGGGATTATATGAATCAACCATTACTCTTTCCCATATCCTGCCTCCAATTTCTTTTGATCTTCTTAACTCCTCTATTACCATGTTCTCATCCCCACCCTTATCAAAATAATCTCTTCTTGCTTCCAGGTATTCTTTAAAATCTGTACGAAGTATTTTGCGGGTACTATCAGGAAATAGGTCGCAACGAAAAATGGCTGTATTGATATTAACCATCTCATCAACGATCATTTGTCTTCTTACTTCATACCTTGAAACGACAAACGAAAATGTAAATCCAAGTAAGAGGGACATAATTCCAACAACAGACCCTTCAATGGCACCGGGGGTTTGCTTTAGCACTTCAGGATATCTCGTTGTCCGTATTTTATTGAAAGCATAACCAAACCAAATAAATAAAATGATCAGGGAGAAAATAACTATCATCATGAAAAAAGGAGGAAGCTGAAAGAAGGAGGAATTCATAAAAGGAAGTTATTTGAAAAAATGAAATTAATTTTATTTTTTAGGAATTGTAACTTTAGCGGCGTATATAACAATCTCAATAGATTTTTAATTAGCAGTGTTTAAAACAAACGAAAGGTAATTTAATAGAAGGCAAATAAGAATACTTAAATTTGAATAGCAAACAACTAGTTGGTAAAAAATTTCAAAGCGATTCATTCTAACATTATTTTTGCTGCAATTATAAAAGGCATAGATGAATTTGTATGAGGATGTGAGTATATATTTAATACCGACCTTTATTTACAATTTTGAGTTAACCGTTAATAAACCGTTTAACACCTGGTCAGAGCATATAAGATATTGCGTAGAGGTTATCTGTTATTGCTAAATTTTTATCTAAGCATTGAGGATAAATTTTCATACAAGTTAGGTGAGATACGATAGAAAGTTTGTCTTAACCATTAAACTATTACTTATGAAAAAGACTTCATTGTTTTTGCTGATTTCTGCATTTATAATATTTGTATTTAATCAATCAGCATCAGCACAGGAAACAAAAAAAGAAGAAAAATTCCGGAAGAATACTGTTCATATAAATCTTACCAACCCACTCATTTTTGGCAGCGGATCTATTGTAATAGGTTATGAACGGATCTTAAAAAGTAAGAAGCATTCCTTTACAATTAATTTTGGATTAACAAGTTTTCCTGATTTCGGTTTCATCGATAATGATTCACTAAAACATTTAAATAAGCTCAAAGATCAAAAGGGGTTTAATGTTTCCGCAGATTACCGCTTTTATCTTGCAAAAGAAAACAAGTATCCGGCTCCAAGGGGAGTGTACATTGGTCCATACTATTCTTACAATTATTTTGGAAATCATAATTCATGGGAGGTTAAAACCGCATCAGGAGTTTCACCTGTTCAGTCCGAAATGAAATTGAATGTGCATACTATCGGTTTTGAACTCGGTTACCAGTTCATTTTTGGCGACCGTATTTCATTAGATATGGTATTATTGGGACCGGGGGTGGGTGCGTATAATTTCAGGGTTGCGTTTAGTAATAATTTATCAGATGCCGCAAAGCAAAAAATATTAGAGGCTTTGAATGGTGGGCTTGCTGAAAAATTTCCAGGTTATGGAATTATAGTTAATGAAGAAGAATTTAAAAGAACAGGAGCAACAAACAGAACCACTATAGGATATAGGTATATGGTCCAGTTAGGATTTAGATTCTAAATTTTTTAAAAAAATCAAAATGAATTTAACAACAAAGCTTACATCCCTTCTTATTGTTATAGCTTTTTTTTCTTTTAGCTGTAATCAGCAGGCAAAGACCGAGTCTTCAACTGCAACTGAATATTCACCAGGTGCGGATGGCCTTGATCGTACCAGCCTCCCCATAAAAGAACCAGACTATGCAGAAGATACTACACTTGATGCCCGTAATGCAAAAGCACCTGCACGTTTTGAAGTAAAGGCACCAGCTAAGGCGCCCAACGTAGTCATTGTGCTTATTGATGACGAGGGCTTCGGTGTATCAGGTGCATTTGGCGGCCCGGTAAACGAACCAACACTGGATAAACTTGCAGCGAACGGGTTAAAGTATAATCGCTTTCATACAACTGCGCTTTGTTCTCCTACACGTGTTGCTTTGCTTACGGGAAGAAATCATCATTTGAATAATGCAGGAGCGATCATGGAACTTGCTACAGGATTTCCTGGTAACTCTGGTGCTCGTCCAAACAGTGTTGCTCCACTTGCAGAAATGTTGAGATTAAATGGATACAGTACTGCTGCTTTTGGAAAATATCATGAGACAGCACCATGGGAAGTTTCTGTTTCCGGTCCCTATGATCGTTGGCCTACACATTCCGGCTTTGACAAATTTTATGGATTCATTGGTGGAGAAACGAATCAGTGGGCTCCTGCAGTTTATGATGGTACGATAAGAGTAGAAACTCCGCATGATCCGAATTATCATTTTACTACTGATATGACAAACCAGGCGATCAATTGGGTAAGTGCGCAGCAATCACTCACACCCGATAAGCCGTTTTATATGTATTTCGCAACCGGCGCTACACATGCTCCACATCATGCGCCTAAAGAATATATTGATAAGTATAAAGGAAAATTTGACCAAGGTTGGGATAAACTGAGAGAAGAGACTTTTGCAAGACAAAAAGCATTGGGTGTAATACCACAAAATGCACAGCTCACTCCACGTCCAAAAGAAATTCCGGCATGGGATGATCAGACACCTGATCAGAAAAAACTTTTTGCCAAACAAATGGAAGTGTATGCAGGTTTTGCAGAACATACCGATCATGAAGTGGGAAGACTGGTTACGGCGCTTGAAGAAATGGGTGAACTGGATAATACACTTTTCTTATATGTAGTAGGAGACAACGGAGCCAGTGCCGAAGGCGGACCGGAAGGTTCATACAATGAGATGATGGCATTGAATGGTATTGTTGGGACCGCATCACAAATGATGGGACATATTGATGATNTGGGCACTTGCCAGTAATACTCCTTTCCAGTGGACAAAACAGATCGCATCACATTTTGGCGGCACACGCAATGGTATGGTTGTTCATTGGCCAAATGGCATAAAAGCAAAAGGCGAAATAAGATCTCAATTTACACATGTAACAGATATAGCCCCCACTATAATGGACGCTGCGGGTCTTCCCTTTCCAAGGTCTGTCAATGGTACTGAGCAAATACCTTTTAGCGGTGTATCATTTAAGTTTTCATTTGATGATGCTAAAGCACCTGATCGGCATACGACACAATATTTTGAAATGTTTGGAAACAGGGGAATTTATGATCATGGCTGGGTAGCTTGTACTCGTCACTCTATACCATGGCTAATGGTTCCGAATCCCCCATTGAAAGATGATGTTTGGGAATTATATAATGTTGACGAAGACTTTTCTGAAGCAACTAACCTTGCATCGCAAAATCCCGGTAAACTAAAAGAGTTGCAGGATATCTTTTTTCAGGAGGCAACCAAAAATCATGTATTCCCAATTGATGACAGAAGATCTGAACGATTTAATGCAGCAATAGCAGGCAGACCTGACCTGATGGGCTCACGAACTTCATTAACTGTTTTTGAAGGCATGACCGGTATTTCTGAAAATGCATTTATTAATGTTAAAGGCCGGCCCTATACCATAACTGCAGATGTTGATTTGAAAGATGCAAATACAAATGGTGTGATCATTTCGCAAGCAGGTCGGTTTGGTGGCTGGGTGCTCTATATGAAAGGGGGAAAACCTCATCATGAATATAATTTCTTTGGGCTTGAATGGACAAATGTCGGATCACCAAAAGCTTTGGGAGCTGGTCATCATATAATAAAATATGAGTTCATTCCTGATTCTAATAAACCAGGCGCCGGTGGTAAATGCAGTTTATATGTGGATGATCAGAAAGTAGCTGAAGGAGCGATCCCCAAAACACAACCATTTATGTTCTCAGCTGATGAAGGCGTAGATGTGGGCATGGATAGTGAGACCAACGTATCGCATGATTATAAAGAAGGAGAAAATAAGTTTACTGGAAAGATCCGCAAGGTTGTTATCAATACGAAGCCATAGAAATTTACTTTAAAATGAAATCCAGGTAAGATCAGCGAACATTAAAAAGTGATGATGGCTTGTTTGAACTGTTTTCAACATAACTTCAAATCATGACAAACGATATTCTCTTTTCGATAGCAGCTATGTTTATTGTTCCGCTTTTTGCGGTATTGGTACCGATCTTTATTGGACAACGGTATGGTGTTTATCGTTCTAAAAAAACTCTGGAAAAGGAAACAAGTTCTGTCGGCACTATCGCTAGTGCTGCTTTGGGCCTTCTTGCTTTTTTACTTGCTTTCACATTTCAAATTGCTGTGAACAGGTATACTGATAGAAAAGAAATGCTGATCAATGAAGTTACCACCATAAGAACAGCATACCTGCGGTCTGGATTAGTGCCCGAACCTTTCCGTACTGCGACAAGGAAATATCTTATTGAATATACTGATCTGCGGGTTGAACTGGCAAAAAATATTTCAATGCTTGATAAAACAATGATGCGTACAGAGGAGATCCTTGACACATTATGGAATTATTCAGAAAGAATTGCGGAACAGGACCGCAGTTCGGAAGCTTATTCACTATATATTTCTTCTGTAAATGATCTTGTTGAGAAATATAATCAAAGAGTAACCATTTCATTGGAATACCGCATTCCCGAGTCTGTTCTATATACTTTATGTATCATCACATTTTTGTCCATGTTTACTCTCGGATACCAGATCGGCCTTTCGGGAAAAGCAAGTTTAAAGCTCAGCATTCTCCTGGGGGTTATTTTTGCTATCATCATTTTTTTGATCCTGGCTCTTGATCGTCCTGAATTAGGATTGACCAGGCTTAATCAACAACCTATGCTCAAATTACAACAGCAGTTACAGGAAAGTGTTCGATAAAACAACTAAGGGAGCAATAACAAGAAGAACATAGCAACAATAACCCGGAATTATTATGGCATTATGGAATCGATTAATAGTATTATTTCTCCTTGTTATCTTTTCGTATTCATTGAATGCACAAGAAACTCAAAAGCCCGCAGCTAATGATCCGGCCGAGCTTGCAAAGAAATTAGCAAACCCCGTTGCGTCGCTTATCAGTGTACCGTTGCAAAACAACACAGATGTTGGTATTGGAGTTTATCATGGTTACAAAAACACAATGAACTTCCAACCAGTCGTACCAATCAGTTTGTCAGCAAAACTAAATTTGATAACGAGGTATATTATTCCAATTGTTACACAGCGTAACATTACCGGAGCCGACGCTAAACAATCAGGTCTTAGTGATGCAGTGATAAGCGCATTCTTTTCACCAGCCGTTCCAAAGAATGGCGTTGTTTGGGGAGCGGGACCAGTATTTCTTGTGCCTATTGCAACCAATGATTTATTAGGAACTGAAAAATTTGGAGTAGGCCCAACTGCTTTGATCTTAAAACAAACACATGGATTAACGTTTGGAATACTTGCAAACCAAATATGGTCTGTTGCAGGTAATGATAAAAGAAGTGATGTCAACCAAATGTATCTGCAACCATTCTTTAACTACAATTGGAAAAGCGGTGCAGGCATTGGAATAAGCGGCGAAATAACACGAAACTGGGAAGCCAGTAGTACTACTGCGTTTATTGTCCCATCTGTTTCAGGAGTGACCAAATTGGGAAAGCAAATAGTTTCTATAGTTGTAGGCCCGCGCATCCAGCTAGCATCTTTAGATAACAAGGGAGCTGATTTCGGAATGCGAGCGGCCTTGACTTTTGTTTTTCCAAAATAATATTTTAATAAACTAAACAAAAAACCCCAACGAGTTTTTGCAAACGGTTTGTATAAGTAACTTTGATGTTATGAATGGTATTAATTCTTCAAACGATTAAATCCATAACATTTAAAAAAAACAATTATGCCAGATAACTGTAACCCAAAACAATTTTTTCGTAAGGCGATGCTGATATTTTTTTTAGCGATTCTTTCATCCACTGTCTTTGCCCAGGTCTTTACCAATAAAGAGGTGGGACAGAAAAATGCTGTCTTCATTGACAGTCTCAAGAAGTCAGAGTATCCATATTCACTTCCTATTTTAGGTGCAAAGGCTACTAAGGCCGGATACAATTTACCTTACTCGGCGGGGATAAGTGCTCAATATTTTTGGCAGCAATCAGATCTGATCATTGATAACCTGAATGTAGGATTTAATAATGGGCCGATGTATAACGTCGATGAAATAATAAGGTTTAACACGGCTCGTGCGACAGCCAGTGCCACAACAATAAGACCTGATATATGGTTGTTCCCTTTTCTTGACATTTATGCAATTTTGGGAAGGGCTAAGGCATCGACCGAAGTTGGATTTGGAGTATGGGTACCTGATTCTACCGATACACCCAAACAGATAACATCAGCAAGCACTTTAATTGAATTTAATACCAGCACATACGGAATAGGGTTTACACCCACCATTGGTGTTGGAGGAGGATTTCTTGCTCTTGATATGAATGTGGCGTGGACAGATGTGCCCCAACTGAGTAAGCCGGCTCAATCATTTGTATTTGGTCCGCGGTTGGGCAAAAACTTCAAGATGAAAAAACCGGAACAAACGGTAGCGATATGGGTAGGTGCATTCAGGGTACATATCAGTTCGGAAACCAACGGATCCATAAACCTTTCAGAAGTATTACCGCCAGGCGAGTTAGGCAGCAAAGTGGACGAGGGAATTGCAAAAGTTGGTAATGCTCAGCAACAAGTAAATGCATGGTGGGCGGGCCTTACTCCTGCACAGCAACAGAATCCAGTAAATATAGCAAAGCATGATGCTGCAAACAGAGCGTTGTCGACAGCCGGTAAGGTCTTGGCAGCCGCCGATAATGCTATCAGTACTATAGGCACTTCTACTGTTCAATACTCAATGGATAAGAGACCAAAAGATCCATGGAATTTTATTGTCGGATCTCAATTTCAGCTCAATAAACATTGGATGCTAAGAGGTGAATATGGATTCTTGGGATCAAGACAGCAATTTTTGATCGGCATGCAATGGCGTTTCGGTTTATAACCTGGAAAAATAAATGAAAAAAAATTTTTTGATCATTGGCTTGCTTCTTTTTGCTAATGCCGCAAGAACCCAGGTCCTGATCTCCATTTTATTGGGTGATAAACTGAATACCGGGAAAATAGAATTTGGATTAGAAGGTGGAGGCAACTGGTCCACTATTAAAAATCTGGATGGTGCAAAAAACCTCTCAGGGTTTAATCTTGGTTTTTATTTTGATTTCAAACTTAAAGATTCATCCTGGATGATCAATACAGGAGTGATTGTAAAATCCAGCATGGGTGCCGATGGGTTGCCCGTTTATTCACTTGGTGATCCAAACCTTGACAATTCATTTAGCGGGGGAGAAATTGCAAGGAAAATAAATTATTTCAATGTACCCATCCTGATGAAGTACACTTTTAAAAATCGTATTTATGTAAAAGGAGGAGTACAGCTTGGGCTACGCTATAAAGCTTTTGACCAGTTTACAAATTCAATAAATGATGATGAAGACCTGAAGTATAAAGTAGATATCAAAGACCAGTTTCATCCGCTTGATGCGGGTTTGGCAGTTGGTGCAGGCTACAGATTGATCAAAGGAAACGGAATGAATATCGGGTTGCAATATTATTTTGGACTTGTTGATATCAGGGTTGATGATTCATCGCCTGATCAATTTAACCGGGTTCTTTATTTAACCGCGGGTATTCCTATTGGGAAAAATTCAAAAAAGAAAAAAGCTGCTCAAACAGAACAATAGGAATTACAGGCAGTTTACGATTTGGATAATTATTTACATGTTGGCGTTGCTAGTTTTCAAAACCTAAACCTTATTTGATGAAGAAACTGCTATTATGTTTTCTTTCATTGTGTCATATCTCCTTTTTGTTTGCACAAAATTCTGCCGATACAGTTAAACAGGAACAGATCAAAAAAAACGCCGATGATCCTGCAAATTTTTTAACCAGGGTTGAGTTCTTTAATGAACTTCAACACTATGAAAGGAATGGAAATGATTTTTACGTAAACCAGACAACACTTAGAACTATTCTTAAAATAGGCAAACGTTTTACTACACGGATAGATCTGCCTTATGTTTATAATTCCATTAATGCACCTTCAAACTACAAACAATCAGGAATAGGGGATATTTCATTTCGCTTACTTGGATATAAATTTTGGGAAAGAAAATTATCGGCCTTTACTGCTTCTATTGAGATCAGTATGAATACAGCGCAATCACCCATTCTTGGAACCGGTAAGAATGTGATACTTCCGGTTGTTTCTTATTCGAAATTGATACCAAAGAAAAAAATACTTGTTTCAGCGGTTCTTCAACAAGCAAATTCTATAGGTGGAGATGAATCAAGATCAGATATCAGTTTTTCAAAGCTGCAGGTCATTGTTCTCAAATATTGGTCAAAAAGATTCTGGACGGTGCTGGCTCCTGAGTGGTATCTTGATTATGTTCATGGCGGCGCTTCCATGAACCTGAGAACTCGTTTTACCGGTGCACCAACTCCACGTATGAATATCTGGATAACACCAAGCGCAGGGATATTCGGCGATTTTGTTGGACGATATCAATGGAGTATAGATATAGGTGGCCGTTATTTCTTTCTCAGGGAAATGAATTTCAAGAAAAAATAAATATTAATCAATAAATATGTTTCAATAAAGTATTCAAAAAGGACCACGTTGTGAAAAGTGGCAAAGTATTGCAACGATGAAAGTCATAAGGATGAAGTTTTTTAAACATTATCTTTAGGACGATAAGACTTATATGGAAATTGGAAAGTAGTTATAGAATCTAGGTCCGCCGTCAGATCAAAAAATTATAAAACTCAATTTATTTTATGCTGCGTCAACTACTAAAGCTGCGCTATCTTGCTGTAATTGTAACTATATTTCTTTTGATAGATGCTATCGGTGCAATTGCGTGGGGAGTATATAAATCTATTGAGAGTTACCGACAGGTTTTTGATAGTGATCCGGAAACCAGGCCTCTTCTTAATATTCTAAGATCGATAGATGTTTTTTTGTTTGGTCTTGTGTTTTTGATCTTTGGCCTTGGCCTGTCCCGCATCTTTCTTTATTACGGAAAACCTGATCCCAAATTACCAAACTGGTTGAAGATAGACAGCTT
>VBAS01000447.1:3868-5338 GCA_005882975.1 Bacteroidota bacterium | reverse complement strand
CCTGCAGCAGAGGGCAACCTGGACCTTCGAGAAGCGATACTTTCATTTTTAAAAGATGAAGAAGGTCTTGATTATGGTACAAGTGAAATATTGGTTGCTTCAGGTGGTCGCCCATTGATCTATGCTGCATTCCGTGCTATTTGTGACAAAGGCGATAATGTTATTTATGCAGTGCCATCCTGGAATAATAATCACTATACACACTTTGTTGAAGGGGGTCATATCGTTATACAGGCAACTGCTGAAAATAATTTTATGCCTACGGCAGATGATATAAAACCCTATGTAAAGAATGCCACTTTGATTTCATTATGTTCACCACAAAATCCTACAGGAACTACTTTCAGAAAACAACAATTGGAAGAAATCTGCGATCTTATAATAGAAGAAAATAAAAAAAGAAGCGAGGGAGAAAAAAAATTATACCTGCTATTTGATCAAATGTATTGGCATCTGACCTTTGGCAATATCAAACATTATGATCCGGTCTCTTTAAGAAAAGACATACGACCTTATACTATTTATATTGATGCTGTAAGTAAAGTATTTGCCGCAACAGGTATCAGGGTAGGTTGGAGTGTAGGGCCTGCGGATATCATTAGTAAAATGAAAGCTATTCTTACTCATATCGGTGCGTGGGCGCCAATGGCTGAACAAAAAGCTGTTGCTTATTTTCTTGGTAAAAGAGAAAGTATAAAAACATTTCTTTCAAATTTTAAAAAAGAAATTGAAGAACGATTGCATCGCATCTATGATGGCTTCGTGGTTTTAAGAAATGAAGGTCTTCCTGTTGATGCTATAGCTCCCGAAGCAGCTATTTATCTTACAATAAAAATTGACCTGGCAGGAAAGAAAACTATTGATGGAAAAACAATCGATGATCAAAGTGAAGTAACTTCTTATATTCTAAGCGAAGCGGGTCTTGCTGTAGTGCCATTCTATGCATTTGGAGCTGACCGTAATAATCCCTGGTATCGTCTCAGCGTTGGCACTTGCAAAAAAGAAGAGATAGATGAAATGATCGGTAAGCTAAGGGAAGCCTTGAAAAAATTGAATTGAGTTTAATTCTTACAGATCAAAAATCTGAAGGGTTTTAATTCAGCCATACGAATAGCGTTGAGGATCTTTTTAGATTTAGAAGTAATATGATTACGGTCTACTAATTCGTGAGCAATGCAAAATTGTTGAAGAGATTCTGTTTGGAGTAATATGTCATTTATCGACTCTACTTCCTGCTCAATCGCCTGCCTATTCATAAACTGATTTCTCAGCAACACCAAAAGATTACGATTGGGATTTCCCATTTCTCACTTTTTAATAGCCTGACATTCCTTTATGGCTGGGGCAACCACAACTGCTGCCCTTGCCCGTACCGGAATAATAGTTTTTATTACAACCGGCAACCATCATACCAACCACTAACAATAACAATGCTATTTTGTTGATCGTCTTCATATATTTCTTTTAGTT
>VBAS01000447.1:3376-3855 GCA_005882975.1 Bacteroidota bacterium | reverse complement strand
ATATATTTCTTTTAGTTCAGATTTGCTCAAAAGCAAGTTCTAAATTAAAACTATTTTACAAGGAAATTAGTATGCCATGCGACCAAAAGAGTTAAAAAATAAATATGAAGCAGCCTTTTGAGGAAAAAAACCTGAGAAAACTCCGCATACTGGTTGCCCCGCTCGACTGGGGCCTTGGACATGCTACCCGATGCATTCCTATTATTCAGCATTTATTAAAGGCCGATGTTGAGGTATGGCTGGCAGGGGAAGGCGCACAGGAAAAACTCTTAGCCGATGAATTTCCCGATCTTCCATTTTTATCCCTGCATGGTTACAGAATTCGTTATGCCCGGTCAGCTATTGGATTAGTAAAAAATATTTTATTCCAGGCGCCCAAAATAGTAAAGGCCATAAGAAATGAAAATAAATGGCTGGCAAAAATGATAGATGAACATCATTTCGATGCAGTTATTTCTGATAACCGTTATGGCTTATAT
>VBAS01000447.1:0-3359 GCA_005882975.1 Bacteroidota bacterium | reverse complement strand
AAAATAAAAAGCCCGTTGGGAAAATGGACAGAAAGAATTTTACAAAAAAGAAATTATAAATATATTAATCAATTTACTGAATGCTGGGTACCTGATATTGATGATGAGTATGGCCTTGCCGGTGAATTATCGCATCCTTTCAAAAAGCCAGTTATACCAATACACTATATCGGCTGGCTTTCAAGATTAAATACAGTCTCTGTAAATATTATTAATGAAACAAAGGATCATTTACTGATAATTTTATCAGGCCCTGAACCTCAACGAAGCCTGCTCGAAGATAAAATCATTAAAGAGATTGCTAACTACAGAGGAACAGCTACTATCGTAAGAGGCTTACCAACTTCTCCATCTCTTATACCTTCTACATCTATGATCCATTTTTACAATCATTTACCAGCTGAAGAATTGAATAAAGAAATGCAGAAAGCAGAATACATAATTAGTCGCAGTGGCTATAGCACCACATCTTAATTCCTACACCGGGTCAAACAGAACAGGAATACCTTGCTGATCATCTTTCGCAAAAGCAAATTGCTGTTTGTATGAATCAAAAAGGTTTCTCTATTGAAAATGGCTTACAAAAAGCACAGCAATTCCCTTACA
This sequence comes from Bacteroidota bacterium, assembly GCA_005882975.1. Lineage (GTDB taxonomy): Bacteria > Bacteroidota > Bacteroidia > Chitinophagales > Chitinophagaceae > VBAS01. Next base: position 2,753 of record VBAS01000447.1, on the reverse strand, counting down.
TGTTTCCGGAAGACAATGATGAAAAGTTGCTTGACAAGGCTATTACGGGCCTTATTATCCTGACAAAAAAAGATTGAAAATTAATGCGGCAAAGCTTCAGACTTTGGAAAATCAAAAAACAAAAATTCTTTTTTTGCTTTTTTAAAATCAGACCAGTGCTTGGTATCAACACTTACAGCAAATATTCCGCATGTAGGAATATTATCGATCCTTGTATTAGTAAGTAAATTGGCAAAATCAGTAATGCCGGGATTGTGCGAGAAGATAGCTATAGAATCAAATTTATCATCCGTTTTTTGAATCACATTAAAAAAAGCATTTTCTTCAGCAAGATATAGCTCTTCAAAAAAGATCAATCGCTTCTTCTTTGCTTCATATTCTTTTGCAAAAATAGAAGCTGTCTTCTTTGCTCTTTTTGCGGGGCTTGAAATAAAAGCATCAACCCTGATCTTTTTTTCAAGCAATCTTTTAGCCATCTCTGGCGCATCACTTTTACCGCGACTATTCAATGGGCGATCAAAATCATTAATCGAAGGATCGTCCCAATCGCTTTTTGCATGGCGTACAAGTAAAAGGGTTTTCATTTTTCTAAAAGTTTAATAACCTCTTACGTTCTTTCCTTCCATATAATTAATAAAGGCTCGATTCACAACCTTGTTCCCTCCGGGTGTTGGATAGTTGCCGGTAAAGTACCAGTCACCCAGGTTATTGGGACAGGCTTTATGTAAATCTTCGATACTTTGAAAAATCACATCCACAGGAACATCGAGCCCGGCAGGAGTTATCAGTTGAGCGATCTTATCAGAAATTTCTTCAGTGGTGAATTGTTTATAAAGTTGTTTTACCACATTCTCTGTATGTAATTGATCTCTGCGTTGAAGATCTTTACATTTTTCCAAAAGTTCTTTCATGCAGTTCCACTTGCCTCTTTCTTTCATTAACTCTACAGCTGCATTAAATGCAATGAAGTCTCCCATCTTGCTCATATCAATTCCATAGCAGTCTGGATATCGGATTTGAGGAGATGAGGATACAACAATAATTCTTTTTGGTTTCAATCGGGACAACATTCTAATGATGCTTTCTCTAAGTGTAGTTCCTCTTACAATAGAATCATCAATGACCACTAATGTATCCTGGCCAGGACGGACGGTGCCATAAGTTATATCATAAACGTGTTGCACCATTTCATTACGGTTTACATCTTCTGTAATGAATGTTCGCATCTTTACATCTTTGATCGCTATCTTTTCAATACGCAGCCGGCGGGTCAGCATTTCTGTAAGCTTTTCTTCATCGTAATCTTTTCCCCAGCTTAATATCCGTTCGATCTTTACTTTGTTCAAATAATTTTCCATTCCTTTCAGCATTCCATAAAAAGCTGTTTCGGCTGTATTGGGTATAAAAGAAAAGATAGTGTTCTTCAGATCATGGTCAATTGCATTCAATACATGCTGACTTAAATTATATCCTAAGGCTTTGCGTTCTTTATAAATTTTTTCATCGCTCCCTCTTGAAAAATAAATACGTTCAAAGCTGCAGGCTCTTCGCTCTTTTGGCTCAAGCACCTGTGCTATTTCCAACTCATTTTTTTCGTTTATGATCAGAGCCTGCCCCGGCATCAGTTCCTGAACTTCATTTTCTCCTACATTAAATGCAGTACGAATAGCTGCTCTTTCTGAAGCAGCAACAACCACTTCATCATTTGCGTAATAATAAGAAGGGCGTATGGTTACCGGTGAGACCTGCCACATGAAAGCCCCCGTCTAATAAAGGCAATGTTTTTCTTAATACTTTTTTTATATCCAATTGTTGCGGGGAAACTTCATCTTCTTTGCATAAAAAAGTATGCATTAGTTCTATCATTGCAGCAAGATCACTGAAGCGGGTTGTATCGCTGGGTTCTTTTCCGATCAGTGCAAAAAGTTCTTCTGTATTTACAATATTAAAGTTGCCCGCTAATGCAAGATTGCGGGCCGGTATTGTATCACGATTGATAAAAGGATGACAGTATTCTAATTTATTTTTTCCCTGTGTGCCATACCTGAGATGTCCCAATAATAATTCACCAAGGAAACCAACATGACCTTTCATTAACCCGGGATGATTTTGAATACCCGGATGATATTTTTCCAATTCCGAAATCTCTTTGCCTATTTGTTGAAATATATCGGCAATGGCTTGTGGAGCATTGCTGCGAATACGATTCATAAAAGGATAACCCGGCTCTACATTTAATTTTACAGCAGCTACTCCGGCGCCATCCTGTCCACGGTTGTGCTGTTTTTCCATTAACAGGTATAGCTTATTAAGCCCCCACAGTGTCGTTCCGTACTGTTGATGATAATAGGAGAAGGGTTTCCTTAAACGGATGAATGCAAGGCCGCATTCGTGTTTTATCGGGTCACTCATTAAAAATATTCTTGTAAGAGAGCCGCAAAGTTATGTTTTTAAAAATCAGGGACAATGAATTATTTGAAGTAAGAGTAGCGTAGTAAACAAAAAATTGACTCTAAAGTTCAGTAGGATTATTTACCAATGGTACGGTTATGGTAACAGTACATCCTTTGTCGGGGGCGGAACTTATCTCTGCATTGCCATTGAACAATTCGGTACGATTAACAATATTATTAAGGCCGGCTCCTTTTACAACGGCTGATATATTAAACCCTTTTCCATCATCTGAAATAATGAGATTAATACATTCGGCATCTGACTGAAGTCGGATTTGAATTTTCTTTGCAGAAGCATGT
>VBAS01000446.1:1784-3356 GCA_005882975.1 Bacteroidota bacterium | reverse complement strand
AAAATACGATATTGATATACGTTATCCCAGGACATTTAACTGGACCATTAATTTTAAAATTCCTGATGGCTATATAGCCGAAGGACTATCCGAATTGAATAAAACGGTAGAAAATGAAACCGGCAGTTTCTCCATAGTGGCTAAAGAAGAGAACGGATCTGTTATTCTTAACATCTCAAAAGTGTATAAGGCTAACCATATTTCAAAAACAAAATGGAATGACTTACTGGCCTTTATAGATGCGGCCTACAATAGCACTTTCAAGTATATATTATTAAAACCAAAACAATAATACAAAACAGCTAACATGAAAAAAATCAGTACCACCACATTATTATTTATTATTTGCTTCGGGCTGGCGGCACAATATAAAAAAGCCAGCTTTTTTGGAAAAGAAGGACGCACTTATGGCATCGGTAGCCAGCTATACGCCCTCGGCGATGGGAAGGGAAGTCCTATAGGTTTTGCCGTCACATTTGGCCGCGACCGGGAGGGCAAGCAATTCTTCTCATCATGGGAATTACAGTATTTGCCATCTTACAAATTCTCATTTGAAACCACTGATTACAATGATGAACCCATCACCGTAAATGGAGCTGCTAAAGCACATCTTATTTACGCTGTTAACTATGGCTATCACTTATTAAAAAATGAGGAAGACAAAAAAATAAAACCTTATGTGTCGGCCGGTTTCAATATCGTTATGATGGGTGGGATAAAATCAGATAACAATAATAGCTATGACAATAAGAAAGTATTGGGTTCACAAACCTTCAGCGCCGGTTTGAAAGGGGGAGTAGGCGTATTTTACAATTTTTCACCTAAATTCTCTTTAAAGCTTGACGGTGGTTATAATTATCAATTCAACATGGATATCGATGAAGGCGGGGATTACACAAACTATTTTCTTTTTACCAGCCATCCTTATGTAAGTGCGGGTATCCGTTTTAGATTGACAAGAGAGGAGTAAAAAAAAGTAAATACATTGACAGATATCCCTGGAATATTGATAAAGGCATCATTGAAAAAACCGATGATGCCTTTATTTATTATTTTATGATAAATAAATCCTGGACAGGCTTTCCCGCGTCTCCATGGGCAATGATGGCCGATATTTCCTGCTCTACGAAGTACATATCAACTTCTCCTACATTTTTAGCAAAGATCTTTCCCCGGTAAATACAATTGTATCTTCCTTTTATAAGATCGTATGTCGCCGATGAAATGTTCACTTTTCCAGGTTCCCCATTACTTTCCATCCTGCTGGCAATATTTACGGTGCTTCCCCATATATCATAAGCGTATTTGTTTTTGCCTACCACTCCTGCTACCACGGGCCCGGTATGTATGCCGATTCTCAGTTCCCATGGTGACTGACCAGCTGCTCTTCTCTGTTCATTTTTAGAACGCATTTGTTCCTGGATGTCCAGGCTGGCTTTAATAATATTGATCGTGTGTTCTTCATCGGGGACGGGGATACCTCCGGCACACATGTAAGAGTCTCCAATAGTTTTGATCTTTTCCAGCTTGTGATTTTCAATGATCTTATCAAAAGCCACAAAACATTCATTT
>VBAS01000446.1:0-1740 GCA_005882975.1 Bacteroidota bacterium | reverse complement strand
CCTGGGGTGAAAGTGAATCGGCAATTCTTGTAAATCCTACAAAATCTGTAAATAATACAGACGCCTGCTCATAATACCGGGGGGTAGCCTGCCCTTTACTTTGCAATTCCGTTGCCACTTCAGCAGGTAGTATGTTTAAAAGCAACTGCTCAATCTGGGCCTTTTGGCTGTCGAGCAGTTTGTTCACTTTTACTTTGTTGCGGTAGTTTCTAAAAATAAGTAATGTGATGAAAAATACCAGTACCAATCCTGAACCTAGGGCTGTCTTGGCAAACTTTTGTCTTTTTAGTTCTAACTCATTCAAGGCATTATCCTTTGTAAGCAGGTTAATTTCGCTCTGCTTTTTTTGCAGATCAAAGTCAAACTGAAGAGTACCCAATTTCTTATCGGTATCGACGTTATAAAGTGTGTCTTTAATATTGGAAAAAAGAGTCTGGTATTTAAAAGCATTGCTATAGTCGCCTGCTTTGGAGTATGCTGAAGCCATCTCCTGGTAAAGGTCCTTGAGTTCATGGTTGGCTTGAATTTCTATAGCCGGGATTTCAGCTTTTTTAAAATACAAAAGTGCGGCCCGGTTATTCCCCTGATCTTTATAAACATTTCCGACACCCATCAAGGATTGAACTATGGAGATTTTATTATTTAATTTCTCGGCAATTGCCAGGGCCTGGTCATGACTTTTTAAAGCCAGGTCGTATTCAGCTTCTTTTTTATAAAGTTTACCAAGGGCATTATATGAATTCAGGCTGCCTTCAGAATTTCCATAAGCTTTTAATGATTTATTAAAATAAAATAAAGCTTTTTCATCATCATTCTTTTCAAAATAAATTGACCCGATATTTACACAGATGGCTCCTAATTCTTCTTTTTTATTTAATTCCTCACATAATTGCAGGGCTTTTAAATAATATTCAAGGGCCTTATCATAAGTGGCAGTTTTAATATTATAAACAGCGCCAACATTATTTAAAGCGGTCAGTATTCTAAACTTATCACCCGCCAGTTCTGAAAACTTTAGCGATTGAAGGTAATTTTCAAGTGCTTTGGCATCATCACCGCGATCATAATAAACAACCCCAATATTGCTATACAAATTAGCTATCCCGATATTGTCTTTTATTTCCTCAAATATTTTCAGAGACTGGCTATAATTATTTAATGCTTCCAAATGTTTTCCCTGGAAATAATAAACAATGCCAATGTTTTTCAAGGCATATGCCGCTCCATTGGAAAAATGTATTTTCTCTGCGAAGTTTTTTGCCTGGGTTGACAAATCGATCGCTTTTTCAGGATCACTGGTAAAGTACTCCTTGCTTTGCTGTATCAGGGTATTTACCAAAGCAGTATCTCCTTCACCCGCAGTACTCTGGGCTTTGGTCTGCGTTAAACCATACAGAGACACGGAAAGTATATATAGACAAAAAAATACTCTTTTCAATTTCATACCTGACCATTAAACAGCATAACCTCCTGTTTCAGCAGGATGCATTTCCCATAAATTACAAATTTATATTTACTTTTCGTTAATTACCTTTTATGATACGAACTGTTTTATATCCACCTGCCACTTTCACCCTTAGTAAATAAAGACCATCTGCCAGTCCTGATATATCTATTTCAAAAGAATTTTGTGATATTCTTCTTTTGATCCGTACCGGTAATAATCTTCCGCTCACATCATACAAGGTGTTGCCATTTTCATTTATTATTTCATCCTTGAAATAAATAGTTGCCTGGCTT
>VBAS01000090.1 GCA_005882975.1 Bacteroidota bacterium | reverse complement strand
AAAAAAAGATTATACGTATCTGTATGGGGTGCTGATGAAATTGTTATTGTTAATACGACAGATAGAAAGATCTCTGATCATATAAAAGTTGGTGATAATCCCAATGAATTATGTTTATCAAAAAGCGGGAAACTATTATACGTTGCTAACGCAAATGATAATTCTGTTTCAGTCATCAATACTCAAACACTAAAAGTAATTGAGACATTAAGTTCAGCTCTTTTCCCTGGTTCGCCTCCCGGATCTACTTCCAACGGTCTTGCCTTAAGTACGGATGAAAAAACTTTATATATCGCCAATGCAGATAATAATTGTCTCGCAGTTTTTGATGTTAGCAAACCGGGGCTGAGCAAAAGCAATGGTTTCATCCCAACAGGTTGGTATCCTACCAATGTAAAGGTGATCGGCAAAAAAATATTTGTAACAAACGGAAAAGGTTTTTCATCACAGGCGAATCCTTATGGTCCTAACCCGGTGAGAAAAAGAGAAGAAGTCATTTACCAGGAAGGAGACAAAAATAAACCAATAGAAGTTCAATACATCGGAGGCTTGTTTAAGGGAACTATGAGTATCATTAGTACTCCAACGCCACAGCAACTTTCAATTTATTCGCAGGTTGTTTATCGCAATACTCCGTATACTAAAGTATCAGAATCATTGAGCAAAGGAGAAGTAGGAAACCCGATCCCAATGAAACTCGGTGATCCTTCACCGATCAAATATGTTTTTTATCTCATCAAAGAAAACAGGACCTACGACCAGGTGCTGGGAGATATCAAAGAAGGCAATGGCGATCCATCATTGGTTTTATTTGGAGAAAATGTTACTCCTAATCTTCATAAGATCGCAAAAGATTTTGTGTTGCTTGATAATTTTTATTGCGATGGAGAAGTAAGTTCCGATGGACATAGCTGGAGCATGGGTGCCTATGCTACAGATTTTTTAGAGAAAACATGGCCGACTGATTATGGCGGTCGGGGAGGTAGTTACAGTGGTGAGGGAATGAGAAAAACTGCTAACAATAAATGGTATATCTGGGATCAGTGCAAAAAGAAGAATGTTTCTTATCGCACTTATGGCGAGTTTACAGATGCAAGGACAGCAAACATCCCTGTTCTTGAAAATCATTTTTGTCCTACTTACAGCGGTTGGAATTTGAATGTAAAAGATATTGAACGTTTTTTTCAATGGAAAAAAGAATTTGATTCATTGCTTGTCGCAAAGGCAGTACCGCAATTCAATACCATGCGTTTTGGCAACGATCATACTGAAGGTTTACGAAAAGACCGGCCAACCCCCTTTGCCCATGTAGCTGATAATGATCTTGCCGTTGGCATGTTTGTAGAATATCTCAGCAATAGTCCTATCTGGAATCAAAGTGCTGTTTTTATTGTTGAAGATGATGCGCAAAACGGCGCCGATCATGTGGATGCACATCGCACAACGGCTTATGTTGCCGGCGGATTTATTAAAAGAAAATTTGTTGATCACACAATGTATTCTACTTCGTCTATGTTGCGTACAATGGAGCTGATCCTTGGTCTGCAACCCATGAGTCAATATGATGCTGCAGCTGAACCAATGTGGCGGAGTTTTAGTCCAATTCCGGATCTTACTCCGTTTGTATCGTTACCAGCTAACATCGACCTCAATCAAAAAAATACGGTCTTAAATAAATGGCAAAGGAAAAGCGAAACGTTTGATTTTACTAATGAGGATCGAGCTCCTGATCTTGAATTCAGTGAATTGCTTTGGTATGCTATCAAAGGAAATCATGTTCCTTTTCCGGGTTCAAAACGATCAGCCTTTGTAAAATTGAAAGATAAAAAAGAGGAAGATGATGATGATTAATATGTAGCCGGAGTTTGTGTTACTATTAGACTTTCGTTGCGTCGCACTCTTGTACGTTCGGTAATTCTATTCAACTTTGCGGTCTTTGCGTGAAGCCTTTCTACGCCAGCATTTTCTTTAAGTAAGCTACTTGCCCAAGATGATAAATATTATGCTGAACCAATCCATTCAGCAAAAACCGGAAATTGTACTTACGCAGCGGAACAATATCACCTAAAAAATTATCATCTTCTTTCTGTTTAAGTAACTCGATTATTTTAGTATGAATTGCTCTCAATTGTTCTATTCCTTTTTTCCATGTATGAGTTTTTGGATCAATTTCCCGCCAATCATTTGCTTCGATTGCTTTCATTTGTTCCACACTTCTTTTCTCAAGACTCCCAAGAGTAAAGTCGGCCCATGTGTTCATGTGCCAAAGCAATTCTATCATTGAATGTTCCGTGCCGTTTGGTTTTGTATTGGCTTTTGTTTCATCCACTTCTTGTAATATTTCATACACAGCACGTCCAAACCATGGTTGACCACTTAAAGTTGCTTCAAAACTTTTGATAATGTATTGGATTTCTTTATTCATAGAATTTTATTCGGTTTATAAATTTACGAAACAAACCTTCGCAAATTAAAAAAGGGCTGCATCAGCAACCCTTTCCTAATAATTTTATTAATCCCAAAAATCCCAGTTCGGACTATTTACTCAAATACATACTCCTGTCTTTATACAACTGTCTGAAATAAGGATCCCTCAGATTTTTTATAAATCGTATCGCTTCACCAGTTGATTTCATTTCCGGTCCCAGTTCCCTGCTTACTCCCGGAAATTTATTAAAACTGAACACTGGTTCTTTGATCGCAAAACCATCCAAATGTTTTTCTTCTGGTATATCAGCCACTTTCATTTCACCCAACATTACTTTGGTAGCGTAGTTCAGGTAAGGCTTGTTATATGCTTTTGCAATGAACGGTGTTGTTCTTGAAGCTCTCGGGTTAGCTTCTATTACATACACTTTAGTTTCTTTTATTGCGAACTGAATATTGATAAGCCCTTTTATTTTTAATTCAAGAGCGATCTTTTTTGCATAATCAACCATGTCCTGGAGTTCCAGCGGACTAAGATTGAAAGCAGGAAGAACAGCATTGCTATCACCGCTATGAATACCTGCCGGCTCAATATGCTCCATGATGCCCATCACATGAAATTTTTCGCCATCACATATCGCATCGATCTCGGCTTCCTGGCAACGATCAAGAAAATGGTCAACAAGAATTTTATTTCCGGGAATATGTTTCAGCAAACTCACAACAGCTTTTTCCAGTTCATCATCATTGATCACGATACGCATTCTTTGTCCCCCTAATACATATGAAGGACGAACAAGCACGGGATATCCAACTTTATTCGCAACCACTATGGCTTCATCTACAGTCCACGCAGTTCCATATTCAGGATAAGGAATTTCAAGTTCTTTCAGGATATCAGAAAAACGGCCGCGATCTTCGGCAATATCCATACTGTCATAAGAAGTTCCGATGATCTTGACTCCTTTTTTATGAAGTTTTTCTGCAAGCTTCAATGCCGTTTGGCCCCCCAACTGAACGATCACTCCATCTGGCTTTTCATGTTCAATTATTTCCCAGATATGTTCCCAATAAACCGGTTCGAAATAAAGTTTATCAGCCATGTCAAAATCAGTACTCACTGTTTCGGGATTGCAGTTGATCATGATCGATTCGTAACCGCATTCTTTTATAGCAAGTAAACCATGCACACAACAATAATCAAATTCAATTCCCTGGCCAATGCGATTTGGACCCGAACCAAGAACAATTATTTTTTTCTTATCGCTTCGTTTGCTTTCGTTCTCGCCACCGCGTTCAAAAGTGGAATAGAAATAAGGAGTCTTTGCTTCAAACTCTGCGCTGCAGGTATCCACCATTTTAAACACCCGGGTAATGCCATGCTTCTTTCTTAATTCATACACTTCATCTTCTGTTCCGTCATTCATTATGCGGCAGAGTTGTTCATCACTAAAGCCCATGGTTTTTGCTTCCCGCAGTAACTCAACAGGCAGCGAATTCATTTTGTATTTCCTGATCTCAATTTCGAGGTTGCAGATCTTTTGTATCTCATAAATAAACCAGCGGTCAATTCCATGGGTAGCTTTGGAAATAGTGTTCACACTTACACCCATCATCAGTGCATCTTTTATTCTGAAGATGCGATCCCACTTGGGTGTTTTGATTTGCTCAATAATTTCTTCGGCATGCATCATGCTTTTTCCGTAGTAGCCCAGGCCGACTGCATTATTCTCTAAGCTCTGACAGGCTTTTTGAACAGCTTCAGCAAAACTTCTTCCGATCGCCATTACCTCACCCACGCTTTTCATTTGAAGACCAAGCGTATCATTGGCGCCTTTGAACTTATCAAAATTCCAGCGAGGGATCTTTACAATTACATAATCCAATGCCGGCTCAAAGAATGCCGAGGTAGTTTTTGTGATCTGGTTCTCCAGTTCATCAAGATTATAACCGATAGCAAGCTTTGCTGCTATCTTGGCAATTGGATAACCGGTAGCCTTTGATGCGAGGGCAGAAGAGCGACTCACCCTCGGGTTAATTTCGATTGCAATTATTTCTTCGGTATCAGGATTCAGCGCAAACTGGACATTACAACCGCCGGCAAAGTTGCCAAGGTCACGCATCATCTTAATGGCGGTATTGCGCATCAGCTGCATAGCAGTATCGCTGAGTGTCATTGCCGGTGCAACAGTAATTGAGTCACCTGTATGTACACCCATTGGGTCAAAATTCTCTACGCTGCAGATGATGCATACGTTATCATTTGCATCACGCAAAAGTTCGAGTTCAAATTCTTTCCAGCCTAATACGATGGGCGAGGCTTCTAGTCCACGGTTAAGCGCCTCATCTAAAAAATCTTTGTTGAGTACAAAGCCGCCGCCGGTACCGCCAAGTGTAAATGAAGGACGGATCACAAGCGGGAACCCGATCTCTTGTGCAAATTCTTTTCCTTCTAAATGTGAATTGGCGGTTTTAGCGGGAGCAACGGGTACGCCGAGATGAATCATCCATTGGCGGAATTTTTCTCTATCCTCAGCTTTATCAATTGCTTTTATATCTACACCGATCAATCGTACGTTATACTGTTTCCATATTCCAAGGTCTTCTGCTTCTTTTGCAAGATTCAATGCTGTTTGTCCTCCCATAGTTGGTAATACCGCATCGATCTGATTCTCCTGCAATATCTGTTCAATACTTTCAACCGTTAGTGGTAAAAGATAAACACGGTCAGCCATCATGGGATCGGTCATGATGGTAGCTGGATTACTATTGATAAGAATTACTTTAATACCTTCTTCTCTTAAACTTCTTGCTGCTTGTGTACCTGAATAATCGAACTCACATGCCTGGCCAATAATGATGGGACCAGAACCAATAATCAATACAGATTTAATCGAAGGATCTTTTGGCATTTTTGGGTTTTAATTTAATAGCTGGTAACCGTGAAGACATAAAAAAACCGGGTTTGTTACCCGGGGTGCAAAAGTAAGGGAAACGGAGATTTTGATGTATTGTTATTTCAAATAAATTTTAATTCCGTTACAAATGTTCAATTGTTGTGGAAAGAGGCGATCTCATAGTCATCGAGAATAACCTCATTTGTACCAGGTTTCATTTTCCTTTCATCGCGGGTTTTCATTTTTTTTACCCAGCTATTACGGGCTCCCTGTCCTTTTACGGCCCCAATAAAGAGGCCCCCGACAACAACTGCTGCGATAAAGATCTTGTGGTTAAATTGTTTCATCTGTCAAAGGTTTATGGTAAATGGTTTCAAATTCAGTCGGTGATTTTCTCTAGGACTACCTTTCGGTATTATTGGAGAAGGACGGCGTATAAAATATAAGACAAATGCCGTTCCAAGTTTGTTGCATATTGAAATAAAAAAATTTCAATTAATTCTACACATGCGAAATTAATTGGGCTTAAAAAAGGGTGTATTAACTATTTGTTAATTGAAATGTTGACGATATAGGTTTCCGATTTCGAAAAATTCTAAATCAACTTCTCTCATCGCAGTTTTATTTATCCAGAAAATTGGACATGATTAAAATAGATGGGCAAGGTTTGTGTTAATTTGCTCTCCTATGATCAGAAGTAAGTATTTAGTACAACAAGCTGCGTTGTTCGCTTTATTATTATCATTTTTATGTAGTAAAGGTCAGACAAACGGCGTCATTAAATACCCTCAGGGATATTTTGCCAACCCGTTAAAAATTCCAATGTCATTAAGTGCAAATTTTGGCGAGTTAAGACCTAATCATTGGCACATGGGTCTTGATATAAGAACTGAGCAGAAAGAAAACCTTCCCGTTTTTGCTTCAGCCGATGGTTATGTGGCGCATATTGGTATCAGGCCGCAGAGTTTTGGAAAATTTATTATCATTAATCATCCAAATGGATATTCTACTTTGTATGCACATCTGAATGAGTTTTACCCCGCACTGGAAAAATATGTAAGAGAAAAACAAACTGAAAAAGAATCCTGGGCTATTGAACTGGATTTTACTGAAAAGGATTTTAAAATAAAAAAGGGAAATGAGATCGCTAAAAGTGGAAATACAGGCGGGTCACAAGGTCCGCATTTACATTTTGAAATAAGAGAAACAAAAACTGACAGAAGTCTTAACCCTTTATTATTTGGAATGCCTTTGGAGGATAATGTTGCGCCGACCTTATTAAAACTTGCAATGTATGATCGCAGCATAAGTACGTACGAGCAAACACCAAAAATATTTTCTTTAAAAAAAGCGGATAGCGGCTATGTTATTCCGAATATGCCAATACTGAAAACTGGTTTTAAAAAATTAAGCTTTGCGATCCAGGCCGTCGATAAATTCACCGGTTCGCAAAACGGTAATGGTATCTATACTGCCCGTATTTTAAAAGATGGAGAACGAATAGCAGAATTTATTCTTGACCAGATCGATTATAGCGAATCCGAATATGTCAATGCCCAAATAGACTATAGATATTTCAAAGCTGGTAAAGGTTATTTTCAGCATATTTCTCCCTTGCCTGGCCGGGAAGAAAGCATCTATCATCTTTATAATAGGGATGGTTTAATTCACCTGGATGATGTGTTGCCGCATACGATCACTATTCAGGTGGGGGATGCAAATGAAAATTTTTCAAGTACCAGTTTCCTGGTCCAGTTTACAGATAGTGACCCTACAAACAAAACTGTGCATAACCCGAATAACCTTATTGCAGGTATTGTAAATGTTATAGAAAAAAAAGACTTTGAAGCATTTCTTCCCGAAAGGTGTATATATGATACTATACCGACAGTTTATAATAGCACTAACACCACATTGCCAAACGCGGTTTCTGACTTACACCAGCTAAATGATAATAGCTATCCTGTGCACGAAGAAATGACAATAAGGATCAAACCGACAATACAGGTCAAAAAAGAATGGCGTGATAAAATTGTGATCCAAAGAAATGGCGGGAATGCAGTATTAAAGCCGGTGTGGCAGGGCGAATGGCTGTCTGCAAAAACAGGAGCATTTGGATCTTTTATCGCTTTAGTTGATCTGACTCCTCCGCAATTAAATAGTATTGGAAAAGGAGATACTGTAAACCTGAGTCCTGCATCAAGAATTGTATTTACGCCAACTGATAATTCCGGTATAAAAAACTTTCGTGCAGAACTGGATGGCAAGTGGCTTATGTTCACCAATGATAAAGGAAGAAACTGGATCTATAAATTTGATGAGCAATGTCCATTTGGTGTACATGAATTAAAAGTGAGAGCAGAGGATATTGCAGGCAATGTAACAGAAAAAATATGGTGGTTTAAAAAATATCCATACACTCCACCACCACCAAAGAAAAAAAAGAAGGCGACTGCTAAAAAGAAAACGACAGTAAAGAAAAAATAAAAAAACCAATGGTAACACTCCATGAAGGTGATAAAGCACCAGTATTTACCGGCAAAGACCAGGATGGAAAAAAAATTTCTTTAGCCGATTATAAAGGCAAGAAACTGATCTTATATTTTTATTCAGAAGCAGGTTCACCAACCTGCACCATTGAATCATGCAATCTGAGGGATAATTATTCTTTATTAAAGAAAAAAGGTTTTGAAGTATTAGGTATAAGCCCGGATGATGAAAACAAACAAAAGAAATTTGAAATAAAATATAAACTTCCCTTTCCTTTAATTGCTGATACGGAAAACAAAATAACCGCAGCTTATGGTGTTCGTGATATGAAAAAATTATTTGGCCGCGAATACATGGGTATTCTTCGCACCACTTTTGTCATTGATGAAAAAGGGATCATTCAAAAAATATTTCATAAGCCAAAGAATAAGGCACATGCACAGGAAATATTAAAGTCCTTTGAATAATTTTCCCCGATTAATTTCATAATTGAAATTTCTAATTTTAATTGTAAGCAACCCCTTTATTCAAAGCTTCGATTTATTAAAAACCAAAACAGTCATTATGAAACGATCACTTTTTGTTGTTGTCCTTTTTATAGTTATTAATTCTTTCGGGCAGGAAACAACAATAATTAAGACTCCCACAAATCCAGAGTTCATTAACACTAAAGTATTCTACGCACAAAAAGTAATCAACTCAAAATCCGTAGAGGTTCACCCCAAAGGAATAATGGATTTTAGCATCGATCACTACTTTGGTGATATTGCTGGTGACAATGGTGGAGTCAAACATGGCTTCTTCGGGTTAGATGGTATTAAAGATGTCCGTATTGGCTTCCAGTTAGGTTTAAGCGATAGATTAAATATTCTTTTCGCCCGGGCAAAAGGTTCAGGGTTTGTGACAAATCAATATGAGTGGGGATTAAAATACCAGGCAATGCGACAAAAAGATAATGACCCAAGTCACCCACTTTCGCTTACATTTTTTGCAAATGATGTATTGTCAGCCATGAAAGCAACAGATACTGCTTTACATCTTGAAAATTCATTTGAAGATTTCGGCAGTCGCCATAGTCAAATAGTACAAGTGTTGGTGGCAAGAAAGTTTGGTAAATTGAGTTTGCAGTTAAATCCACTCTATCTCCATACAAATTATGTTGAACCAGGTGCCCAGGAAAATCTTTTTGCTGTTGGCGGTGCACTACGATTGCCTTTAAGTAAAAAATTGGTGCTCCTTGCTGACTATTTTCACACTTTCAGATCACAAGAAAGTATAGATTTTTTTGCTTCGAAGGGAATAGGTTTTCATGATCCTTTTGGAATAGGCCTTGAGATCATAACTGAAGGGCATGTGTTTCACCTTAATTTCACCAATGCAACAGATATCCTGGAGAATCGTTTTATTCGCGGCACCACTTCATCCTGGGGAGACGGTGAATTCCGCTGGGCATTTACTCTGACAAGGAATTTTGTTGTGTTTAAGGATAAGAAAGCGAAGGGGAAATAATATCTATAAAAGCCATTCTATCTCTCCAAACTCAAATTTTTCTTCAATAGAATGTTGAGTGATCAATTGGCCAGTTTCTGAAACTCTCTTTATTGTAGTTTCAAAAACACGGGCCCCTTTTTTCAGTTTTACTTTTTCATTTTTTTTATAAAGTTGAATTTGATATTTATTAAAAAGCATTTCAAAATTTTCCGAAATCAATAACTGGTAATTCTTTTCAATGATTGAACAGAGCTCTTTCGCAAGTTCAATTGGTTCATTTTTTTTACCGGTTATTTGTTTTAAAGAAACAGGGTTTGGTAGATCAGGATCGAAATCTGTTTGATTAATATTTATTCCTATCCCAATTACAGACCACTGCCAACTGCCAACTGTCAACTGGCTACTTTGAATAACATTCTCTATGAGGATTCCGCCTGCCTTCCTGTCACGCCAATAAATATCATTTGGCCATTTAATTTTTGTTTCATCACCCGCATACTTTGAAAAAAATTCCCATATACTAACCGCAACACAAACACTTAATTTGAATTGGTCGGTAATGCTGAGTGGATAAGGTTTTAACAGAATACTAAGAGCAATATTTAAGTCTTTTTGAGAGGCCCAATTCTTACCACGTTGTCCCTTGCCGCCTGTTTGTTCATGTGTAAAAATAGCCATACCATGCTGAGCCTCACTCTGTCCGTCCGGCAGAAGATCTTTATGAATAAGACCCATGGCATATTTGTTGGTACTATCAATTGATTGCAGTTCAATAAAAGGCTTTCCAATTGGATTGCCGGCAGATGGTAGTGGCAATTAATTACTATTTTTGACAAAGTAAATCAGTTTTCGGGTACTCGTCATTTGTTGCAGGTAAAACATTACAAATAATGAATAACAAGTAACCGGAACTTCAGCAAATAAAACTTCAAACCTTAAAAGAAAATTATTGGAACAATTGTCAGTATTGGCTACACGAAAAAAGAAAAGCTCTGTCCGGTTAACGAAGAATTCAAAACTCATTAAAACCATCATCAACGCTATACAGGAGAAAAAAGGTGAAAACATTATTTCTCTTGACCTGAGAAAAGTAGATGAAGCTGTTGCAGATTTTTTTATTGTTTGCGAGGCAAGTAGTCAGCCCCAGGTACGGGCCATTTCAGATTTTGTTGAACAGCAAATAAAAGAGAAATGTGATGAGTATCCATATCATCATGAAGGAAAAAAGAACCTGCAATGGGTTTTGATCGATTATGTAAATGTGGTGGTTCATGTGATGCTTTCGGAAACAAGAAAATTTTATAAGCTGGAAGAAATGTGGAGTGATGCGGTGGCGCATGACCATGAAGAAGACTAAACAGCTTTGTAAAGTATATAAATTAAAAACTAATCATTAAAGAAACAGGTTATCTGAGGAATAAGAAAAAATGTCACAAGATCAATTTAATAAAAACGATAAATTTCCACGGTTTCAGCCAAATCGTGATGACAATAAGAAAGGCGGACCGAAATTCAGCAATTATTGGGTGTGGGCCATCTTACTTGCAACAGTTATTGGTTTTAGCATCTTTAATCCGTTAAGCAAAAAGACAGAGCCAATTACTGTAGGCGAATTCAAAGACATGTTGCGTAAGCACCATGTTGAAAAATATGTTGAAGTAACAAACAAGAATATTGTAAGGGTGTTTATAAAAAAGGATAGCCTTAGGGAATATTTAGACAAACTTCCTACAAGTGCTATTTCAAATAAGAAGGATGAAAGGCCACCGCAATTTAGTTTTGAGTCAAATGACCGGTTCAGGGAGGAGATCCTGGAATTTAAAAAACAAAACCCGGCGTACTTTCCCGATGAATCTTATGATCCTTATTTTATTGAAAAGGACAGTACCTGGTTTTCAGGCGCCGTTAGTTTCATATTACCTGTATTGCTTTTTCTTGCAATATGGATATTGCTGATGCGTAAAATGAGTGGAGGGGCTGGAGCAGGCGGTGGTCCCGGCGGTATTTTTAATATTGGTAAATCAAAAGCTACTTTATTTGATAAAGGAACAAAAGTGAATATCACATTTGCTGATGTTGCCGGACTTGATGAAGCGAAAGTGGAAGTGATGGAGATCGTTGACTTTTTAAAGAATCCAAAAAAATATACCAATCTCGGTGGTAAAATTCCAAAAGGTGCATTGTTGATCGGACCTCCCGGAACTGGTAAAACACTTCTTGCAAAAGCAATGGCCGGTGAAGCACAGGTTCCGTTCTTTAGCCTTAGCGGTAGTGATTTTGTTGAAATGTTTGTTGGGGTTGGCGCCAGCCGTGTTCGTGATCTTTTTAAACAGGCAAGAGAAAAAGCTCCTTGTATAATTTTTATTGATGAAATAGATGCAATCGGTCGTGCAAGAGGAAAGAATGTAATGATGAGCAATGATGAAAGAGAAAGCACATTGAATCAATTGTTGGTAGAAATGGATGGTTTTGGAACTGATGCCGGTATTATAGTATTAGCCGCTACCAATCGTCCTGATGTATTAGACAATGCATTGCTTCGCCCCGGTCGTTTTGATAGACAGATTTCAATAGATAAACCAGACCTGAAAGGAAGAGAAGCAATTTTTAAAGTACACCTGAAGCCAATCAAGCTTTCTGAAAAAGTTGATATACATAAACTGGCTGAACAAACCCCGGGATTTGCAGGAGCTGATATTGCCAATATATGCAATGAAGCTGCTTTGATCGCAGCGAGAAAAGGAAAGCAATCAGTTGAGATGGCAGATTTCCAGGACGCAGTAGACAGGGTGATTGGTGGTCTTGAAAAGAAGAACAAGATCATTTTACCGGAAGAGAAAAAAATTATTGCATTTCATGAAGCAGGTCATGCAATATGTGGTTGGTTCCTGGAGCATGCTTATCCATTATTGAAAGTAACGATCGTTCCAAGAGGGACCGCTGCATTAGGGTATGCACAATACACGCCGAAAGAACAGTACTTATATAACATCGATCAGCTGATGGATCAGATCTGTATGACATTAGGCGGTCGTGCAGCTGAAGATATTTTCTTTGATAAAATTTCAACAGGTGCACAAAATGACCTTCAGCAGATCACAAAGATCGCTTACTCAATGGTGACAGTTTACGGTATGAATGAAAAGGTGGGAAGAGTAAGTTTTTATGATCCTCAGCAGGAAAACTCTTTCACAAAACCATATTCTGAAGAAACATCCAGGTTAATAGATGAGGAAGTGCGCAAGTTGATCGATGAAGGATATGCAACAACAAAAAAATTATTATTAGAAAAAAAGGAACAAGTAAGAATCGTTGCTGAAGCATTGTTAGAAAGAGAGGTTCTTTTTCAAAGCGACGTAGAAGCATTGATCGGTAAAAGACCATATGAAGAAAAGAAAGTGCTTGATGTTCCAATAGTAGAGTCAATAGTTGAGCAGGTGAAACCTTCTGAAAAGCCTGCAGAAAAAAGTTCGCCTGAAGGAGCGGAAGGAGCTGGTTCGGGAATGTTCCCACTTCCAGCTTAAACAAATAACCGGGAATGAAATTTTCTCCATCAAAAGAATCAATTCTCAAAAAAATAAGAAAGGCGTTGAGTCACTCAACGCCTCTTCCATTTCCACAAAGCGAGGGCAATCAACCAATATTCCATCCTGTCTCCGAAGATCTTGAAGTAATATTTGCAGAGCAATTCAATGGATTGGGTGGCCGGTTTATTTTTTGCGTAAATCGGCAAGAACTGGCTTTTCAATTTAATAGTCTTATTAAAAAAAGTGACTGGCAAAAAGTTTATTGTGTTGAAGATAAGATCAGGGAGCTGGTTGGTAATTCGGCAGAAGAAAGATTTACTGAAAAAGATCTTGCAGATTGTGATGTAAGCGTAACAAGTTGTGAATACCTGGTAGCTCGTACCGGCAGTATTGTAATGACTGCAGCAGGATCGTCAGGCCGAACAACGAGTGTTTATGCACCCATACATATTTGTATCGCGTTTACAAGCCAGCTTGTATATGATGTGAAAGATGCATTGGTATTGATGAATAAAAGATACAAGGACGATCTCCCTTCACTTATAACCTTTGCCACTGGTCCCAGCCGCACGGCTGATATAGAAAAGACACTTGTGGTAGGAGTTCATGGCCCCAAAGAAGTATATTGTTTTTTAGTTGATGCATAGCTTCATGCTTCGTACTTTTAGTGCATGAAAAATCAGGAGGTTTACCAACTTTTTGTTTATGGTTCATTGCGCAGCGGTTTTCGCAGCCCTGCCTATGAATATATCAGTCGCTATTTTGATCTCGTTGGAGAAGCAAAAGTAAAAGGCGAGTTATATGATCTTGGAACTTATCCTGCAGCAAGACCTACCGATAACAACAAGTTTATCATCGGTGAATTATACAGGATCAGGAACGAAAAAGAATTTGCCTGGGCAATAGGACAGCTTGATGATTATGAAGGAGTGCATGTGGGTTCTGACGAAGTGCAACTTTACCGCAGAGATGTGGCGGAAGTGTTTATTGATAACAAGATCACAAACGCATGGATATACTGGTATTATGGTGATGTGCATGATAAACCAATAATTGAATCGGGTGATGTTCTTCGATATATGGATCAAAAGAAATAATTTCAGTTCGTGACATCTCCAACCAATAAAAAAATATACTTTCTTTCAGACTTTCATCTTGGTGCACCGGATGCAGCTTCGAGTCTTCAAAGAGAAAAACAAGTGGTTCGTTTTCTTGATGAAATTAAAAATGATGCTGCGGAGATCTTTTTGGTTGGTGATATGTTTGATTTCTGGTATGAATACAGAAAAGTTGTTCCGAAAGGATTTACAAGATTATTAGGAAAACTTGCTGAATTATCTGATGCTGGTATTCCCATGCATTTTTTTGTGGGCAATCATGATATGTGGATGAAAGATTATTTTCTAAAAGAATTAAATATCCCGATCTATTTTGAGCCAAAAGAATTTGAAAGAAACGGTAAAAAATTTTTAATAGGTCACGGCGATGGATTAGGTCCTGGTGATAAAGGCTATAAGTTTTTAAAGAAGATATTTCGCAACTCTTTTTGTCAGTGGTTGTTTGGTATTCTTCCGCCTTATTTTGGGATGGGTCTCGCTGATTATTTCAGCCGGCGCAGCAGGGCACAGACGGGAGTATCCGAAGAAACTTTTTTGGGAGAGGATAAGGAATGGCTGCTCATTTACAGTAAAGAGGTCCTAAAGAAAAAAAACTTTGATTTTTTTGTGTTTGGGCATAGACACTTAGCCATTGATCATCGTCTATCTGGAAACAGCAGGTATATTAACCTGGGAGATTGGATACATTATTATACTTATGCCGTATTTGATGGGAATAATTTACAGTTAAAATCGTTTTTAAATAAAGATGAAAAAATAATCAGGCGATAATGCTAAAACGGGCAACGATATTTTTTTTACTTTTTACTTTTTACCTTGTCAGCAATGCACAAACCGATTCATTATTTGTGCCATATAAAAAGATAAAAGGCGATATTGCTGAATTTGCAGCTGACAACTTTGATAATATTTATTTACTCAACTCCTATGATCAATTAAAAAAGATCGCTGCAAATGGGGATTCAGTTGGGATTTTCAATAATGTGAGAAGATATGGTAAAGTGGCGCAAATAGATGTTTCAAACCCAATGCGTGTTTTACTTTATTACAAAGATTTTTCAACTATTGTTATTCTTGATCGATTGATGACCAACCGCAGTACGATCGACCTCCGCAAACAGGATATTTTCCATGTGGAAGCCGTTTGCTTGTCTTACGATAATAAGATCTGGCTGTATGATGAGTTTGAACATAAATTGAAAAAAATAGATGAGGATGGCAAGTTGCTTTTTGCTACCAGCGATTTTCGCCAGCTGTTTGGCGAAGCATTTTCTTTCACATCCATCTTTGACCAGGATGGGTTTATTTATTTATATGATAAGAATAAAGGAGTTTATGTATTCGATTACTACGGCACTTTAAAGAATATATTCTCGCTTACTGGCTACGATAATTTTAATGCGGTTGGAAAATATATAACAGGTACGCGGCATGATTCCCTGATGCGCTACCAGCCTTCGAATTTACTTTTACAGGAAGTCAAAATGCCGGAGACTTTCAAAAAAGCGCAATCCATACTTTTTACTGCCACAAAAGCTTACGCATTAAAAAAAGATGAGCTGGAGATTTACCAGCTTCGCTAAGCCCTTTCTTTTTTTCCAAAGGATGCCTTTGGCATATTTTTGCATGCATGAATGATTTTCTGAATAAAATGATCTTTGATAACCCCATCAAAAATTATTTAATAGTTGCCGGTGTTATTTTATTTGTTCTTATTTTAAAACGTGTTATTTCCCGGTATTTCGCAGGTCTAATCTATCGCCTTGTCAGAATTGTATTCAGAGATGTTGACAAAAGTTCTTTTTCAGGACTTGTGGCAAAGCCCCTGGGCTTATTCATTTTTGTTCTTGTTTCAATTATAGCGCTTCACAAACTCACATTTCCCGGCTATTGGGATGTGGAAGTTTATAATAGAAGCACAAAACAGATCATACATACTATTGGTACGCTGGTTATGATTGCATCATTTATCTGGCTGCTATTACGGATGATCGATTTTATAGCGCTTATTCTTGAACAAAAAGCTAACATGACCCCCAGTCATACGGATAACCAACTCATTATTTTTTTCAAGGATTTTTTTAAAGTAGTGATCGGCATCATTGGAATATTAATGATTTTGAAAGCGGGGTTTGGATTAAATATAAGCAGCCTGATAACGGGGTTAAGCATTGCAACTGCTGCGATTGCTTTGTCTTTAAGGGAAAGCCTGGAGAACCTGATCGCATCGTTCATAATATTTTTTGACAGGCCGTTTACTGTTGGGGATCTTGTGCATGTACAGCAGGTAACGGGTACAGTTGAAAAAATTGGGTTAAGAAGCACCCGCATAAGAACTGATCAGAAAACTTTTGTCTCTGTTCCTAATAAACAAATGGTGGATAGCATACTTGACAACCTTACATTGCGTACTCAACGCAAGGCAGAAATAAGATTGGAAACAGGTGTAAATATTTCTTCTGAAACGCTTAATAAATTTATAGAAGTAGTAAAAACAAAACTTGTTCATCCGCAAATTGAAGACAGCACTGTTTTTTTGACTGATATAAGATCAAATTCATTTCTTATCAGCATCGATTTTTTTACTGCGCCAATAGCGATCAAAGAATTTCAAAAGCTGAAACAGCAAAAGAATCTTGAGATACTAAAACTGATGGAAGAAATGAAGATCGAACTTGCCGGCGCAAGTAGTGATATAAAAATTTCAGGGAAATTAGATCAGTAGTATAAGCGTTACCCCAAGCTCGCCTTCAACTCATTAAAAAATGATTTGATCTTTTCCAATGATTTGATCATTTTAAACTTTTCATCTACCTTCTTATTCTTCTTTAGAAAGTCTTTTGCGCCTTCGATCGTGAATTTGCGGCGGCGAAGAAGATCATGGATCAAAACCAGATTCTTTACGTCTATGGGGCGGAAGAAGCGGTCGCCTTTGCGGTTCTTTCTTGGTTCAAGTATATCGAATTCAGTTTCCCAATAACGGATCAATGATTGGTTTACCCTGAACCATTTGGAAACTTCACCGATTGAATAGTATTGTTTCTGAAAAAGAATTTCATCCGGTGGGATCTGGATAAGGTCTGCATTTAAATGAATTTCTTTTAAGGATAAGCGTCCACGAGGTGATCTTCTTTTTTCTAATGCTTCAACAACAGTAGTTACAGGATCCTCCAGCTCTAACCTCGGATCGGTTTCTTCCTGTACCATTGTCTCTTGTTGTTCCTCCGGCATTTCATGGCCGGTGATCTTTACATCTTTTTCTTCTTCAGAAGAAAAATCAAAAGTTATTTGCGAAAGTGGTTTACCCATAGTTCAGTAAAGATAAGAACCTTGAAGAGTGCGACGCAACGATGTTGACAGGTGTGGAAAAGTTGGGTTTATAAAAAGCTGCGAGTTATGAGCCACGAGCTGCGAGCAACGAAAGATGTATACTTAAAAGTGACTAACCAAAGATAAAGTCTCGAAGCTTATAACTCGGAGCTCGCAACTTTCTATCTAATCAAAACTTTGATTCGATGCGGCTGCAAGTTTTAACAAGCGATCGAATTGTTCTGGTGTAAGATCATTATAGAAGAAATAAATAGGATCGATCTTATTTCCATTCTTGATCACTTCATAATGACAATGCGGACCTGTGCTCTTGCCGGTGCTACCCACCCAACCAATCACTTCACCACGGTTTACTCTTTCACCAATTCTTGCTTTTATCCTAAACATATGGCCAAATAAAGTTTTGTAACCATAGCCATGATTAATGATAACATTATTACCATAGCCATCGCCGCGGTTGCCAGCGAATTCCACGGTACCATTAGCCGTTGCATAAATAGGCGTACCCGCAGGAGCTGCAAAATCAAGACCGGGATGAAGCTTGACTGTTTTATAAACAGGATCGATTCGATATCCAAAACCGGAAGCGATACGTTTAAGGTCGGCATTGCTTACCGGTTGAATAGCCGGTGTGGCAGCCAATAATTTTTCTTTATCCTTTACCATTACTCCAAGATCTTTATAAGATGCCTTTTGTGCATTTATGCGGCTTTGCATATTATTCAAAGAAGTAACAATAGAGTTGACCAGGTCGTTTTGTTCCATGCCTTCTACCCTGGCGATCTGCTGCTCTTTTTCAATATCTTTTAATCTTGCACTATCCGGTATTGGGGTGGCTTCAAAAATGGAGCGATAAACTTCATTGTCCCGGTCTTCCAGCTCTTTCATTTGCTGCTCTATCTTTTTTGTTTCCTGCGTAAGTGCACGGTATCGGTCTTTCATTCTCTCGTTCTCGGCACGCAGCAATTTTTCATTTGGCGAACCAATGAACCGGAATGCTAACAAGGATATAATGGCGGCAGTAACAAGTGCGGCAGCAATAAAACCAAATACGCGGAGGAGTTTTACACGCAAGGGAGTTTCCAGTTTCTCATACCGGAGCGTATGCGTATTATAATAGTATTTGATCTTTTTCATAACCCGGTGCGGTCTTAGTGGGTAACGGATAATTGGTTTTAAGATCAGTACCTGTAAACAGTATGGCCTTACACAACTGGCGGCTTATCATTACCTTTGGCCACTTTTACAGGGAAGACCTGCCTTGACGGCAGGCAGGCAAATATAGTGTTATAAAAAGAATAAGCAACCCCGCCTGAGGTTAGCAGGCCAATCAAAACGTATGATGACCAGTAGTGAAATAAGGCAACAGTTCCTGGATTTTTTTGCATCGAAAGGACATGTGATCGTGCCTTCTGCGCCTATTGTTGTAAAAAACGATCCTACGCTGATGTTTACAAATGCGGGCATGAACCAGTTCAAAGATTATTTTTTAGGAAATAAACCTGTAGTAAATAAAAGAGTGGCCGATACACAAAAATGTTTGCGGGTAAGTGGTAAACATAATGACCTGGAAGAAGTGGGAGTGGACACTTATCATCACACCATGTTTGAAATGTTGGGCAACTGGAGCTTTGGCGATTATTTTAAAAAAGAAGCGATCGAATGGAGCTGGGAATTGCTGACAAAAGTGTATGGCTTGGATAAAAACAGGTTATATGTGACCATTTTTGAAGGAGATGAGAAAGAAGGTTTGCCCAGAGATGAGGAAGCATACAATGAATGGAAAAAATGGGTAGCTGAAGACAGGATTTTAATGGGCAATAAGAAAGATAATTTTTGGGAAATGGGTGATACGGGCCCTTGTGGTCCTTGCACAGAAATACATTTCGATGCAAGACCTGAGGCCAATAATGACGGACATTCTCTGGTTAATAATGATGAAACTGGAGTGGTAATGGAGATATGGAATAATGTATTTATTCAATTCAATCGTTTAAAAGATGGAAGTCTTGAGTCATTACCTGCAAAACATGTTGATACTGGGATGGGTTTGGAGAGATTGACAAAAGTGGTTCAGGGAAAGAAGAGCAATTATGATACAGATGTGTTTACAGGTACGATCGAAGAAATAAGTAAAAAAGTAAATAAAGTATATAAGGCGAAAGATGATAAGGAAAGTGTTGCTTTTCGTGTTATAGCGGATCATATTCGTGCTATTGCATTTACAATTGCTGATGGGCAACTTCCTTCAAACACCGGTGCTGGTTATGTAATAAGAAGAATACTTCGTCGTGCCGTTCGTTATTATTATTCTTATTTGGATTTTAAGCAACCATTGCTTTTTCAATTGATACCAGTTCTTGCAAAACAATTTGAAAACGTATTTCCGGAATTGTATAAGCAAGTTGATTTTGTAACAAAGGTTGTGAAAGAAGAAGAGGATTCTTTTTTAAGAACATTGGATAAAGGATTAAAAAGAGTAGATGATCTTATTGTACAGGGTAAAATCTCCCCAAAGGAATCATTTGAGTTATATGATACGTTTGGGTTTCCATTTGATCTTACACAACTGATAGCCGCAGAAAATAATTTGAAAATTGATGAAAACGGATTCAAAGCAGAAATGCAGCAACAAAAGGATCGCAGCCGTGCCGCCACAGCAGTTGATACGGAAGACTGGGTTGTGCTGGATGATTATGCCAGGAATGAGTTTATCGGTTATGATGAATTGGAATCACAAACCAAAGTGGTTAAGTACAGGAAAGTAAAAGCAAAGGGAAAAGAAGGTTACCAGATCGTTTTAGAAGTAACCCCCTTTTATGCAGAAAGCGGCGGCCAGGTTGGTGATACAGGAGAATTAATAATTAATAATGAAAAATTAAGAATTACAGATACAAAGAAGGATAATGATCTGATCATTCATTTTGCAGACTCTATTCCTGCTGACATTTCTACTGAAGTAATTGCTAAAGTTGATGCAACAAAAAGAAAGCATACAGAGCTTCATCATTCTGCCACGCATCTTGTACATGCAGCATTAAGAAACGTATTGGGAACACATGTGGCACAAAAAGGAAGTTTGGTAAATGAGGAACATCTCCGCTTCGACTTTTCTCATTTTGCAAGGGTTACAGATGAAGAAATTGCAACAATTGAAACCCTTGTGAATAAAAAGATCAGGGAGAATATCCCTGTTACAATAAAAGAAATGTCAAAAGATGAGGCAATGAAGCTGGGCGCCATGGCATTATTTGGTGAAAAATATGGCGATGTGGTAAGAGTGGTGATCATTGATCCAACATATTCAGTGGAGCTTTGTGGTGGAACACATGTTGGATCAACAGGCGAACTTGGTTTTTTTAAAATTACTCATGAAACTGCAGTTGCTGCAGGTGTAAGACGTATTGAAGCTGTTTGTGGTGAAGCTGCAGAAGAGTATATCAATAATAAATTGAATGAATTGAATTCAATTAAAGAGCAATTCAAAAACCCGAAAGATCTTTTAAAAACAATTGAAAGCAATTTATCCGAAAACGCCTCTTTAAGAAAGCAATTAGAAAATATTGAAAATCGAATGCTTGTTGGAGTTCGCAATGAATTGTTGCAAAAAGATGAGATCATCAATGGAATAAGTTTTATTGGAGATATTATAGAAGTAAATAACCCTGATGCACTAAAAAAACTTTGCTTCGATCTTAAAAATAACCTCAACAATTATGTAGTGGTACTTTGTGCCAATATCGGGGGTAAGCCTTCAGTTGCAGTTGGCATTGATGAAAAAACTGTTGCAGCAAAAAATCTTGATGCAGGAAAGATTATTAAAGAAATTGTAGCGCCGATCATTAAAGGCGGTGGTGGTGGACAAAAAACCTTGGCTACTGCGGGTGGGCAAGATGCGTCTAATTTGCAAAAAGTAATTGATACTATAAAGGGATTAATTAAATAGATCTTTACCATCCTTCTTCCTGATCTTCGGGCTTTCTTTATAAATGCGTATAGCAACAGCAATGACCACGATGCATATGACTAACGCAAATATTGCTGTCCATATATACATAGCAATTATTAAGGGTGAATTATATTTCAAATTTCAGAAATCAATACTTTTGACCAATACCATTTTAGGGTAAGAAGAACTACACAACTCTGTAACCGGTAATTTTACTGACAATGAATATTATCATTGAAACCAATCGTCTTTTGCTTCGCACCTTCACAGAAGATGATGCAGCGTTGATCTATGATCTAAATCTTGATCCCGATGTTATCCGCTACACCCATGATCCAATAAAAGATCTTTCACATGCATCAGAGATCCTTGAAAAAGTTATTATACCTCAATATGCTCTTTATAATCATGGCCGCTGGGCCGTACATGTAAAAGCAACCCTTGAATTTTTAGGTTGGTGCGGGTTAAAATATCGTGCTGAATTGAATGAGATAGATCTTGGTTACCGGTTCAAAAAAGAAGGTTGGGGAAAAGGATATGCAACAGAGGCCGCCTATGCAACTATTCAATATGGATTTGAAAAAATTGGTTTGCAACGCATAGTGGCCCGTGCTGAGATCGAGAACATTGGTTCATGGAAAGTGCTTGAAAAATGCGGGATGACCTATATCGGGGATGAAGAAGTGGATGGTTACTCGGTTAAAACCTACGAGATCTGGAATCCGTCCGTCAGATAAAATAGCTACTTGGATAGCAGTTGGCTATTTAACACTTCCGAAACATTTCGTATTCCAAAAAAAGTCTTTATATTTGGTCTACGAAAAAAAACGTAGGAAATAAAAAAATACATTTTATGAAACGATTTGCTGTAAATTTTGCGATCACTGTTTTACTCGCAACTTTAGCTATTCCTTCTTTTGCACAAGACGTAAAAGAAAAGGAAAAAGAGAGTAAGGATACAAAGGATACAAAAAAAGAAGTTGAACAGATCACTATCACCCGGAAAACGGATGATAAAACAAAAACCATTGTTGAGATCAATGGCGATAAAATAACTGTGAATGGAAAACCAATCGAAGACCTGAAGGACGGTGACGTTACAGTTCATCGTAATAAATACAAGACCATGGAAGGGTTAAATTATTACGGCACGCCAAGAACAAGGGTAAGCGGAGGAAATTTTAATTGGGACAATGGAGATGGATTTAACATGTATCATGTGGAGGAAGACCGTGCAATGCTTGGTGTGGTGACCGAAGAAACAGATGGAGGTGTGAAAGTAACCGAGATCACGGATGAAAGCGCCGCGAAAAAAGCTGGAATCAAAGAAGGTGATATTATCACAAAAATTGGCGATACAAAAATTGAAGATCCCGATGAATTATCCGAAGCTGTGCGTAATCACAAACCAGGTGAAAAAGTAACTGTTACATTATTAAGAGATAAAAAAGAACAGAAAGTAACGGCAGAATTGGGAAAATGGAAAGGAGCTTCCGCATATAGTTTTGGCCCTGGTCAGAATTTTAAAATGGATATGGATTATAATGAGCTGATTGCTCCAAAGATCCAGGCAATGCCACGTATGCGTGGACAGGCATGGTCATATAATGGTGGTGCGCCCAGGTTGGGCTTATCTGTTCAGGATACTGATGACGGTAAAGGTGTAAAAGTGATCGATGTGGATGATGAAAGCAATGCTGCAAAAGCAGGATTGAAAGAAAATGATATTATAACAAATTTCAATGGTACGGAAGTGAACAGCGCTGATGAAGTTGCTAAACTGGTGAAAGAAAATAAAGACAAACCAACTATCAGTTTGAAAATAAAAAGAGATGGTAAGGTCCAAACTGTTGAAGTAAAAATGCCCCGCAAGTTGAAAACCGCAGACCTTTAAGATCAACATATTTTATATTTTAAGCCGTCTCGCCTAAGGCGAGACGGCTTTTTTTGTTTTCATATTTCAAAGACCTTAAAAATTGATGTGTATTTTTGCCGTCTTATAAATGGAAGCAAAACAGGAATATGAAATAGTGGTAGGGCTTGAGGTGCATGCAAGGCTTCTTACCCGCAGCAAATTATTTTGTGGAGATAGTTCTTTCTTTGGTGATGAACCAAACACAAATATCAGCCCGATCACTCTTGCCCATCCAGGTACCTTGCCAAAGATGAATAAAGAAGCGATTGGCTTTGCGGTAAAACTTGGCCTTGCCTGTCATTCTGAAATTGAGAAACAAAATTATTTTGCACGCAAAAATTATTTCTATCCTGATCTTCCCAAAGGTTATCAGGTATCACAACACACAACACCCATTTGTAAAGGAGGATATATAACAATTCAGACCGCGACTGGTAACAAGAATGTACAACTGACCAGGATCCACATGGAAGAAGATGCGGGCAAAAGCCTGCACGATGTATACAATGAAGAGACTGCACTTGATTATAATCGGGCAGGAGTACCGCTTTTGGAGATTGTTACCGAACCTGATCTGAGGAGCGGCGAGGAAGCTTATGCCTATTTAACCGAGCTACGCAAACTTGTTCGCTATTTGGAAATTTGTGATGGGAATATGGAAGAAGGTAGTCTTCGATGTGATGCAAATATTTCTGTAAGAAAAATGGGAGATACCAAACTGGGTACAAGAGTAGAAGTAAAAAATCTTAATTCGATGCGAAATGTAAAGATCGCTATTGAATATGAAGCAGGCCGTTTGATCAAATTATTAGAAAATGGTGAAACAATACAACAACAAACAAGAAGTTTTGATGCGGGTAATGGAACAACGTTTGCCATTCGTGACAAAGAAGATGCTGAAGACTATCGCTATTTTCCCGAACCTGATCTTACGCCATTCGATCTTACTGATGACCTCATTGCAGCAATAAAAGCAAGCTTACCGGAATTACAAAAAGAAAGAATAAAAAAATATACTTCGACATTCCAACTCAGCGAATATGATGCAGCTGCCTTAACAGAAGAAAAAGATTTCTCAAATTATTTTGAGCAACTCATTCAGTCAAATAATGCAAATGGAAGTAACGCTGGAATAAAACCAAAATCCGCCGCTAACTGGATGCTCGGACCTGTAAGAACATGGTTAAATGATGAAAAGAAAAACATTGATGACTTCCCTGTATCTCCCTCAAATTTTTATTTACTTATAAAAATGGTCGAGGAAAATAAGCTAAGTTTTTCGGCAGCTTCATCAAAAATATTTCCCGTGCTGACAGCAAATCCAGAAACAGATCCATTGCAGCAAGCAGCTAAAATGAACTTGCTAATGGATAGTAACTCAGATTATATTCTCCCAATTGCTGATGCTGTACTTTTGCAATTTGAAGATAAAGTGAAAGAATACAGGAAAGGAAAAAAAGGCTTATTGGCATTGTTTGTAGGCGAAGTAATAAAAAGATCAAAAGGAAAAGCCGATCCAAAAGTTGTAAATGAAATTTTAAGTCAAAAACTGAATAGTTAAAAATAATTAGTATATGCGTAAGATCGTTTTATCAGTGTTAGTGATCTCATTATTGGCTTCGTGTAAGGAGAAGGAAAGTAAAACATTTACTGTTTCAGGTGTTTTGCATAATGCTCCCTCAAAAGTTGTTTATATAGAAGAGTCAGATATTACGACAGGACAAAAGACAGTAAAAGATTCTTCTGCTATTGCTACTGATGGTAAGTTCTCTATAAGTTTGGATGCAAAGAAAGATGCTGTTTACAATCTTCTTTTACAAAATGA
>VBAS01000300.1 GCA_005882975.1 Bacteroidota bacterium | reverse complement strand
TAAAAGAAAATTTGCAAGAGCAACTGGGAAAAAATTATTTGGTACAAACAAGATATGAGCAAAACCAGGGACTATATTCAGTAATGACAGCAGAGAAATGGGTTGTTTATGCGGTGCTGGTCCTTATCATGTGTATATTTTCTTTTACCATCGTCAGTTCTCTTACTATGCTTGTTTTAGAAAAGCAAAAAGACATCAGCATACTCCATGCACTTGGCGGCAATAATAGTTTTATTCAAAGAATATTTTTAAGTGAAGGTCTGCTGATCGGAGTTTTCGGAGGAATAGCAGGAATTATTATTGCCCTGGTCATTGCATGGCTGCAGGTAACTTATAAATTGATCCCGCTACAGGGAGGATCATTTCTAATTGACTATTATCCCGTAAAGCTGAACTGGCCGGACTTTGTACTAGTAGCCATAACTGTTCTATTTATTGCATTAATTGCTTCATGGATACCTGCAAGAAAAGCAGCGAGGCAAGAGTTTTCGCTGAGAGCGGAATAAGATAGAACCAGGATTTTCGTGATTAAAAGCATTATGAGGAAAGAAGGAAATTATTTTTAATAGGTCATCAATATTTTGCTCTTAATCTTTATAAAATCCTATTAATCGTGGTTATCAATAATCGCCCAAAGTTTCCGGTAATTGAGCCAGTGCTTTTGCAAGTTGTTCATCATTCGGAGCTACGCCATGCCAGTTATGATCGTTTTCCATAAAGTCAACTCCTTTGCTCATTATTGTATGCATCATAATAGCAATTGGCTTTCCTTTTCCAACCAAAGTCTTTGCCTTTTCAAGAGTAGCAACGACTTCATCCATTTCATTCCCATTCATCTCAAGTGTTGTCCAGCCAAACGCTTCAAATTTTTGTTTGATATTACCAAGTCCCATCACTTTATCAGTAGGTCCGTCTATTTGCTGTCCATTCCAATCCACTGTTGAAATAAGATTATCAACTTTATGATGTGCCGCAAACATGATCGCTTCCCAAACCTGTCCTTCATCTAATTCCCCATCTCCATGCAAGGAATAAACAACGGTATCTTCTTTATTCAATTTTTTTGTTAGAGCAGCACCAATTGCAACGCTCATTCCCTGGCCTAGCGATCCGGAAGCAATTCTTATTCCGGGTAAATGTTCATGAGTTGCCGGATGTCCTTGTAACCGGGAATTGATTTTTCTAAACGTTGCCAACTCTGCTTTATCGAAATAACCGCTTCTTGCAAGAGTGCTATAATAAACCGGTGAAATGTGCCCGTTTGAAAGTAGAAAAATGTCCTCACCTTTTCCATCCATCGTAAAATTTCGGTTGTGTTTCAATATTTTAAAAAACAAAGCAGAAAAGAAATCTGCACATCCTAATGAACCACCCGGATGGCCGCTGTTTGCACCATGAACCATTCTTAATATATCTCTGCGAATCTGTGTCGCTGTATTTTTTAAATCGTTCATAATAAAATAGTAGAGCTTATTAAACTTGTTTTTAATTCATATATCCTATGTCCTTGAACAGGCAAAAAAATCGGGGCAAAAGTGCAATCTTTTTTAATACAAACCCTAAAACCTCATTTTAATTTATAATAAGTTGACATTTGGTTTAATAACCGGCTTAAAGATTGCCAACAAAAAGATGACTTTAAAATGAAAACATTGAATATTCACACTATTTTTGCTCCCACATCCGGAATTACCCTAAGACAACATTTTCAGTAAACCTAATACCTTCTTATGAGTATCTTTCTGGTATCATATTTTTTTATCGCAACAGCCTTATCTCTTGCAATTAATTATCTGCTCCTCAAATTTTCCTTTAATCTTGGCACCAGGAACAATCCTACGTTTAAGCAGGTTCGGTGGACGGCTCATGTAAAACCATCTATCGGAGGTATATCCTTCTTTATTATTTTCCTTTTATCATGGGGTATCTATGGTTTTATTTCCCAGGAAAAAGGAATCGTTCCTGATAAACAAATTATCGGGATAGTAGCCGCCACAAGTCTTGGTTTTCTCGCCGGTCTTTATGATGATGCATTTAACACCAATCCTTTGCTCAAATTCATACTTCAGCTTTCTTGTGGTATCATTCTTATAACTTTCAATGTCAAGATCACTATTTCAAATCTTGAGTTTGTCAATATTCTTTTTACACTTGTTTGGGTGATAGGCTTGATGAATTCCATAAATATGCTGGATAATATGGATGGTGTGACGGCCTCGATCTCTGCTTTTATCATTGCCGGTTTAATAGGAGTATTGGCGATCATAGGACATCCCGCTTCTGATTTTTACATGCTTATTCTTATTGGTGTGTTGGGAGCTTTGGCCGGTTTCCTTAGATTTAACTGGAGCCCTTCTAAAATATTTATGGGCGATACAGGGAGCCAGTTCCTTGGTGTTTTTCTGGCCTCCACAAGTATGATATTCTTATGGAAATTTAATGAAGGTAACCAGGGTTTACTGCAAGTGAAACCGTTTGTTCTTCCTGCCTTATTTTTTATTATTCCAATTATTGATACTACTACTGTAACTGTAAGAAGATTGCTGCGTGGTCAATCACCTTTTGTTGGTGGTAAAGACCATATCACTCATCATTTTGCATATCTGGGATTAAAAGAAAAAAATATTGTCTTTTTACTTTTAGCCACCACTCTTTTCTCTTTCCCTATTGCATTAATGTTGATTAAAAATCCTCTGGCCTGGAATTTCTATGTTTCTTTTGGTATGCTCGCTTATGTAGTGGCCTTATTTTTTGTGTTCCAGTTTTTTTATAAAAAAGGTGAAATGGAACATAAAAAGAAACGCCAGGAACAAAGACCAATGCCAAACGGCCTTCAATGAGAAAATGCAGGTTAATAATTGATCTTCTCATTTACGAATTATTTGTCTTTACAAATGATGCTGTTTTACTAGTTTTGCTATCCGCAAAACAAAAGTTATGAATCCTGATGATATAAAGTCCATTCAAAGCCATGCTGAAGATCAGATGAAAAAGGCTATTGACCACCTCGAGGTGGAATTAGTAAAGATCCGGGCGGGGAAAGCAAATCCTCAAATGGTGGATGGAATTACTGTCGATTATTATGGATCACCAATGCCGCTGAACCAGGTATCAAATATCAGCGTAATGGATGCCCGTACACTTTCTATACAGCCCTGGGAGAAAAACATGTTGCAGCCAATTGAAAAGGCGATCATCGCTGCTAATATTGGTATTCATCCGCAGAACGATGGTAACATTATTCGCTTGTTTTTGCCACCACTTACAGAAGAAAGGAGAAAGGACCTGGTAAAAAAATGTCATGGTGAAGGGGAACATTCAAAAGTAGCGATCAGAAATATCCGTCGCGATGCGATCGAACATATCAAAGGACTTCAGAAAAATGGATTGAGTGAAGATGCAACAAAAGATGCCGAAGCGAACGTACAAGGATTGACCGATAAATTTATAACCACCGTTGACAAACATCTTTCTTTAAAAGAAAAAGAAATAATGGTGGTTTAATATTTTATCTCGAAGTAATAATTAGACTTAGACCTTACTTTCAAATTCAGCGCTGGTTTCTATTTCCTGCTTGCGAGGCATATTTGCGAGATAAACTCCGAATAAAATAATTCCGAGACAACTGATCTGTAATAGCGTTATTTCTTCTCCAAAAATAAATCCCCATGTTAAGGCTATAAATGGAATGCCATATGTTACGAGAGATGCAAAAAGACCACCTGCTTTTTTTACCAATACATAAAACAAGGCTGTAGCGATGGCAGTGCCAGCGACTCCAAGCATTATCGAGTTAATAACAGCCAATAACGTATCATCATCACTAAAAGGTATCTGTAAAAAGTTTTGCTGCCATAAAATAATTCCTGTTGGGATCATCATGCAAGTAATAGATACAACTGCAAGATGAACGGGATCAATGTCTTTAAGATAATGACCAACTATATTAATATTAAATCCATACGAAATAGTCGCAAGTAATATCCAAAGGGTGTATTCAAGATTGTCAAGACTTATTCCTTTTTTTGCTGCAAGACTAAGCAAGGTTAACCCTGCAAAACCAACAATGACGCCGATTATTTTTCTTCCTTCAATTTTTGATCTAAAAAAAAGAACACCGGTAACAACGACGAAGATTGGCGTTAAAGAGTTTAGAATACCAGCCAGGCTACTATCAATATTTTTTGCAATTGCGCCGGCAAAAAGATAAGCAGGTAACAGGTTTCCACAAATGGCCGATAAAATAACCAGCGGCATTTTCTTTTTTGGGATCCTGGAAAAGTAAAAAAGCGCAAAAGGAAACATAACAACCCCGGCTGAAAAAATTCTGAGTGAAGCGATCTGTGCCCAGGTCAGTTCATCTTTACTGGCTTTCATCAGGATGAAAGAGCTACCCCAGATAATGCATAATAAAATAAATATTCCCCAGCTTACGACCCGATCCTTTTTCATAATGATGCGCAAAGGTCAGCAATCAGTTTCAACGAAGCAATTTTTTTACCCGTGTTACGAAGGTTTGTCTGAAGTAGTATATTGTGTGTCATTCAACTTATAGTTATGGAAAAAATTTCATTAAAAGACACAGGCACCCGGGCCCCGAAGGATTTTGATAAAGACATTACAAAAAAGAAAACAAGTGAAATACTGAACAAATTAGATGACCTGCAAAATTTATTATTTGCAGAAGGAAAACATTCGGTGCTTGTCGTAATACAAGGAATGGATGCAAGTGGTAAGGATGGTGTAATAAGAAATGTTTTAGGCGTTTTAAATCCACAGGGAGTAACTGTAAAATCTTTTAAAACACCCACACTTGAAGAATTATCTCATGATTTCCTTTGGCGGGTGCACAATGCTGCACCGGCAAAAGGAATGATCCAGATCTTCAATCGTAGTCATTATGAAGATATACTTATAACCCGTGTACATGGTTGGTGTGATGATGAGACTGCAAAGAAAAGAATGAATGCTATCAATGATTTTGAAAAGCTTTTACAGGAGCACAACAATACATATATTCTTAAATTTTATCTTCATATATCCAAAGAAGAACAGCAGGAACGTCTCATGGAACGAATGAAAGATCCCGGTAAAATGTGGAAGTATAATGAAAAGGATTTTGAAGAAGCAAAACTATGGGATGACTACAGGAAAGTGTACGAAGATTGTTTTGAGCATTGCAATGAGATACCATGGACAATTGTTCCGGCTGATCAGAACTGGTATAAAGAATTTATTATTGCATCAGCATTATACGAACTGTTGAAAGATCTTGATATGAAGTTTCCCGGGTTGAAAAAATAGAACAGAAATTCAGAAGATTTACATACATTACAAATACATTTTTTCACAAAAACTTTTTTTATGGGAATGCTAAAAGAGTTCAGAGATTTTGCTTTGAAGGGCAATGTAGTTGACCTGGCTGTAGCCGTTATTATCGGTGGCGCTTTTGGTGTGATCATTTCATCTTTAGTTGATGATGTTATTACACCTTTACTTTTACAGCCTGCACTAAAAGCAGCCAATGCACAGGACCTTGACAAACTAACATGGGGTGCCGTTCATTATGGAAAATTTCTTTCGGCAGTCATTAAATTTATAATTATTGCATTTATACTCTTTCTTATTGTAAAAGGCATGAATAAGCTAAAGAAAAAAGAAGCACCAGCAGCACCGCCGCCAACTCCCGAAGATATTTTGCTACTGCGTGAAATAAGAGATGCATTAAAGAAGTAAAATTATTTCGCTGGGCATAGATGTTGCATTGGATTCCTTTTACAAAATAATCGTTTGCAAATTGGTATGAAAAAAATAATACTCCTCATTTTTATAATGAACTCTTTTGTCATTTTACAAGCACAAGACGGGACTATTAAGGAAATAAAAGATGTAGGGTCGAAGCCCGTAGCAAGTATTGATAGTAATGGGTGGAAAAAAAGCGGCACTTTTATTTTTAATCTTAGCCAGGGCGCATTGAGTAATTGGGTTGGGGGTGGGGAAAATAATACACTTGGCGTCAACTCACTTTTAAATTATTCTATTGACTTACGACAAGGAAAAAATATCTGGGACAATTATTTTGACTTTGCTCTTGGGTTTCAGAATGCAACCAGCTTTTCTAAATACAGGAAAATTGATGACCGCATCGACGTCACTAGTAAATATGGTTACCAGGTGGCTAAGCGGTGGTACGCAAGCTTATTGTTTAATTTTAATTCGCAATTCCTGGATGGATATGATTATTCAACCGAACCGGTTACCAAAATATCAAGTTTTCTTACGCCGGGAAAGATCATTTTATCACCCGGCATGAATTATAAAACACCCAACAGGTTTTCATTTTTTATTTCTCCTTTTTCTTTTAGATGGGTATTGAAGATCGATCCCGATTTTTATAATGTTGCAAAATTCGGAGTTGATGCTGGAAAAAAATCTAACCAGGAATTTGGTGCTTACGTTTCTGTTACCTACAAAGCTGACATTTCCAAATGGGCAACGTACAACGGTCGTATTGATCTTTTCAGCAATTATAAAAGAAACCCGGAAAATGTTGATCTGCTAATGAACAACTTACTTACTATGAAGTTCAATAAATTATTTGCAACTAATCTTAGCCTTGATCTTATTTATGATGATGATGTAAAAAAGAGATTGCAAGTAAAAGAAGTATTAGGTGTCGGACTTACTATGAAACTATAAACACAAAAGATCATACAACTAATTTGATTGTAATGAATGAGGTCAGTCAAAAAGTTTTAGGTTTAAATGTTACTGTCAAATTATAAAATCGACTTCTTATTTTCTCTCTATTAATTTTTTTTATTGTTATCTATTCAGATCATTTTCCAGTTTTTATTTAGACACTTTTCAGTCAATAATTCTGTTTTAAAATTGAATTAAACTATTATCTTTGAAAGCACCGTTCTGTCAACGGTGGCAGATTTTAAATTTAACTCACGGTATGAGAAAACTCATCTTTACACTTTTTACTTTTATTCTCACCTTTTCTCTTTTCTCACAGAATACTACGACAGGCAATAACAACAAACGGGGATGGGCCACGGAAGGTTATTTTAGTTTCAATGTTGGCCAGGGAGGCAGTCGTAACTGGGCTGCAGGTTCTGAAAAATTTACTTTGCAAACCGCCGCTTATTTTAATTACCAGGCAAACCGTAAATGGAGGAAAAATATTTGGGAAAATAGTATTGATCTTTCTTATGCATTGACCAATTCAAGTTCGACAGGGTTTAGAAAAACAGATGACAAGATCGATTTCGTTTCCATGTTCAGGCATAGGATCAGTAAAAAGGATAATGTAGTGGGTGGGGGTGCATGGTTCAATGCACGTACACAGTTTCATGATGGCTTTGACTATACTGAAAACCCAAAGGAAAGAATTTCCGGGTTGATGGCTCCCGGTTATCTTACACTTGGCCCCGGCTTTGATATACGTGCAAAAAAGGCCAGCCTTTTCGTTTCGCCTTTCGCACCACGTTTAATACTTTTTACAAATCGTCCTTATAGTTTCAACTACCAGGGTGGTGTAAAACCAGATGGTTCACAGGAAATCCCTCTTTCATGGCATTACAATGTTGACCCGGAAAGGCAAGTTCGTTTTGAACTTGGAGCTTTGGTCTCATTTAAATTTAAGAGTGAAGTGGCAAAGAATATAACGTATTCTACCCGTGCAGATTTTTTTTCAAATTATCTTGATGACCCGCAAAACATTGATGTTTTCTGGACAAACGTATTGCACATGAAAGTAAATAACTGGCTAATTGTTAATTATAACTTTGACCTGATCTATGATGATGATGTAAAACTATTTGGGGAGAACCATAATAAGGCGGCTACCCAAATGCGGTCACAGTTAGGAGTAGGGTTTGCGGCAAGGCTTAAATAGATTAATATTTTTATAAAAGGCTAAAGTCCCGTTATTTTGTAACGGGATTTTGCTTTCCGAAGCACCACTTCGGCTCAACCTTAAAATTTTCGATATTGAATAACGCTTCGTACCAAATAAAGCTACCACAGTTTGAAGGCCCATTTGACCTCCTTCTTTTCTTTATTGAAAGGGATGAGCTGGATATTTACAATATTCCCATTACTAAGATCACAAACGATTTTCTTGATTTTATTCATGGCCAGGAATCTTTGAATATTGAGCTTTCAAGTGAGTTCATTTTATTTATTTCCACTTTAATGCGGATAAAAGCAAAAATGCTTTTACCAAGAAAAGAATTGGATGAACA
>VBAS01000299.1 GCA_005882975.1 Bacteroidota bacterium | reverse complement strand
GATGTCATCAGTAGACGCATTAATAGCATGAGCAACATGCAGCTTGTTCTTACAAAAACGGAGGCGTTCCTTATTAATGTCTAATGCAATGACTTTTCCACCTGCTATTTGTGCAAACTCCATTACTCCAAGACCAATAGGTCCGGCGCCCATAACCAAAACAAATTCACCCGGCACAATGGCTGCTCTGCGGACACCATGGGCTCCAATGGCCAATGGTTCTACCAGTGCTAACTCATCGAAACTTAATCCTTCGCTATGCAACAATAACGAAGAAGGAACAGATAAATATTCAACCATGCCGCCGTCAACATGTACGCCGCAGACTTGCATTTGTACACAGCAATTGGTCCTTCCATTTCGGCAGGCGATACAGTGTCCGCAATTGTAATAAGGTATAAATGAAACTGATTCTCCCTTCTCAAAACCAGGAGCATTGTCAAATTCAACAAGTTCACCTGCCAACTCGTGTCCTAATATCCTTGGATAATTGAAAAATGGTTGCGTGCCTTCGAATGCATGAAGATCTGTACCGCAAATTCCAATGCGTTTGATCTTGATGATAGCGTGGTTTTTTTTCAACTGCGGTCTTTCACTACTGTTATATTCAAGTAGCCCGGGCCTTATGCAAACAAGCGTCTTCATCGCCATCATTTAAAAAGTATTTGAGCAAAATTGTAAAGATTATTTCTCCAAACCGGCCATGTGTGTCCGCCCGGATATTCGCTGTAGGTATATTTAATTCCCATTTCATCAAACTTTGAAAGCATGATCTTGCAATTGTTGTAAGCAATATCTTCTTTACCACCCATAGATGTCCAAAGACTTTTTAGATTACTGTTGATCATCGCAACATTAGCTTTCATAAAATCATATTGCGGATCCGCGAGTTCAGGACGATTAGCGAACCATCCGGAACTGAATACTCCCAGATAAGCAAACATATTTGTGTTCTTTATTCCAGCATATAAAGTCTGCAATCCGCCCATTGATAATCCTGCTAATGCCCGGTTCTTTGCCTCAGTTTCTGCACGATAATTTTTTTCAACAAAGGGAATTAATGATTGCTTTAATTCATTTTCAAAAGAACGAAGTACATTTTCATTAAATCCTGCCAAACCGCCACTTCCAAAATTTCCATCAGGCATTACTATCAGCATTGGCTTTGCCTTATTTTCTGCAATAAGA
The DNA here is from genome assembly GCA_005882975.1 of Bacteroidota bacterium. Lineage (GTDB taxonomy): Bacteria > Bacteroidota > Bacteroidia > Chitinophagales > Chitinophagaceae > VBAS01. Next base: position 8,109 of record VBAS01000299.1, on the reverse strand, counting down.
TTATCAAGTATAAGGTCGGTTTTTCCCTGTGTTGACCAACCTCTTTCATCTTCGCCACCGCCGTGCAATATGTATAACACGGGATATTTTTTACTTGTATTATCATCATATCCGGGAGGAGTGTAGATGTAAAACTGACGCCATGAATTCGTGACCTTTGAATAATATTTTTTTATCCTCACATCCCCATGCGGAACATCTTTGATAGCATAATACTCACCATTTGCAAATGGTATTTCAATGCCGCTTGCCATTCTTCCCATACCATAAAATGTTTCACTTGCCGGGTCAACAAGCGCCACTCCATCTATCAATAAAGAATAATAATGAAATCCTTCGCTGACAGGATCAGTTGTAACTATCCAGTAGCCGCCGGTATCTCTAGCCATCTCGTATTTTTTTACGAGATCAATTTGCACTTTTTGCGCATCGGGTGCCTTTATGCGGAAAACAACACGATTATCAGGTAATATCTGCGGATATTTAGCTGATCTTACATTAGTAGATGCAGGCGAACCTAAAAGTGAATACTTTGGAAAACTTGAAACATCAACGGGTTTGAATAAAAATTGACTGAACATATATAAACCATTCTTCCAAACTTTAAAATCATGAACTCCTGGTTCTATATAATATATATGAGGAACCTTTTTTTCGTAGAGATAATCATGCGTTCTTTTGCTGAATGTGATCAGGCCATCATTATCGCCACAGGATATCCAAAGAAGTTTTAATTTATTTTTTGCAGCTTCAGGATCTGGGACTAATTCTTCAGGTCGTTTGGTGTTGGGTGCCGATGAAAAACCACCAACCCATGCAAACTTGTCGAGATTACCTAAACCGAAATTTAATGATTGCCCACCGCCCATTGAAAGACCAGCGATAGCACGGTGTTGAACAGGAAAGGTTTTCTCGATAAATGGTATCAGGTCATTGAGCAGATCTTTTTCAAAGGTTGTGAATGCCTGCACTTTCGCACTGTCAAAAATATTTCCAACAGCCCGGTCATCTTTCATTGCTCTGCCATTGGGCATTACGACGATCATTGGTTCGATCTTATTTTCCGCATACAAGTTGTCAAGGATAACCTGGGGCTTGCCTCCATTGAGCCATTCTTTTTCATCACCACCAATGCCATGTAATAAATATAAAACAGGGTACTTTTCTTTTTTGGAAAAACCTGGTGGCGTATAAATTAAAGCTCTGCGGTTAGTTCCAACAGTTTTTGAAGAATAACTGATGGTATCAATTTTTCCATGCGGTATACCTGCATGCAAAGAATCAAAACCTGGAGGAGCCTGCTTGATAATTTCCTGCGAACAGACAGAAAGATCAAACACGAATACTGCAAACACTAAAAAAATTAATTGCTTCATAGAATCAATATTTATTATTCATTAAGAATTACCATGTCAATTGAATAAAGGATACAGCCTGCAGAGCAAGATCAAATTTCAAAGTGGCTGTTCCATTTTTTGTTTCCTTCCATTCTGGTGATGTATATAATTGTAATTGCCCCGCTTTTTCCAATTCTTTGTATTGTTCTTCTGTTACTTGCTGAGGCTTACCGATAGCTTTCCATTTTTCAAATGAATTGCTGAATTGTTTGTCTACCCGGTAATGATGAACAAGTACTTTGTTTTTTTCGAGTCCTTTAATATTCAACTCAACTGGTGATGTATTTGCTGCGACATCCTCATCATGATAATTCCAGATCATTATACAAAGTGAATTCTGGCCTTTGCTCGCAATAGCATTGATATCATTTTCTCCTCTGACTCCTTTTGCTATTATATCAGCTGCAGTCAGTCCCTTATCGGATGTAACGGAAATTCTTTTTCCATCCATCATGCCAAACATGCGAAATATATTCAATACAGGTTTATCAACACCGTGTGTCGCCAGGTCACGAAAACCTGCAAACCATTCCTGGTCTTCAAATTCAAATGACCAGCTTACAGCACCTTTTAGATTCACTTTATACTGATCCATCAATTCATATATTCTTGCAAAAGAAGAAGCAGTATAACTTGAATACATTGCGCTGTTGCGATAACCATATTTCGGATCTCTTTTTTCTGAGCAGGCAGCACATCCTTCCGGATCACACTCGCCAATAATTACCGGTATATTCTTTAATTGGGGAAATGAATTAACTGCTTCAAATGCTTTTTGAACATCTTTTAATTGTACGCTCATATTCATCCGGATATGTCCTTCAACAAACTCCGGTGAACCTTTCGCATGAAAACCTATATACTGCAGAGGTGTTCCGGTTTTTCCCGTTGCATAATTTTTACCATGCAGACAATGCTCAATGAATTTAGTAAGATAGTTATAAGCTTTTTCGTTTCTCGGACTAGTAGTATGCGGACCTCCAATAGTACATTCAGGACAGGCTCGTTTCAATCCATCGACCGCATAATCATATAGCTTGCAATATTCTTCAAATGTTCCTGACCAATAACCAATATCAGGCTCATTCCACACTTCCCATAACCATGTTGTTACTTCTTGCTTGCCATATCTTTCAATAGAGTGTTTTGTCCATTGATATACTAACTCCCTCCATTTGTTATAGTCTTTCGGCGGGTATGTCCATCCTGTCCATATATTACCTCCTTTGCTCCAGGTATGTTCATATGGGTCGGATTTTATAGAAAGATCTTTTGGCATAAACCCGATCTCCATCAATGGTTTCATTCCTCTCTGTACATAAGCGTCAATGATGCTGTCAACGATTGTCCAATTATAAAATGGTTTGCCATTTGCATCTTCTTTATAAGCATCCGTAAATCCCCATTTAAGATCAGGACCCTCGCTATTACCTTTTGATGTAAGCAGGTTGTGAGTTCTTACGTAGACTGTAACAGGGCTTAGTTGTTTTAATTCTGTCAATAATTTTTTTCCATTTTCCCGGTAAGTATAATTCGGTTCATCGTAACCAAAGAAAGACCAGAAAGTTTTCATATCTCCAATTGGCCTTGATGCGTCTACCCCGATAGATACTGGTGATCGTTGCGAAAATGAAATTCCGGAACAAAGCAGTAGAATATATATTGATACCGTGTGCCTCATGTTATAATTACTTCCACTTATTTCACGCCAACCTTTATCTGGGTGAACGAATGCGGCGGAAACGTAAAAGACAATTTATTTCCGGTAAACTTCACATCTTTTAATACAGGTAAGTATTGTGATTGCTTATCAAATGTGAATACAGCTTTAAGATCGTCACTGTTTATTAAACTTGCTTCAGCTTTTCCCGTAAATTCTCCTGATGTACTGGCTATATCAGCAGTGATGGCTTTATCCTGGTGCCTGTTTACTACATTGATAAAAACAGTTTTTGTTTCTTTTGAATAAACAGTGGTCACATCGAGATAAGGGATGCCCTGGTATTTTTCGGTATTAAATGTATCACAGGTTACATACGTATCAACTGAATTGCCAATACAATTGTTGGAAAATAATTTAAACGTGTAAAACAAAGGTGTTTTAAAACTTCCCTTATTTGGTTCATTAGACAAGAGCGATGTCATCGTAGTAAAGTTTGCCATCTTCACGACATCAGCGTGACGAATAAAAGAATTTAAGGATTGCGCTACGGGCAACACATTAAGAAAACTTCTTCCAAATGCTCCGTATTCATCAACAGAAATAGTGATGGGATTTTTAAACGCTTTTATTGCTGATACAGTTTTAATTTCACCATTTGTGATATTTATTCTTTCTTCAAAGATCCGGGAACTAGCTCCCATATAATTATAATAGTCAGGTGAACCTTCCCAATAGCTATGGATAGAAATATAATCTACCCGATCCCCAAGTCCTGTTAACACTTTTCGGTTCCAATCATCCCAAGCGCCGGGACTATACCATGATGATCCGCAAGCAACCAATTTTATCGTATTGTCAACGGCTTTCATCGCTTTTGCAGCTTCTCTTGCGATCTCTATATAATCTTCTGCATTCTTATGCCCGAGTTCCCATGGCATGCCGTCCACTTCATTACCAAGATCCCATATTCTTACATTGTATGGTTCTTTGTGACCATTCTTAGCCCGCAGATCAGAATAGTATGTTCCTCCTTTATAATTACAATATTCAACCCAATAAGCTGCATCCATTATTGTGGCGAGACCAAGATTCACGCATACAATATTTTCACTGCCCATGGACTTGTTTAATTTCATCCATTCATCAGTGCCTACATGATTATTATCAATGCCACCCCATGCAAGGTTAATACGAGCGGGACGTTGTTCCTTTGGACCAATGCCGTCTTGCCAGTTATAACCCATTAAAAAATTTCCTCCCGGCCATCGCATATTGGTAACTTTTAATTCTTTCATCGCATCTATGTAATCTTTCCTGAAGCCATCTTCATTAGCAAGGGGTGAAGAAGGATCGTAGAGATTGCCATACAAAGTGTTTATTCTTGGTGAATCAGGAAGTCCCCTTCTTCCACTTATCTGGATAGGCTCCATGAATACACCATAGATCTTTGGATCGATCTCGCCGATCGTTCTGTCAATATCAATTTTTATTTTTGCTGTTTGAGCATGAAGTAAAAATGGTGCAAACAATAAAATAAAGGTCATTTTTTTCATACAGTTCATTTTTATGTTTTTTGTTCAATACTTATAAGATCAAAATTTGGGTAAAGATTCTCATAGCCCTTATTTTAATTCTATCACAAGAACAGAAAACGGAGGCATTTTAATTGTGAGATTATTTCCATTCAATGATATCTTATTAAATGCGATCGGTTTTATTTTTACCGGATCATCAAATGTGTTATGATCCTGCAATTTGTCAGAACGAAGAATACGAGCGGTAACAGATTTTGCTGGCAGACCGGCCAGCCCGATATTTACTTCCTGTTCATTTTTCGAATCAATATTTACCAATGAAATATGAACAATTCCATTTTTATCTTTTGACGCCGAAGCTGAGATCGCTTTTAATGTCTTTTCACCCAGTGAATAATCATTGCTTGTGACAGCGAGCGGGATCATCAATGCATTTTGATGAACGTTGTACATTTCCATAACATGATACGTTGGTGTCAGTATCATTTTTTCTTTATTAGTAAGTATTACTGCCTGCAGTACATTAATGCACTGAGCAAGGTTTGCCATTCTTACACGATCACAATGATTATTGAATATGTTGAGTGTAATACCAGCGATCATCGCATCCCTCATGGTGTTTTGCTGATATAAGAAAGCTCCATTCGTACCCGGTTCCACTTCATACCATCCTCCCCATTCATCTACAACCAAAGCAACTTTCTTTTGCGGATCATATTTGTCCATTACTTCACTGTTGCCGCTAACCATTCTTTCCATGCGGTAGGCTTGTGTCATAGTAGAGAAATATTCGTCTTCTGTAAAATCAGTTGCGGAGCTTTTTTTGCTCCAGTTGATCACTGAATAGTGATGAATAGAAACACCGTTGATCAATTTCAGGGGAATGTCTTTCATTAAAACTTCTGTCCAATGAAAATCTTCTGTGCCTGGACCAACAGCAATACGGAACAGGCCTTCATCATTATTATAACTCGTCATCATGGTGGCGTATCGCTTATATAAGTCTACATAATAATCAACATCCATGTGGCCACCACAGTCCCATGATTCATTACCAATACCCCAGTATGTTACCTTCCACGGTTTTGTTCTCCCGTTTTTTTGACGCAGGTCAGTTAAATAACTTGTACCATTGGCATGGTTGACATACTTGACCCAATCAACTGCTTCTTCAGGAGAACCACCACCCATATTAACAGCGAGATAAGCATCTGCATTTATCATCTCACACATATTGAGGAATTCGTTGGTACCAAAACTGTTGTCTTCCCGAACATTTCCCCACATCATATTTTCGATCGGCTTTCTTTGATTTTTTGGACCGATGGCATCTTTCCAATGATAATGATCGGCAAAACAACCTCCGGGCCATCGCAGTACAGGTATCTTTAATTTTTTCAACGCTTCAATAATGTCAAGCCGGATCCCATTTTTATTAGGGATGGTTTTATTGCCTTCTCCCACATAAAAGCCATCGTAAATACACCGGCCTAAATGTTCGGAGAAATGGCCATAGATATTTTTATTAATGGTGTCTCTTGCTTTCGAAGGATCGAGATCAATCTTATTTTGTGCACCAACAACATTACTTATTAGGACAGCGATGCTCACAAGTATGAATTTTATCTTTTGCATATTATTCGTGGCTTTTATTTATCTGTTCTGAATGGAGAAGCTGGTAGGCCTTCTTTGTTAAATAAATTTGGATTTACAGGGTCATCCGCCCATGCATAGCGTACATACATTGGATTTGGAACATTATCATTCCATACAATAATTTTATCGCCATCAATTTTTGCTTTTGCCCAAACAAATTTTTTATCTGCACCAGCAATTGCAAATTCACCGGGTTCTTCACCATCATTTGTCATTAGGCCACTGCCGACACTACGGAAAGAGATCGTTATTTTATTTCCTTCGATATCCGATAATTCATAAAGAGGACCGGAGTAAATTATATTTTCACTATAAGCAAGTTTTTCTGCGGCCAGCGCTAATCTTTCACCAACAGTTGTTTTATTGTCCGGATGAATATCATTCCACTCGCCGAGATCAATAGCAACAACCATTGCAGTATTGGGAACAGATAAGGACTTTAGTTGAGATTCTCTCAAACCCGCCCATTGACTTTCTGATGGCAGGTAGTTATAATCCATAAATCCGGGAAGTTGTACATACAAAAAAGGAAGATCACCTTGTTTCCACTTATTTCTCCAATCTATGATCTGCGCAGGCTGTAGTTTTGCATATTCTTCAGCACGATTCGTATTTGCTTCACCCTGGTACCATAAAAAACCTTTGACAGTATAATTGATAAGCGGAGCAACCATTGCGTTGTATAAAGCGGTTGGTTGATTTTGAGCAGAGATGCCTCCACCAACGCCACCACTGCGGGGTTGATAGACTTCGCCAACTTTGTATTGCCAATAACCTTTGAGATCGATCGTATCATTTCCAACGAATATGCAATAAGGCTTATCAGGAACAAACCCTCCTTTGCCGGCATTATTTGTAACCTTAACAACAAAAATGTTTTTTTAACACATCGGCAGATACAGTATATCTTCTTTGGGGATACATATAAGTTGTATTGCCAACTTGTTTACCATTTATATACAAAGCATCCGCATCAACAATCCTTCCAAGAAAAACTTTTGCTTGTTTACCTGCCATGGATGCTGGTACATCAATTTCTTTCCTGTACCAGACAATACCATTCAAATCTTTTAGTCCCTGGTCTTCCCAATAACCAGGAATATTTATTGTCTTCCATCCTTTCGGAATATAAGCAACATCAAACCATTTTGTTTCTCCAAGCATTCCAAGATCATTTGACTGGGGACGCACCGCATTATTGAACGCGGATCTGTTAGTCCCATTTACATATGCGGTGTCTTTGTTTTTAGTAATAGTTGCCTGCATAGTAGAAAAATCTTTTAGACCTTCTTCACTTGTCCATGCTTCAATAGGAGTGCCGCCAACACTTGCATTGATCAAACCGATCGGCACATGATATTTCTCATAAAGCTTTTTGGCAAAAAAATATGCAATTGCTGAAAAAGGTCGTACATCATCACCGATAGCAGATTTCCAATAACCAGTTGGCAGATCATCTTGCGGACCCTGCAGATTTGTAAGTGTGGGTATCCAGAAATGTCTTATTTGCGGATTGTTCGCATCTGCAATATCTTTTGCATAAGTAACATCATGAATATTCATTTGATGCACCATGTTCGATTGACCACTACAGATCCAAACATCACCAATGAGAATTTCTTTCAACGACAGTTTATTACTACCGGCAATATCCATTATATACGGGCCACCAGCTTTCATTGGCGGCAATTGTATTAACCATTTGCCATCACTGCCAGTTGTTGTTTTATAACTCTTGCTATTAAACTTGATATTTATCTTTTCATTCTTTGCAGCCCAGCCCCAGATATTTATTTTGGTATCTCTTTGAAGGATCATACTATCTCTTACAAAACGAGGAAGTCTTACCTGAGCACGA
>VBAS01000298.1 GCA_005882975.1 Bacteroidota bacterium | reverse complement strand
TATGGCGATAGCAATAGCATTCATTTTTTCTGCACCGCCGCATAATTCAGCTAGTGCCGTAAGAATTTTTCGGTGATTGATCTTTAGCTCATAATTCTTAATTCCTAATTGAACAAAAACCTGTTGGTAGATCAATGCAAGCTCAACTTCATTTAATAATGAATTACTTCCTACCACATCTGCATCGCATTGATAAAATTCACGGTATCTCCCTTTTTGTGGTCTGTCTGCCCGCCATACCGGTTGTAATTGGTAACGCTTAAATGGAAATGTAAGCTGGTTATGATTCATTGCCACATATCTTGCAAACGGGATAGTAAGATCATATTTTAAAGCTCTTTCAGTTATTCCTTTTACATTTTTCCCTTCCAATACTTTTTCAAGATCTTCTCTTATTTGTTGTTCTTTATCAGGATTGTCTAAACCATTATTCAAAATTTTAAAGATCAGTTTATCTCCTTCTTCGCCATACTTTCCCATCAGCGTCTCGAGGTTTTCCATTGCAGGAGTTTCCAGCGGCTGAAAACCGTATAGTTCAAAAACATTTTTGATCGTAGTGAAAATATAATTCCGTTTGCGAACAACATCCGGACCGAAATCTCTTGTGCCTTGTGGCAGTGATGGTTTAGCCATAGTTACTAGTTGCTGGTTTCCGGGTTCTGGTAATTGGACATTGAATATTGATCATTGATCGTTGAATATTTCTTAATTATCGCATCACATGCTTCATTGATCATCTTGTACACTTCATGATAGCCTGGCTCTGGACCATACCATGGATCGGGGACATCTACATTTTGACCCGGAAATAATTCATTCAACAACAGGTCAACTTTTTTTTCATCAAAATTATTTCTTGCTATTCTTCGCATGTCGTCTATTACATCATCAGACATTGCATAAATTTTATCAAAGCGATGAAAATCTTCGGCAACAAATTTTCTTGATCGCTGTTTACTGATATCGATTCCATTTGTGCGAGCCACTTTTTGTGACAATGGATGCAGCGCTTCTCCTATATGATAACCATTGGTACCGGCACTTTCCACACTCCAGTGCAAGCCAGCTTTCCTGGCCTTATCCTGCAATATCCCTTCTGCCAATGGACTTCGACAAATATTACCCAAACAAACCATCAGAATTTTCATGAGGCAAATATAGCTACGAGGTTTGAGCTATGAGCTGCGAGCAAAAAGTCTTTATTCAGATTGATTTTAATGGTGATTTGATCTTAAGATATAATTCTCAAAGCCCGTAACTCATAACTCGAAGCTTCTTTATGGATTTGTGAACCAGTAGCATCTCATTCTAAATTTATTTGCCATGACTAACAAAGAAATTCTTCAAGCAGATCTGCTCGACATTTTATTCGAACATCGTAACAAATTATATGGTGCTTATGCATTGCGTAAAACATATTCAAGTCGCCTGGGAATAGCACTTGGCGTTGCATTGTCAACTGTTTTATTATTTATTCTTATGTCTTTTATTAAGAAGAATGACAAAGAGGATATTATTAGACAACATGAGAGTATGGTAAAGGTAACGCCACTAGTACTACATGAAGACAAGCCCAAGGAACCAGAACCAGTAAAAGAGAAACTCAAAGCACAAGCAGATTATCAAAAAATAATTGTCGTTCCGGATGATAAGGCGGATACAAGCATTGTCAAAAATGATGATTTAGAAAATAAAATCATAGGTAACAAGAATATCGATGGAGATAAATCTACTGATATTGTATCAAAATCTGAATCCAGTGGAAATGGTGATGTTGTTGCAAAAGAACCGGAGAAAAAAGAGGAGACTCTGGGGCCAACTCGTGAGCCAAGTTTCCCGGGTGGTCCTGCTGCATGGCTTACTTTTTTGCAACGATATTTACAAGCACCAGCTGATGTAGAACCTGGTCAAAGAATAGAAGTCCATGTACGTTTTTGGATAGATGTTGATGGCAGTGTTTCAAGAGCTGAGATCACAAAAAGCGGAGGAAGTACATTTGATAAAGAAGTATTACGGGTAATGAAAAAAATGCCCAAATGGGAACCCGCACTCCAGGCCGGAAGACCCATTGCAGTCGCCTATCAGCAACCTGTAATTTTTATCGGGCAGGAAGAGTAAAAATTTTTATCTTGCCGTTCCCCTAAATATGATTCTCATTTATGTCGTTTGACGGTAAAGAAAGAAATACTTCATCCCTGCTTCGCAGCATATATAATTACACAATGGGTGTGTTATGGCTGGGAGTTGGGATTTTTGTTTTGTTTCATAAAAAATGGGGTTATGATCTCAAGCTTGATCCGATCTTACAAAATATATTTGGTGTAAGCTGCACACTGTATGGTTTATTCCGTGTATACAGGGGGTTTAAAAAACAATAATCAGTAAACAGAAAGCATGTTGCGGCAAAGAGATCTGAGTATATATTTTTTGTTCTTTATATTGCTATCCTGTAATACAAATACAACTGTTGATCCAACTCTTGATACCCGTTCGAAAGGAAAGATCAATATAAGTGCCGATGAATCATTTAAACCAGTAATTGAAGCACAGGTACAAGTGTACGAAGCAGATTATCCTGATGTAAAACTAAATGTTCATTATAAGCCGGAAGCTGATTGCCTGAATGATCTTACGGTTGATTCAGTAAGAATGATCATCGTAACAAGATACATCAGCCCGGATGAAAAAAGATTTCTCGAAGATTCTTTGAAACTATCGCCAGAACAAATGATGGTGGCATTTGATGCAATTGCGGTAATTACCCATCCCGATGAAGAAATTCATCGTTTTACAATGAAAGATATCAGGGAAATTTTGCAAGGGAAATTTAGGGAAAATTTAATCCCTGTTTTTGATGGATTAAAAGCAACCAGCACGGTACGTTTTATCGTCGATTCAGTGTTACATGGTGATACGCTGACAAGTAAAGCACTTGCAGCAAGGAGCAGCGAAGAAGTTGTTGATTATGTCTCAAAAAACCCGGCTGCAATTGGATTTATAGGAGTTAGCTGGATCGGGAATAAAGATGATGCGCAACAACAAAGTTTTTTGACAAAAGTCAGACTTGCCGAATTAGAGTGCAAAGGATTACCTGGTCAATATGTTCAACCCATACAGGTAAATATTTATAATGGCTTATATCCTTTGAAACGAGGTTTGGTATTTGTTTTGAAAGAGAACTATAAAGGCCTTGGACATGGATTTTCAAATTTTATGACAAGTGAGAGAGGGCAATTGATCTTTCGCAGGGCTTATTTAGTACCCGGATATTTACCGTTTATAGTGCGACCAACACGACTCCGGGATGAATAAATGGCTATATTTAATAACATATAAAGAGAAAGAAATGAAGAAGACCTTACTTACATTAAGCACCGTATTTATGCTTGCGAATTTAGGGGCGCAATCTCTGCAGGAGGGTATTAATCATCTGTACGCTGATCGCTTTAAAAATGCTGAGCAAACTTTTCAAAAGTTATTGGCAGCAAATCCTAACAACGCTGATGCTACTTATTGGCTGGGACAAACGTATCTTGACAAAGATGATAATGAAGCAGCACGCCAGCTTTATGATAAAGCCCTTGCTGCAAATGGCAATAATCCATTAATAATGGTTGGCAAAGCCCATATATTATTGCTTGATAAGAAAGTTGAAGAAGCCCGCCAGCTATTTGAATCTGCATTAACTCTAAGTCGCACAAAAAAAGGAGATGATCCTGCCGTATTAAATGCTATCGGCCGTGCAAATGTTGATGCCAAAGATGGTAATCTTACTTATGCAGTAGAAAAGCTGGAGATGGCCTTGCAAAGAGATCCAAAAAATGCAGACATAGCATTGAATCTTGGAAATGCATATCGTAAAAAAGACCCGGGCCAGGGCGGTGGCAAGGCATATGAAAACTACAAATTAGCAGCCCAGATCAACCCGGCATTTGCATATCCCTATGTACGTATTGCTGCATTATTTTCAACGCAAAAGCAATGGGACCTTGTATTGGAGAATTTAAACAAGGCGATACAGGTTGACCCAAGCTTTAGTTTGGCATATTATGAGTTGTTTTATTATTACTTTTTTGCAAAACAGGATTATACACAGGCAGAAGCTACTTTAAATAAATATATAGGCACAAGAGCAAATGAAGATAAGACCGAAGATGATTATATGTATTCTCAATTATGCTGGGCTAAAAAAGATTGGAATTGTGCTATTACAAAAGCAGAAAGTGTAAAAACCGCAATGGGTGCAAAAGTAAAACCAAGAGTATTCAAACAACTGGCATACTCTTATCTTGGAAAAGGAGATTTTGCTAATGCTAAAACAAATGTTGATGCATTTTTTGCAAAAGAAAAAGAAGGCTTTCTGCCAGCAGACTATCAGTTAAAAGCAGAGGTATATACAGGCGGTGGGGCCACTTGTGAAGATGTGTATGCATTATACATACAGGGAGCGGCTTCCGATACTGTTGTTCAAAGTAAAGTTGATTTTATGACAAAGGCTGCGGATTATTTTAAAACAAAAAAATGTACTAAGCAGGAAGCTGATATGCGTTGGGCGATTTATAATACCAGGAAGAGTCCCAATCCCGCAGGTCTTATAAATATTGGAATTCTTTTTTCACAAGCTGGCGATTTGAAAAAAGCTGATAGCCTTTTTGCAGTTTACAATACCGCTTACCCGGATAGTATTTATGGATTTTATTGGAGAGGTCGGGTAAATTATTCTCTTGATACTACGATGACTGTCGAACCATATATTTCAACGCTTTTACAAAGCAATGAAAAAACATTGGCGATAGCTGCTACTGACAAGGCCCGGTATAAATCTATGGGAACAAATGCAGCATTAGTATTGACTGGTTATTATAACAATATCAGGAGCAATAGAGATTCAGCTTATGCATATTTATTAAAAGGATTAGATATCGATAGCACCAACACGCAATTAAAAAGCATCAAAGAGATTTTTGATAAACAACCTGTAAAAGGGACTCAAAAGCCCGGAGGGAAAACAACCGGAACTGGTAAACCCTCTGCGTCACTTAGAAAGCCAAGTAACAAAAGCTAATAAGAGTTTAGGTTTTCTTTATTTATAGCGAAAGTCCTTCCCGTAAAAAGGAGGGATTTTTTTTGAGCTAAGAGAATAGAGGAATAAAGGAAATAAAGAGTAAGATTGAAGAGGTTTGATAATAGTAAATCCGTATTCTCCTTTTTCTCATTCTCTCTTTAAACTCTTAGCTTGTAAATTGACTTTGCTGACTTATTTTTGCGGCCCAGACAGACACCTATGTTCCAACTCCTTCAAACCGATCTGAATCATGTAGTGAATGATGTGAACAGTTCGGGCAGTTATATCCCGGTTGCAATCCAAATTTTATTGGTGGTTGGACTTATAAGTTTGCTATTAGGAGTGACACATTGGCTTGGACCAAAAAGAAAAACTGCTGATAAGTTAGAAAATTTTGCCAGCGGTATTGCATCACATGGCGAAGCTCGTCATCCTATGGCGATCAAGTACTTTCTGGTAGCAATTTTGTTTGTATTGTTTGATGTAGAGGTAATATTTTTTTACCCCTATGCCGTAAATTTTAAGTTTTTAGGATGGTCAGGTTTTTGGGCCGTCATGATGTTTGTCACATTTTTTCTTTGCGGCTTTATCTACATCATTAAAAAGGGAGCACTAAAGTGGGAAGATTAATTTATCATTTCGGATTGCGGATTTTAGATTTAAATCTGCAATCATAATCTAAAACCTGCCTGTCGGCAGACAGGTCTAAAATTAAATGGGACGTCCTGTATCATATAATGTAAATGTCAAGCCGCTGGAAAAAGATATTTCCATTGCCGGTATGCCAGATGGGCATCAGGGCGAGGGATTCTTTGCTACAAAGCTGAATGATGTAGTGGGGCTTGCACGGAAAAATTCTATATGGCCCTTACCATTTGCTACATCATGTTGCGGAATTGAATTTATGGCAACAATGGGATCGCATTATGACCTTGCAAGATTCGGAAGCGAACGAGTTGGTTTCTCACCAAGACAATGTGATCTTTTAATGGTGATGGGAACCATTGCAAAAAAAATGGGACCGGTTGTTAAGCAAGTTTATTTGCAAATGGGTGCTTCTTCAGGAGGAATATTCGATACTTATTCTGTTTTACAGGGTATTGACCAGGTAGTACCGGTTGATGTATATGTTCCCGGTTGTCCGCCAAGGCCGGAAGCGATAATAGATGGTGTGATGAGAATTCAGGATCTGATCGGTAAAGAAAGTTTGAGAAGAAGAAATGGAGACAGGTATAAAGCACTTTTAGAAAGTTACGGAATTCAATAAAAGTGGTGAGCTACGAGCTATAAGCTACGAGTTCAATTTTGAAATTTAAAATTAATGTCTCGTAGCTCATTGCTCGGGACTCGAAGCTAAGATGTCGCTGACTAACGAAAGAATAACACAAAGATTGATTGAAAAATTCGGAGAACAGGTTACTGCTTTTTCTGAGCCTTACGGTATGCTCACATTTGAAGCACCAAAAGAATTGAATCTGAAGGTGCTTAATTTTTTATATGATGATGACGAACTGAAATTTCGTTTTCTTACCGATCTGCAAGCAGTACACTATCCGGATAATAAAGGAAGAGAACTTGCAGTTGTGTATCATTTGCATAACCTGGTTGATAATGTCCGTATTCGCTTTAAAGTGTTTAGTGATATTAATACACCTGATGTATACACAGCAACGGGATTATTTTCCGGGGCTAACTGGATGGAAAGAGAAACCTATGATTTTTTTGGTGTGAATTTCGTTGGCCATCCAAATTTGAAAAGGATATTGAATGTTGATGAAATGGATTATTTCCCGATGCGGAAAGAATATCCATTAGAGGATCAGACAAGGATCGATAAGGATGATGAGATGTTTGGAAGAGGATAGTGTGATGATGTGCTGATCTGATATGATGATGTGATAATGAGTTGTTGAATAGAATTACAGAACGTACAAGAGTGCGACGCAAAGGAAGGTGATAGTAGTAATGAAGCCGGGAACATAAAAATTAGGATCTAATAGAAGAGAAGTAATTATAAACAAGGAAATTTACAAAAGCCCCTTTAGGGGTTGGGGTTTATGACAGAACACGAACACATAAGATTACCAGAAGGCTCAATAGAAAAAACTACAACCACAATTAATCTTGGGCCTACACATCCTGCTACGCATGGTGTGTTTCAAAATATATTGGAACTGGATGGCGAAAAAATTGTTTCGGCAGAGCAAACTGTCGGTTACATTCATCGTGCATTTGAGAAGTTGGCAGAACGCAGACCGCTTTACCAGGTAACTCCGTTAACTGATCGTTTGAATTATTGTTCTTCGCCGATCAATAATATGGGCTGGCATATTACCTGCGAAAAATTATTAGGAATAAAAACTCCGAAACGTGTTGATTATCTCCGTGTGATCATTATGGAGCTGGCCAGAATTTCAGATCATCTTATTTGTAATTCGATCGTTGGTGTTGATACTGGTGCGTACACAGGATTTTTATATGTAATGCAATACCGTGAACTGATCTATGAGATCTATGAAGAGATCTGCGGGTCAAGATTGACAACGAATATTGGACGCATTGGCGGCTTTGAAAGAAATTTTAATGATATCGCTTTTCAAAAATTGGATAAGTTCTTAGCTGAATACCCCGCCGTGTTGAAAGAATTCATCAATCTCTTTGAACGCAACAGGATCTTTATGGAACGTACACAAGGGACTGGTCCTATTAGTGCAGAGAGAGCATTGAATTAT
>VBAS01000297.1:6509-7337 GCA_005882975.1 Bacteroidota bacterium | reverse complement strand
TTTTTTTGCGATCATTTCCGGTATTTATTTTTTTAGTGGTGCTATAAAAAATGATATGTCTATGTACATTGCTTGTGCAGCACTTGGTTTCAGTACAGGATTCTGGGCAATTTTTGTTACGATGGGAGCTGAACAATTTGGTACAAACCTGAGAGCTACTGCAGCAACCACAATTCCTAACATGGTTCGTGGTTCACTGCCATTAATAAATTTGATGTTTGTAAACTGGTTTCAGAATATTAATGGATGGTCATTTGTCAACAGCGCAATTATAACCGGTATAATTGTAATGGTCGTTACGCTTAGTGCAGCTTATTTTACTGAAGAAACTTTTCATAAGGATCTGAATTATGTAGAGCCGGAAGAATTGATGCCCTAAACCTTTAATGGGAATAAAAATATTACTCTGATGAGTGAAGATGAAAGATGAAAACGATAGATCTGCTTCAGTCTCTCCCTCTAAGGAGCGAAAAGGGTTTAAATTTCTGATAATAAGATTTTCCTCTATTGGTGATATAGTGCTTACAACTCCAGTTGTGCGTTGTTTAAAAAAACAACTACCCGATTCTGAAATTCATTTTCTGACTAAAGAATCTTTCGGACCTATTGTTGAGAACAATCCTTACATCGATAAAGTGCATTTTCTGGCTCATAGTTGGGAAACAGTTGTACATGAACTGAAACAGGAGAACTATGATTATATTATCGATCTGCATCATAATCTGCGAACATTAAGATTGAAAAAGGATCTTGGAATAAGATCATTTCCATTTAATAAATTAAACATTCAAAAATGGATATACACAAATCTCAAATGGAACTTGATGC
>VBAS01000297.1:0-6427 GCA_005882975.1 Bacteroidota bacterium | reverse complement strand
AGGTAAAGCAAAGTGATATTCCTGTATCACATCACCTTGGGTATATTGGGTTGGTGATCGGGGCAGCACACAGCACAAAAAAATTGCCGGTGGAAAAATTAAAAGAACTGTGTGGTAAAATTGATCACCCTATTATTTTATTAGGAGGAAAGGAAGACAGTGAGAACGCAAAACAGATTGCATCGGTAGATCCGATCAAAATTTACAATGCCTGCGGTAAATTTAATTTGAATGAAAGCGCTGATCTTGTCCGCAAATCAAAACTTATAATCACACATGACACTGGCCTGATGCATATAGCAGCAGCCTTTAAGAAAAAGATCATTTCTGTGTGGGGGAACACGGTTCCTGAGTTTGGAATGTATCCTTATTATGGAAAAGACCAAATCTCAAATTTAAAATTTGAGATCAAAGGGCTTCGTTGCCGGCCTTGCAGTAAAATAGGTTACGCTAAATGCCCTCGTGGACATTTTAAGTGCATGAGACAAATATCCATGGATGCTGTCGTTGAAACAGCAAGACAACTTTTAAAATAAGAGGATTGATGTTCTTATTTACCCCAGGTTACCAATGTAACAACTGCAATCGCAAGAAAAATAAAACTGATAATGATAGCTCCCTGAACATCAGGTTTGTGCAAATAAGTGTTGAGTTTTTTCATACGCAATTTTTTTTAAAATTAATAATGAGGGGTGCGGTACTAAAACTCTGGGAATTAAATAGGGGGGATTGACGCAAATGTAGACCTGCTTATTTGATTTTGCAAGATTTTATAAAAGTAAATTTTTATTTGGCCAGTTCGCTTAACTCTAACCAGCGCAATTCTTTTTCATCAAGCAGTTTTGTTACTTCTCCAATACGGTTTGAAAGTGTTTGTAACTCTTCAAATGATGTATCACTAGTGTTTAAACGTATATTTACTAATTCTTTCTCTTTCGATAGTTCGGCAATCTCTTTTTCAAGTGTTTCGAATTCTCGTTTTTCTTTGAAAGTAAGTTGGCGTCTTTTGTCCACAGTCGATGGTCCATTGTCCACAGAAGATATTTTCTTTTTTGAAATCATTTCTGTCGACCGTTGACTGTTGACTATCGACTCCCGGTATTGCGAATAATTTCCCGGAAAATCTTTTATGACCCCGTCACCTTCAAAAACAAAAAGGTGATCAACGAGACGATCCATAAAATATCGGTCGTGTGAGACCAACACCAAACATCCAGGGAATTCGGCCAGAAAATTTTCAAGCACACCCAATGTCGGCAGATCAAGATCATTAGTCGGTTCATCAAGAATTAAAAAATTAGGGTTGCGAAATAGAATAGTTAATAATTGGAGTCGTTTCTTTTCGCCACCACTTAGCATTGACAAATAAGTGTATTGTTTATCGGGTGGAAATAAAAATAATTCAAGGAACTGTGCAGCACTTAATGAACCACCTTTAGCGAGAGGGAAATTTTCTGCTATCGATTTTACATATTCAATTACTCTTACATCTTCTTTTACCTGCAACCCTTGTTGAGAATAATTTCCAAATATGACCGTGTCGCCAATATTTATTTTTCCGCTGTCTGGCTTTTCCAACCCCTGCAGAATATTTAAGAAAGTTGTTTTACCTGTGCCGTTTTTACCGACGATACCAATGCGATCGCCTTTTTTGAATGTGTAATCAAACCCTTTTAAGATTATCCGTTCGCCATAATTCTTATAAACTTTTTTCAGTTCAGCAATTTTTCCCCCCAACCGATTCATCTTCATTTCTAATTGTAATTGCTCATCAATGAGCTGTTGTTTCGCTTTTTTCTCCACTTCATAAAAATTTTCCTGGCGGCTTTTACTTTTCGTTGTTCTTGCCCTTGGCTGCTTACGCATCCACTCTAATTCTTTGCGGTAAGTATTTCTTGCTTTTTCAATACTGGCAGAATCACTTTCTAAACGTGCAGCTTTTTTCTCCAAATAATTCCCATAATCACCTTTATAAACATAAAGATTGTCGTCATCCATTTCCCAGATCTCATCGCAAACAGCATCAAGAAAATATCGGTCGTGTGTTACAAGGAGCAAAGTTGTATTTTGACTGCTTAAATAATTTTCTAACCACTCCACCATTTCTACATCGAGATGGTTGGTGGGTTCATCCATTACTAATAAAACATGTTTGTGTTCAAAACCAATATCAATTAATGTTTTTGCAAGCGCCACTCTTTTGCGTTGTCCGCCACTTAGTGTAGAAATATTTTGCTGTAAATGATGAATATTTAATTTACCCAAAACCTGTTTCACTTTGGTATCAAAATTCCAGGCGCCTAGCTCATCCATTTTCGTAACCGCAGCACTGAGTTTTTCTTCACTTCCTTCATCATCGGCAGCTTCGTATTCTTTTATTGCATTTATGATCGGGTGATCATGAAAGAAAATATTATTAAGTACGGTTTCATTTTCAGTAAACAAAGGGTCTTGTTCAAATAATACCACATCAACATCTTTATTTATCCAAACCTTTCCTTCGTCTCCGGTTTCCTGGCCTGCTAATATCTTAAGTAAAGTTGTCTTGCCCGAACCATTTCTTGCTACCAATGCAATTTTATCTCCTTCTTCTATATGAAAAGAAATATTAGAGAACAAGGGTTTGATCCCAAAACTTTTTGTCAATTCTTCAACTGAAACATAATGCATAGTGCAAAGATAAATTTGAGTTAGCTATTAAATAAAAAAGACGTCTCGCCTTAGGTGAGACGCCTTTAGATTTCTTTGAAATTTTATAAAGTTTTCAACACATCATTCATGTTTCTTACAGCATCGGCACTTTTATTAAAAGCGGCTTGCTCTTCAGCATTTAATCCAAAGTCAAGAATTTTTTCCCAACCATTTTTCCCAATGATAACAGGTACACCAAGACAAATATCTTTTTGCCCATACTCACCATTCAATGAAACGCAGCATGTAAATAATTTTTTCTCATCTCTTACGATCGCTTCCACCATTGCTGCTCCTGCAGCACCTGGTGCATACCATGCAGATGTTCCAATCAATTTTGTAAGTGTAGCACCTCCAACCATTGTGTCTGCTACAATTTGTTTTTGTTGATCTTCACTTAAAAATTTTGTAACTGGTGCGCTGTTCCAGGTTGCTAAACGTATCAAAGGGATCATTGTAGTATCACCATGACCGCCCACAACCACTGCATTAAGATCAGCAGGACTACAACCAAGATGTTGACTTAACTGATATCTGAATCGACTGCTGTCTAATGCGCCTCCCATTCCTATAATTCTGTTCTTCGCTAAACCAGTTGATGTTAATGCGAGATAGGTCATTGTATCCATGGGGTTACTGATAACAATGATGATCGCATTTGGAGAATGTTTTAAAATATTCTCACAAACTCCTTTTACTATTCCTGCATTTACTCCGATCAATTCTTCACGTGTCATTCCAGGTTTGCGTGGTAAGCCTGATGTGATCACTACAACATCACTGCCTGCAGTTTTTGTATAATCATTTGTGCTACCGATGATTTTTGTGTCAAAGCCAAGAAGTGCTGCAGTCTGCATCATGTCCTGTGCTTTACCTTCTGCAATGCCTTCTTTGATATCCAATAAAACTAATTCTTCACATAGTTCTTTACGGGCAATATTATCGGCACAGGTTGCACCTACGGCACCAGCACCTACAACAGTAACTTTCATTCTAAAAAATATTAAGTGGTTGAAAAATCGATTAAGGCTGCAAAGGTAGGGGCGGAGTGTGAATTTCAGTTTTTAGATTTATTCCTTTTCCCTGAAATACTCAAGCACTTTTGTTAAGGGAAGTGCTCCCTGTATCCCTTCTATCAGGTTTCCTTTTTTATCATAGAATGCAAGAAAAGGAGTATAACTGATCCGGTAATAAGTGGCAAGTATATGTTGCATATCATACCCTACCGTTATATTAGAAAATCGATTCAGTTTATAATTCTCATAAAAAGTTTTCATTTTATCTACAGGCATAAATGTTGCCATTACTATTTGAATATGTTTAAAGCTGTCGATCTTATCAATGAGTTCTTCCGTTTCCTTTTGACAATGTTCACAATCAGGACTAAATAAAATAAAGAATAATGGGGTGTTCTTTTTAAGATCCTTATCTGTAAAAATGGTAGAACTATCCGTTAATAATAGTTTAAGGGGAGGTGCAGTTGGAAATCTTTTATATGGCGGATCAGTTTGGGTTTGTGCCAATGCAGATATGGAAATAAAACAAAAAATAGAAAATATAAGCTTCGTTTTCATGCTGCAAAGAAACTTTATTATTCATTATAAACCCGATTTTTAAGCAGTAGATAACTTTCCATTCACACTTTGCCATAAGGCATGGTAACCCTATCTTTGCGGCCTCAAAAATTATTAATTGCTAGCAGCTAAAAGCTAATAGCGAAAAGCTTTCTTATCATGGCAAACACATCAGATATTAGTCGCGGAATGATCCTGAAACTTGATGGTAGTCTTTATAGTGTAGTGGAGTTCGGGGAAAATAAAACTGCCCGTGCCGCTGCAAAAGTGTGGGCTAAGCTGAAAGGTGTGGATAATAGCAGAAGTATTGAAAAAACATGGAATTCCGGAGATAATATCTACCCAATACGTGTAGAAAGACACACTTACCAGTTTTTATATAAGGATGATACGGGTTATAGTTTCATGAACACTGAAACTTTTGAACAAATTACTTTACAGCCAGAAACAATTGATGCTCCGCAGTATCTTAAAGAAGGACAAGAAGTTGGTATTTTAATAAATACTGACAATGACCAGGTACTTGGCGCTGAACTTCCTGATAAAATTGCTTTACTGATCACTTATTGCGAACCTGGTGTTCGTGGTGATACCGCAACACGTACATTAAAACCAGCGACACTTGAAACCGGCGCTACGGTTGGTGTTCCACTTTTTGTAAATGAAGGTGAGATTATTCGCATCAATACAAAAACGGGGGAGTATGTAGAACGAGTAAAGTGATTAATTGAAGTTTTAATGAATTCGCCCAAAATCTATTGGATTCTGGGCTTTTTTATATGATTTTGACCCGCATTTGCCTAAAAACTTGCCAAAATCAAGTGCTTTGCGGATTTGATTTACCTATCTTAGCCGTCCCTTAATTCACATCCGAAGAATTTCTTCGGACAAAACCAACTTAATTTGAAAAACATGGACTTTAAGCAGATTCAGGAGTTGATCAAGATGGTCAACAAATCAAATATTGGTGAGGTAACTGTAGAATTGAAAGATTTCAGAGTTACTATAAAGCAAAAAGAAGACAAGGTGCAACAAGTAATTAGTGCGCCAATGCATCTGGCGTCAGCTCCTCCTCAAGTTCACCATGTACCTGCGCATACTTCTCAGGGTCCGTCTACACCACCAACTACTGCAATTGATTCAAATAAAGAAGCCGACACTACACCAAGCAATGTAATCACCGTTAAGAGCCCGATGATCGGCACTTTCTATCGTAAGTCAGGGCCTGATAAACCAAACTTCGTTGAAGTGGGAGATGAGATCACTCCTGGTAAAGTTGTTTGTATCATTGAAGCGATGAAATTATTTAATGAAATAGAAAGTGAAGTGAAAGGAAAGGTCGTGAAGATACTTGTTGAAGATGCTTCTCCCGTTGAATATGATCAGCCGTTGTTTTTAGTTGAGCCAGCTTAATGGTACCCTCTCTTGAATTATTAATTTTTCATTATTAATTGTTAATTGTGTTCAAAAAAGTATTAATAGCAAATAGGGGAGAGATTGCACTCCGTGTCATTCGCACCTGTCGTGAAATGGGAATTAAAACTGTGGCAGTTTATTCCACGGCAGATCGTGATAGTCTTCATGTAAAATTTGCTGATGAAGCAGTATGTATCGGTAAGCCGCAAAGCAGTGATTCATATCTTAACATTCCTCATTTGATGTCTGCTGCTGAAATTACAAATGCAGATGCGATACATCCCGGGTATGGTTTTTTAGCAGAGAATGCAAAGTTTGCACAGATATGCGCTGATCACCAGATAAAATTTATCGGACCTACACCCGATATGATCAATTCAATGGGTGATAAGATCATTGCAAAAGATAC
This sequence comes from Bacteroidota bacterium, assembly GCA_005882975.1. GTDB lineage: Bacteria > Bacteroidota > Bacteroidia > Chitinophagales > Chitinophagaceae > VBAS01. The sequence goes on along the minus strand of VBAS01000297.1, from coordinate 337 downwards.
AATGATAAAAGCCGGTGTGCCTGTAGTACCGGGTGGGGAAGGTTTATTGGAAAGTTTGGAAGAAGCAAAGGGTTTGGCAAAAAACATGGGTTATCCAGTTATTTTAAAAGCAACAGCAGGTGGCGGTGGAAAGGGAATGCGTATTGTATGGGAAGATGGTGAAATGGAAAGAGCTTACAATAATGCAAAAGCGGAAGCAGCTGCATCATTTAAAAATGATGGCATCTACATGGAAAAATTTGTAGAAGAGCCACGTCATATAGAGATACAAGTTGCCGGTGATCAGTTTGGAAATGTTTGTCATCTAAGTGAAAGAGATTGTTCAATTCAGCGCCGT
>VBAS01000296.1:6696-9248 GCA_005882975.1 Bacteroidota bacterium | reverse complement strand
ATTCACGTTAATATTAGCAATTGCAATTGGAGTATTAAACATATTTGCTGTATAATCTAACTTCAAGTCATTATCTTGATTCGCAGGTACTAAGGCTATTCTGCCATGTTCCCATGTATAGATTAGAAATTGAGAAATAGTAGTTGTATCTTCTAGATAATGCGGAATAAAATCTTTCTTGATTACAGGAGTCCATCTACTTAATCCAACTGGTGACTCCCATAATTCTTGCAACTCAATAAAATCAGATGGAAGAGCTGGAGTAGTATCAAATCCTAATCGACTAATTCCAGATTTAATAGTAATAGCCGCTGAGGTCTCATTCGTTATCGGAATCCCATTTAGCTCAAATATCTCCTGTAGTTCATCTAATGATAGATTAAAGAATGGTAAAACAGCAGTATTTGTATAACGTGTCTGTGCAGCGTCATTCATTAGCCCTGCTGAGACTGTGATTATATCTGAGGGCTTTGGCATCTTAACTCCAAATCAATCTGACTCCAACAATCTGAGCCGCTGCATTCAACACTAAAGTAGTGAATGTTGTATCCAATGACAATGAAGTCCAATCAGTCTTATGAAGAGGAACTCCAGCGTCAGTAGCAGTCTGTTTGAGTTTAATCAAATTCACGTTAGCGGCTGGTGGAATAATAGTTAGTCCTGTTACTGTAACTCCCGAAACGACCGGAGCAGTAATAGTATTATCACCAATAGCTAGAGTCTGAATAAGTGTCATAGCTGGAGATACAGCATTATCCAATGCAGACTGAATTATATTCTCAGTGATATCTCCTGAAAATAAAACTTGCAGTTGTCTATTGCTTGTGACTGCCATTAGATTCTCGTATAACCTTCTTCAAATGCCTTAGCAGGACTAAATGACTTATATCCATCATCATAAACTACATAATAACCATCAACTTTAGGATTGTGCTTTATAGCCCATTCTTCACTGACAATAAATGGAGCATATCCAGCTTCTACTGGACGAATATATATTCCATCAATAAGAGAAATCATCTCTTTAATCTTTAATGCATGTACTATCTTATGACACTTATATCTTGGCATCTCAATTGATGGTTGATTTTCCATCAGAGTGCAAACTTAATTTCGCCTGCAAGTGGGTGCTTAGGATCAATAGCCTTGCAGGTAGGACAAATAGGATATGCATTATTTCTCATTCCACCGCAGAATGCACAACGAACCAATTCAGCAGACTGAAAATCTTTAATCCAAGGTCTATCCATTCCTAGGTCTTGAGCGGCTACTCTCATAAGATCCCAAATAACAAGAGGATTTCCTTGAGTTCGAGCCCAAAGAGAATCAGCTAACTTAACTAGAATATTATACCAATTCTTCTGTTTCTTTTCCATTTCATCTAGTTTCTTCTTATACTCCATTATGATTTGAGGAAGACTTTTTTCACCAAGAACAAAGAACAAACCAGGCATAGCCTCTCCCATATCACAACCTAGCATTCCATTGCAATAATCTTTGATAATAGAACCTGCAATTTGAATAGAAGAGTTAGGAATCTCCAACATAGGTTGATCTGCATCAATATCTTTCCACCAGCTAGAAGATCCAACAACCAGTGTTGAAGGTCTCTCTCTAGAACCAGCATCAATATGAAAATAACCAGGTTCGATAGTATGCTTTACTTCATCCAATGCCCTTGGAAAGATAGATATAATTGTGCATTTATCTAGAGGATTCTTATAGGCTCTAATAAGTCTCCTCTTATTGAGTAGAGCATTAGTGAATTCTACCTGAGTTGCACCAGCCATAATCGGAGCGCCGACATCGTTAGCCATTCAGTTCCTTTCTGCTATTGCAGAGTTTTGTGAGTCGTGAATCCAACACCGCTACCAGTAGAAAGAGCTTATACTTTGTATAATAATTCCTAGATGCCATGTTCATTAGAATATTCTCAATAATATGTCTACAAGCTTCAAACCAAGGAGGAAGATACTTGCCGCGCTTATCTTCGAAAGTCCAAATCGGCTCATACGACATCTTTTCTAGAAGATCAGTTTCACCAATGACTGGGACTAATCTCTCTAGAATAAATCTATGTGGTTTCCACTGTCTGTATTTCGGAACTAGTCGAACTTCAGCAAAAATAAGTTCATTTCCATGATCATCAAACTTTATAATCCTCTTCTCCATTAAGTTATCACTGAAAACAACTCGATAATTAGCTCTTCCATCTCCAATATCTCTACTATATTCTTCTATAAGCCTCTTATTTATATCTTCAACCGATTCTCGTAATTCCATAACTTTAATAAATGGGAGCTGCCCTAACCTGACAGCTCCCATTCCTATTTAACTACGGCCTACGAGCAGTAACAGGAGGAACAGGATTAGCAGCTACAGCAGCAGCCAAGGCACTAGAATCAGCATTCAATGCATCAACTTCAGCCTGAATAGGAGCCAATTCAGCCGCTGTTGCTCCACCAGCCAATGCAGCATTAACAGCATCCTGAATACGAGCAGCAATACCATTAATAAGCACAGTAGCAGATTCCATTGCACCCTTAGCCTTC
>VBAS01000296.1:0-6586 GCA_005882975.1 Bacteroidota bacterium | reverse complement strand
ATAAAGTCACTAAAGTTAGTAATTTCTAGATAGAAAGCATAGGGCTTCTTTCGAGACTTCATGATTTAAGGTCTAAGATTCCAATACGGACTGTTGATTGGAATGTTAGATTCCAAACCTCCATTCTCTCGGAGTATCCTCTGATACTCTAGTTCTACCTTAGGCATTACCAGCTTAGGCACTGTAGCATGAATAATAGGAGGAGGAAGAGTAGCATGAACAATAGGAACTTTTGCTTTAGTTTCAGCAGCTTCTAGATTTTCAAGAGCTACTTCTAACATCTTAAAATCTTCTACAATCTTAGACTCTTCAACTTGTTTCTTCAAACTTGTCATGTTAGTAACTCTTCAACTCTGCTTCAACGATAGTATTAGTTCCAGAGAATGATGCTCCACCATTCACTGATAGACCAATAATAGTAGCAGCAGTTGTAGAATCAAATCCGCTAGATACAACAACGACCTGACCGTTTCCAGATGCACCGGTACTAATCAAACCTGTTGCGGCAAGAGCGTGATTACATTCACATAGTCCTACCATAACGGCAGCAGTTCCAGCACCTACAGTTCTAAAATGTGCCCAAACTTGAAATGTGCCAGTATCAGCAGCAGCCGTTCCAGCACCAAATGTGAATGTTAGAATTGCAGCATCAGCAACAGTTCCAGCAGTTCCAATATGAAGAGTAACAGCAAGTGCCGCAGTTCCAGCAGCAGTCTTAACCATATCAAATACACAGTAATATCTAGCATTAACAACAAATCCTCCAGTAGGAATTGCAATACTTGAACCGGCTAGATATGTATCAGTAGCATAACCAGCAGCAATTGTTGCTGGACTAGCATTTGACTTCAGAGTGGATGCAACAGGAGAATTAAGAGTAATAGCACTATAAGTTGCACCACCTGCAACAGTTCCTGTAATAGTCGGAGAAGCTAATGATGCTCCACTAGCTCCGCCAATTCTTGTCCAGGTAGGACTAGCTAGTGTATTAGTATTCATGTAAAGGTTAGAGTTAGTATTATCAATTAATAGAGCACCAGGACCAGCCTGATTTGCATAGGTTCCAGATGTTCCATTTGTAGGAGCACCAAGATTAGTTAAAAGGGGAGTACCTTGGTTAATTAGATTACGTAGCATTGCCCACATATTAATGGGCGTCCAAGAACCAGGTGTTGCAGTGAAAGCCATTTAATTCTCCCGTTTTTAGGCGATTCTTCTCACGAAGAACAGAGAATAGATGCTCCGCATCTCAGGATTAAGATACGGAGCATCTTTATTGATTAAGTCAAAGTTCCAGGGAATCCCCAATACAAAGCTGTAACAGGATCATAGAACAAAACTACTGGAAGATTCTGAATAGGTTGATATGCAGCTTTGATATTGCCTGCTGTCGTAAATGCACCAGGAGAACCGTTAGTGAAAATAAGGACCAACATATGCTGGCCAGTAACAGGAGGATTGATAGTCACTACCTGAGTAGTTCCAGTCAGAAATGTAATAAGTGTCAGAGGAGTAATTGTAGCCGCTGCGGCAATAGTATTCGGTACTGGTTGCTCATTAGATTGTACAGTTGAGAAGTTCTGAAAAAGGGCGTCAGACATTTTAGTATCCTGAAGGAATCGCGAGGTTATCAATATAGGCAGTAGCGGCTGGATTCAAAACAAATGTCTGGAATCCAACTATCATATAGAAGATATCAGCCGCAGCCACTCCTCCAGATGCTCCACGCAATTCAAAGATACGTCTGCCATCCGATGTATAAAATCCAATAGGAAGTATTTCTGCACGTCCCCATACACTAGATACCACAAAGTCAATTCGCTTCTTAGACCAGTTAAAGTGCTGCTTGATAGGAGCACCAGCCAACTGCATATTATCACCAAAGTAGAGATTAAGAGCTTCATCTCTTGGAGCCTTATGAATGATGGAAATTAGCTGACCAATTTCTTCATAAGCCTGCGCCTGGCAAGGATGTGTCCAAGCATGAGGATCAAAGTTATTATCAATACCAACCCTATTACCAATCTTATTGATAGCAAGCCGTGGCAAAGGCAATGTCAGAGCGGCTGCACCACCATTAACTCGATTTGCTCGAATTTCTGGAGTTGTTGCCCTGTCATAACCAAGCCAAGTACCAGTAGAAGCATTACTATGATGATAACCAACACCATACAATCCAGGCAATGCGGTAGGATTTGTAAGACCATCAACAACTAGAACATCTGTAGCAGTGGCACCAGCAATAGCAGGAGTTACGCTAATCTGCTTATTTTCCACATCCCAAAGAGTGATAACACCCTTTCCACGGAATGTAGCAAGAGTTGCATCATATACCTGAATAACCTGGTCATATCGAACAAGTCGAGCACCAAACTCCGAATCAAGAGTATAAGTATCAACTCCACCGCTAGTAGTTACAACAGTAATAGTTCCTACCTGACCAGTTCCAGTACCCTGCAACTGAGCATCAAGCTGTCGCTTAATCTCAACAGTAGCACCTGCCGTCAAACGACGAACTGCATTAATGACAGACTTTCTTCTATCGTCGGTACTCCACTGAGTTAGTTTAGTATATTCAATATTCTCTGAAAGAAATACAGGTCGAACAACGGCCTTGTCCCAAGTAGGACCTCCGCCTCGTCCCAAATCTCCACCATCAGGATTGAAATACTGGAATCTACCTCCAGGCCTCAATTCCATAGGAGCACGCATTTCACGATATGATACAATCTCTACATCACGCTTCTTAATATTACCGAAGAAAGTGTCGTCAGACTCGAAAACAGTTGTTACCTTCGGTAGAACTCTTTCCAGTTCTGTACCGGCAACAACTGATTCAATTACAGGTCCAGGCATTTGCTAATCCCTCATGAAAAAATCAGTTACTGATTCTCCTTTTTGCATACTATTTTTACCCGTTTTATTGGAGGGCTTGCCAGATGGAATCGGCTTCCTAGTTCTAGGAGTTTCTTCTTCAACTTCGTCTGTCTCTTTTGTCCTTGATTCAGGACGTGAATCTTTTAGAGCTTCTGCTCTAGCTTTCAGAATTGCCTGCTTCAAATTTCCCTTGGCACGGGAGAGATAATATGACTGAATACGACCCAGAGAATCTTTTGAGAACTTATCCTCAAAAGCAACTTTCCAGAGTCGGTCTAGATTCTTCACTACAGAACCATCAGAACTAATCAGTTCTCCTAGATTCTTCATAGCATCAGCAACAGCGTTCTTCTTTACATAAGCACGCATATTACCACGAGGATCAATATATTCTGAGATTGTAGCTCTCAGAGTATTATCAACTCTTGATTGCAATTCGTCTCGTGAACTCTCGAAACGTTCACGGACAAAAGAAAGTCTTTCCTGCTCAACTTCTTTCTTCCCAGAATCTTCTTCCTTAACCGTCCTATTCTGAGGAGCAGTGAACTTAGAAGTTCCAAATACAAATTGATTAACCAGCAAAGCGGCTTGCTTTAGATCATCATTACCTGTATCATTAGCTTCCTGAACCATCTCCATAATAAGTCTTCGATTCCAATTACCAACTACTTGAAAATATGCATCCTTATCAACCTTTGCTAGAGTTGGAAGATAATCATCAACAATCTTATTGAATGCATTCTCGTCAGCTTCTTTTACTTCACGAAGAACTTGTTCAGTATCTCCGCCTAGAAGCTGTGACTCGAAAGCATCAAAGCTTTCTACGCGCTCAGCGGCTTCCTTAGCATCATCAAATGAACCAAACAACTCTGAATACTGTCTATCCCGATAAAGAATCTTCTCAAGAAATGGAAACTTCTTGAATAGCTCTGGATACTCTTTTAGAATCTCTTTCTTTCTAGGAGGAGCATCAATATCAATATCATCATCAACCTTAGCTAGATCAAGTTTCTCAATATCATCATCTGGTTCAACCAGATCTAAATCTTCCTCTTCCTTTTCAGTAGGAGGTTCTTTTTCAGTCTTAACTTTTACTTCAGGAGTTTCATCAACATCTAAATCTTTAAACAAATCATTAATATCATCAGCCGTTTTCGCAACAGCCGGTTTACCAGGATCAAGAACAGTAGAACTAGGCGGGAGAGGCATTAGGTGCTCCAGGTTTCTTTTCAGGCTTCTTCGGAGTTGTTTTATCCGAAACTTCGCCTAAAGTTGGTTGTCCAGGTTTTCCAGTAGCTAAAGCTATTTGATCATCATGTAATCTCTGTGCTTGAGCAGCTTGTTGTACAATAGCTAAATGAGCTTTCATATGCAATAGAACATTCTTATATCCATCCTTATTTTCCTTCTTAGCTAGCTGACCAGCAGCACTAATTAACCATGATTTACAAATAGCAGCTTCAATTTGATGATTATCTACATCAGGATCAATTTCAACAGAAGACTTCTCCTGAGGAGGCGGAGGAGGAGGTTGTCCAGTCTGTTGAGATTGTTGAACAATCATCTGATATTGCTGAACTTCTTGTGGATCTGGAGGAATAGGAGGAGAATTAATCAACTCAACTATTTCCTCATATTGCTTTTGTCTGTCATCGGCTCCGGGCAATTTGAATTCTGGAATCTTAATAACCTTAGCAATATACGGAAGATTATCGGGGTCCATCAATGCTGAAATAATCTCTTGATTATTCAAATTAAATAACTGCATAATCATATCAGCCTGCTGCTCATCTGTTACTGGAAGTTTCTCAGCAGGTTCGAGTTCAATAGAACCAATCTTTCCGCCTAATTCAGCCTTTCTAATGAAGACATTAACGAAATTACCTTGTTCATTCTTCTCAACAATTCTCTCATCTTCGACAACATTCTTAATATACATTGGAATAACTTTTCCAAATATCTTCTTCCACCAAATAGTAAGCATCTTCCAAGGAGTCTGTAACCTCTGTAATGCCATAGCTTTAGATGTTTGATATTCCTGAGCCGTTCGTGAACTACCAGCATTTAATTGACCTCCAAATAAACTAGGAAGAGCACCAGTAACAAATTGTCCAAGTTCTTGAATAATCTTATAGAATGCGAAAATCTCAGGATTAAGAGTAGCTAGTTGAGAAGTATAGAAACCTTCACTAACTCTCTTAGTCCCAGAAACTGGTTTAGTTGGAGTAATAGTCCCAGGCATTGCCTCAATTTGCTTCTGAGCAGCAAAGTTGACAATAGCTGGGTCTGCCCAAGTCTGAGCAATTCCATGCTCAATAGTCTGCAATGTCAAAGAAATAAGGTCATTAATAATATCCTGAATGTTTGTTATCAATTCTCCTAATGGATCATGGTTTATAAAATCAGACATAGGATTCTGAGTTAAAGTCCAATGATCATCTAACGATTCATTTTCATACTTAGCAACTATATCATTAACTAATTCTACACAAGCACCATCAGGAAATTTCTTCTTTAATGCCTTGTAATCATCATCAGCTAGAATTTGAAATGCTGCTGGACGCAACCAAGCACACTTAATTGTTACATTCTCATCCGGAAATTCTCCTCGATATTGTGTGTTAAGACGAGCATACTGTTCATAAGGGTCTGTTACTCCAATATTAGACCATCCACCATGTGGAATCTTTTCACGAAGATTAGGATAACACTGTAGAGCATTAGCATAGTGAGTTTCATAACTATCAATCAGATAAGGAGTCTCTGCTTGTGTTCTAGCATAATTAGCAACCTTAACATTCAATCCACCTTTAACTTCTAAGCAAATACGACTCTTAGGCTTCTTAGTTACTCCTATTAATCTAGGAACAATCAACTTAGTCTTCTGTAGTTCTGGATCAAGTTTTACTCCACACTCAAAGCAATGAGGACCTTTCTCCTTCAATTCAGAATGCAATTCAGCATCGTCATCGTCTGGAGAGAATTCATCCAATTCATCTCTCGAGAATTCCTCATCTGGTACTTTAGTGCCACAATGAGGACAAACATAAGCTTCTACTTCCTCATCTTTAAATTTAGGTTGATCATAAGTTCCATATGACTTATCTTCCTTAGAATACGAATAACATGCAATGAGACCTTCTGTACAGTAGATGTATAACGCATGCAACCACAAGAAAGTTACATCATTATGCTTGTAAACTAATTCAGCTATCTTATCTCCAGCTTTGGCTGTCAATGCATCGAGAGGATTTTCTGCATCGTCAGGAGCACAATTAATAGCAGGAATCTGAATACTAAGAGCAGCAATAATCGTCTCAAGGAAAGCCTTAAATACGTTGACTGGCTTGTCATAATAGTCCTGGTCTGTATCTGTAGCATTTAGATCTCTATTATATATTCTATAGTCATGAGCAACTTCACTCCAGTAAACTTGAGAGAAATTATTCCAATACAACTTTAACCGACGCCAGTGCCTTATCTGACGCTCACGCGTCATTCTATCTTCTTCAGAGAAGTGCTCGACGACAGTCTTCAATAAGACTGCTATTTCATCATCTTCTAAGTCTTTATTCTTCGTAGCTTCTGCCATTTACTTCTTTCTTTTAGAACTTGAGTGAATCATCTTTTCAGAAGCAGAGTGACTAGGTCCTACTCCAGACTGATATTCTTTCTTTCCACCTTCCGCTGCTCTCTTCTCAGATAGCAT
>VBAS01000295.1:6536-13123 GCA_005882975.1 Bacteroidota bacterium | reverse complement strand
AAGGATAATTACCAAGATCCTTAATAATAGAAGGCAGTTGAAGGCCGATCAGTATAAATACAAAACCGTGCAACAAAAAAACAAGCGTTTCCCATACTCCTTTGATCCTCATTCTTGCATGGTAAGCAAAAACTTCCGGTGCTCTCCATGATATAACTAACCCTGTGGTTACTACAGCAAGCACACCCGACATATGGAACTGTTCCGCTGCTAAATAAGATACATAAGGAGAAAGCAGTGTAAGACTTGTTTCAACAACAGCGTTATTTTCAATTTTTTTATGCGCCAGTACAAACAAATAACCAACTACAATTCCAATGAGTATCCCTGCACCTGCAACTAATAAGAATTGAAGACCGGCTTTCCAGAATATAAAAGTTCCTGTTGTCACAGCTGTTACTGCATAACGGTAAGCGATCAAAGCAGAAGCATCGTTCACAAGACTTTCACCTTCTAATATCGTGATCACTTTTTTATTTAGGCCCAAACCTTTTATAATACCGGATGCTGCTACAGCATCAGGTGGAGAAACAACAGCTCCTAAGACAAAAGCCAATGGCCAGCTAAAGCCCGGAATAAGATAGTGAGCTGTTATCGCAACAGCTACAGTAGTAAAAAAAACTAATGTAATGGCTAAAGCAGAAATTGGTCGTATCGCTGTTCTGAATTCATGCCATGAAGTTTTAGAAGCCGCATCATATAAAAGAGGTGGAAGAATTATAATAAAAACGATATCCGGGTCCAATCCCAGATCAGGTAGTTGCGGTACAAAACCAATGACCAAACCTGCTGCGACTAACAAAATGGGAAACGGAAATCTTTTTTTATTAACGATCGCTGTCAGGCTGATCAGGATCGCCATTAAAAAAATTACAACTTTAAATTCGTCCATACCTTCTCAAGCTACGCAAAGCAAGAAATATTTTATAGAAAAAATTTAAACTAAAAAAAATATAATGGCGAGTAGTTTTTAACTTTTTACCGTTACATCTACTTTCTTAGCTTCCACCTTCACACCATTTTTATCTAAAGTGATAGTTGTACCTTTTGCGGGAGGGTCTTTTACTATAATAACTGGTGCAGCGGCAGGAACAATAATGACTTCTTTCTTAGTCTCAGCAGGTTTGCAAGACATTATAGTTAAAATAGCAGCAAAGGAAATGAAACCAAGGATTTTTTTCATAAAAAAATTTGAGGTGAAAACGCTGCATTTTGTTACAACACTTGAAGTGTTACACAGCTTCTATATAGGTCAAACATCATACCCCGTATATTAAAGCGGCGATAATAGTTTCATTTCGCCATAGTGTCGTGAAGAAAATTCGGAAAGCTCAGTTATACCTTAATTAACAACGGTAATAAGAACCAACAGAAGAGTGTGATTAAAACAATAGCGACAAGGTTGATCACAAACCCTGCTTTCATCATTTCTTTGATCTTTATATGCCCGCTTGCAAATACGATGGCATTAGGTGGTGTACCCATTGGCATCATGCTTGCGCAACTCGCTGCTAAAGTCATTGCTATACCGAGCACTAAAGGGTTCATGCCAACAGAATCAGCAAGACTGCAAACAACAGGCGAAAAAACTATTACCTGTGCAATATTGCTCATCACTTCACTTATAAAAATTGATATGATAGTTACCATTAATAAAAGGGTAAAACCGCCGCCTGCATATTGCGACAGCCAATCTCCCAGGTTTTTTATAAGTCCCGTTTTTTCCAACGAGCTTGCTAATGCTAAACCGCCGCCAAAAAGTAGTAATATCCCCCAGGCCATTTTTTTTGTATCGCCCCATTCAAGAAGACTACCCTGAAAACCATGTTCATCAGTTTCATTGAGACTCTCTGTGTGTTTTATATTTCCCGAAGGAAAGATAAATAAAGAGATAGCTCCGATGAGAGCAATGATATTATCATCTAGTTTCACCAGGTCTTGCGATTGATTTAAAAGATCTTTGAATATCCAAAGCAATGCAGTAGCAGAAAAAACTATCAGTACTCTTTTTTCAGCGACTGAAAGGGGGCCAAGACTATTATATTCTTCAAATATAAATTTCTTAGCCGCATCATTAGAACGAATATGATTTGGAAAAAGAACTCTTGTTAATACAAAATACAAAGTGATCATCAGCAATAATGCAATGGGCATACATAACAGCATCCAGTCAACAAATTCAATATTTGTTTTGTATGATTTTTCGTAATAGCCGACAAAGGCAACATTAGGCGGTGTGCCGATAATTGTTCCAATGCCGCCGAAATTTGAAGCATATGCGATCGATAACATTAATGAAAGATTAAAATGACGACGATTACCGGCGCCTCCGCCTTCTTTTATTACATGAATAACAGATAAGGCGATCGGGAACATCATCATTGTAGTAGCAGTATTGCTGATCCACATACTAATGAAGCCTGTTGCAAGAATAAAACCCAATATTATCCGATTGCCGCTTGTGCCGGTGATCTTCACAATACCCAAAGCAATACGACGATGGAGGTTCCATTTTTCAATTGCCAAACCAAGCATAAACCCGCCCATAAAAAGAAAAATGACAGGATCAGTATAATTTGCCGATACTGATTTTATATCACTGATATGCAGAATGGGGAATAATATCAAAGGGAGCAATGCAACAACAGGCATTGGCATAGCTTCTGTTACCCACCAGGTGATCATTAATACGGCGATGGATAAAACGATACAGGCATTTTCTCCGACAGAAAAAGGGTTTACAAAATAAAAAAACAAGGCAATTGCAATGCCTGCAAACAAAGAAAGGTATTTGTATTGTTGCTTTGAAAGTTTTTGCAAGAGATCAATTTATCAGGGAAAATACAATCTATTTTGGTTTTCCGCTCACAAAAGGATTTCCTTTTATATAGAAACGGTAAGGCAGGCTCGCATCTTCCCCTGCATAGTCAACCCCGATCCGTGGAGAAGCAGCAAGGTTTTTTTTATTTAAAACAAAATCATCTTCCGTTATAAAAAGATCTTTACTTAATAATGAGTGACCTGTATGATGCTTGAAAGAAATTCCTAAAGCTTTGGAAACATTACCTGGCCCTCTAGTTAAAGTATGATCTAATTGTTTTTTATTGGTTCTTTGCAGCATTATATCAATTCCTTTGATCGGTTCCAAAGCCCGAATAAGAATTGCATGTGGTGTTTCCCTTTCATTTGTGACTACATTAAATAAATGATGAATACCATAACACAAATAAACATAAGCTACACCACTTTTACCATACATTACTTCATTTCGGTTTGTTCTTCTTCCACCAGCAGCATGTGATGCTTTATCATTTACACCATTATATGCTTCTACTTCTACAATACGACCAGATGTTTCAATGCCATCCCATTTTGTCACCAATACTTTTCCAAGTAGCTCTTTAGCTATTTGTAAAACATTGGGTCGTTGATAAAAGTCAATACCTAATTTCCTCATAATCCATAATTAATCATGATAATCGTGGTTCTCTTTATATTTACCCAAATTTATGTCTTGCTGAAAGAAATCGTCATAGCATTTCAATCTTTTGGAGAAGCAAACCTTTTTATCCGTCAACACAGAATGGTTAAATGGATCATCTTTCCCGGTATTATTTATACCCTCTTGTTTATAGTAGCTATGATCTTATTTGCCCGTTCTTCAAATGATGCGGTCACCTGGCTCAGTCAGCAATTGCGCATTGAGCCATGGCTTCAAAAAGAACGCAATCCATTTCTTGCATTTATTTTTTTAATGGCGGGTATCATGATGCGCCTTGTATTATTTCTTTTTTATTTCGCTTTATTTAAATATCTCATTTTAATAATCGGCTCGCCGGTATTTGCCTACCTGAGCGAAAAAACCGAAGCAATAATAGAAAACCGGGAATATAAATTTAACCTAAAACAAATACTGCCCGATGCAAAACGAAGTATAAGACTTGCCCTGCGCAATGCCTGTTGGCAAACAGTTTATATGATCGGTATAATTTTTCTATCGCTTATCCCGGTTATTGGATGGATAACACCTCTTATTGCCATCATTGTTGAATGTTACTATTATGGTTTCTCCATGCTTGATTATGGTTTGGCAAAAAATGATTTTAATCTTCAGAAATCAATTTTTTATTCCAGTCGACATAAAGGCTTATCGATCGGGAATGGCATTGTCTTTTATTTAATGCATGCAGTGATCATATTTGCCCCCGCTTTTGCCATCATTGCATCCAGTCTTAGTGTTATTAAAGTAAAAACCGATTAGTGTGGCTGCAACCGTTTATTTAATTCCCAGTTTACTTCATGAAGAAGGAATGCGATCCATCCCTTCTTATATAACAGGCATTGTAAAGCAATGCTCGGTATTGTTTGTAGAGAATGAAAGAACAACCCGCCGCTTTTTGAAAAAACTTGACAAAGAAATTGTGATCGACAATTATGAATGGTTCACCATGTCGGGCCCCTTAGAAGGGCCTGGCATGCCTCAAATAAATGAATGGTTCAGAAAAAAAATAAAAGAGGAAAAAACGATTGGCATTATAAGTGAAGCTGGTTGTCCCGGCATTGCTGATCCAGGTCAACAATTAGTTGCAATAGCCCAGGAATTGAACATTGAAGTAAAACCATTAGTTGGACCCAACTCCATATTACTTGCATTAATGGCAAGTGGAATGAATGGACAACAATTCAGGTTTGCCGGTTATTTACCAATTAAGAACCCTGAACGAAACAATGCGATTAAAGAATTGGAATCAGAATCAGCTAAGAAAAATTGTACACAGATCTTTATTGAAACACCTTATCGTAACAATCAATTAATGGAAGCCCTTCTTTTGACATGCCAGCCATTGACAAAAGTTTGTATCGCAGTAGATCTGACAGGGCCAACAGAATTTATCAAAACAAAAACGGTCGGTGAATGGCGCAAAAGTAAACCTGATATCCATAAACGCCCGGCAATTTTTCTGTTACAGGGGATATCATAGTTAAGGCTCCATTGAAATAACACTATCTACAATATATCTGGTATTGCCGCGCCAGGGTATTATTCCATGATACTCTTTATAATGAAGATCAAAACGCTTACCACTGTTAGTAGCAAGGATATCATAAACTCTTTTATTGTTTACTGAAAATTCAAATTCATAAGACTGGATGACGTTACCAGTTGTGCTCCTGTAGCCTTCCTGTATTAGTTTTCCCTCATATGTTTTAAAAATATTTCCTTTTCTTACTGCATAATTCAATCGTCCTGCTTTTACTCCTTCTCCAAACACATAATAGTATCTAAAAAAAATAAACACCGCCAGGGCAAGAAGTGCAACAATAAAAAACCTCTTGATAAACCGTTTAACCCCTGATGTTCTTTTGGGTTGGGTTGATTCGATTGTATGTGTTGACTCCATAGCAGTTAATTTTTTTAACCAAAAAATCGATATTTAAAACAATTATTATTATACATTTGTACTCAATTTACAATTTGTTATAAACAAATGCGTAACATTCTGACACATACTAAACAATTTGCATTCCATGCCACTTATGCTGTCATAGCATATACAGTAGGCTTTGATGTGTTTGTATTTTCCCCCCGACCTCGACGTGTATTCTGACAGGACGAGCCCCTCACCATGGTCCCTGTCAGTGAACTGCACCCCGCATTGATTATTGGATTGGTCATCCTTATCAAATCAATATTTCTAAGTTGGACAATCAAAATATAATTATTCGTGTAGCCACTCCTGATGATGTACATTATGCAGAAGCCATTACTGATGAGATGGCAGAGAGTGCTAAAGCAAGAGGAACAGGTATTGCCAGGCGTAGTCCTGAGTATGTTGCCGATAAAATGAAAGAAGGTAAAGCGGTCATTGCTGTTACAACAGATGGCAAGTGGGTTGGTTTTTGTTATATCGAAACATGGAGCCATGGCGAGTATGTAGCAAATAGTGGATTGATCGTGGCACCCGAATACAGGAAGACAGGCGTCGCAAAAGCAATCAAGAAAAAGATCTTCAACCTTTCGAGAGAAAAATATCCGGATTCAAAAATTTTCGGTCTTA
This sequence comes from Bacteroidota bacterium, assembly GCA_005882975.1. GTDB lineage: Bacteria > Bacteroidota > Bacteroidia > Chitinophagales > Chitinophagaceae > VBAS01. The sequence continues at coordinate 7,064 of VBAS01000295.1, read as the reverse complement.
CTACCGGCCTCGCCGTCATGAAGATCAACAGTGAATTGGGTTACGAGCCTGTCACTTACTCGGAGCTTACACAAGACGAGGCCTTCTGGGCCGGTTGCAAAAGCTGCGTGAATTATGAAATACTCATGAGCAAGGATAGAAAGAATTGTATGTGTACAGCGATGCTGTATGATCCAAAAGATCATTACAAGCCGGAAGAAACACAACAATTCTTTGAAGAAAATAAAACCGGTCTCGAACGATTGCTCCAATTCAAACGATGGAAACTATTAAAACCATTCTTGAAAAAGAAAGATGATAATGGCAATAATAGTGGTTCACAACAGAAATCGTTTCTACAATATTTTTTTAATATATAATTATAGGCCCGGCGACATTGCTACTATTTGACTTAAGTTGCGTCGCACTCTTATACGTTCAGTAATCCTATTCAACAAATTAAGAAATGGCAGAGAAAATTGTACTTGGTTTTAGTGGCGGTCTCGATACAACTTATTGTGTAAAATATCTCACCGAGGAAAAAGGTTA
>VBAS01000295.1:0-6487 GCA_005882975.1 Bacteroidota bacterium | reverse complement strand
ATGCTTATAAGCTTGGTGTAAAAACACATACTACTGTCGATGCAGTAAAAGGTTATTACGACCGGATCATCAAGTATCTCATTTTTGGAAATTGTTTAAAGAATAATACTTATCCGCTTTCTGTTTCTGCGGAAAGATTAAGCCAGGCTTTGCATATCGCCGAGCATGTAAAAAAATTAAATGCAAAAGCAGTAGCTCATGGCAGCACCGGGGCAGGAAACGACCAGGTAAGATTTGATATGATCTTTCATATCATGATTCCCGGTGTAGAGATCATTACTCCCATCCGTGATTTGAAACTAAGTCGTGAAGAAGAGATCGCCTATCTCAAGAGCAAAGGCATCGAGATGAACTTTGAAAAAGCAATGTATTCTATTAATAAAGGTCTCTGGGGAACAAGTGTTGGTGGAAAAGAAACATTGAATAGCAAAGGGATGTTGCCAGAAGAAGCATGGCCTACTCAAGTGACTAAAACAGGAAATGAAGAAGTAAAACTTCAATTTCAAAAAGGTGAGTTGAAAGGCGTTAATGATAAAAAGTTCTCTCATCCATCAGAAGCAATTCAATATTTACAATCAATAGCCGGAGCTTATGGTATTGGTAGAGATATTCATGTTGGTGATACCATCATTGGTATAAAAGGACGTGTAGGTTTTGAAGCAGCCGCACCAATGATAATCTTAAAGTCGCATCATGCATTGGAAAAACATGTGCTGACCAAATGGCAATTACAATGGAAGGATACATTGGCACAGTTTTATGGTAACTGGATGCACGAAGGACAAATATTGGATCCCGTGATGAGAGACATTGAAGCATTTTTGGAAAACAGTCAGCAAAATGTAACCGGCGATGTGTTTGTACAATTAATGCCATATCGCTTTCAGATTATCGGTATCGAAAGTAAATATGACCTGATGAGCAGCAAGTTTGGTAAATATGGGGAAATGAATACAGGATTCACCGGTGATGATGTAAGAGGGTTTTCAAAAATATTCGGCAACCAAACTTCGATTTGGAACGCAGTAAACAAAGACAATAATGGCAATTAAAGTCGGCATAATCGGCGGAGCAGGTTATACGGGTGGCGAACTCATACGTTTGTTGATCCACCATCCGGGTGTATCTGTTTCTTTTATTCATAGCCGTAGCAATGCTGGCAAACCTGTTTATTCTGTTCACCAGGATCTGCTTGGTGATACTGAATTGAAATTTTCTGATAAATTGAATGACGATGTTGATGTGATCTTTCTTTGTTTGGGTCATGGTGAGTCAAAAAAATTTCTCACAGAAAATAAAATTGCTGACAAGGTTAAAGTAATCGACTTAGCAAATGACTTTCGCTTGTCACAAAGCTCACATCTCGCAGCTCGAAGCTTTGTTTACGGCTTACCTGAATTAAACAGAGATCAAATCAAAAAAGCTAACAATGTTGCTAATCCTGGCTGCTTTGCTACTACTATTCAACTTGGATTGCTGCCTTTAGCAAAAGCTGGTTTACTGAAAGATGTTTATACAACTGGCATTACAGGCAGCACCGGTGCTGGACAAAGTTTAAGTGCAACTTCTCATTTTAGCTGGAGAGAAAATAATATACAAGCTTATAAAACTTTAACTCACCAGCATCTTGGAGAAATTCATCAATCACTCCATCAATTACAGGAAAGCTTTCCCGGCTCCCCTTCAGGGCCGGGGGGGCTACACTTTGTACCATGGCGTGGTGATTTTACAAGAGGAATTTTTATAAGCTCTCAAATTCATTGTGATTTGAGTATTGAGGAACTGAATAAACTGTATCAGGATTTCTATTCAGGTCATCCATTTACCCATATTACAAAAGAACCATTATTTCTAAAGCAGGTGGTAAATACAAATAAATGTATCATTCAACTGGAAAAGATGGATGACATTTTAGTCGTTCATTCCGTTGCTGATAACTTATTAAAAGGCGCCAGTGGACAAGCAGTACAAAATATGAACCTGATGTTTGATCTTGATGAAACAGCAGGACTTAACTTAAAAGCAAACTATTTTTAAATCAAAACCAAAAATCCGTAAAACCGGTTAGTGAGTTATGAATTTATTCGACGTTTATCCGATCAATGACGTTACTATCGTAAAAGCGAAAGGCTCCTATGTATGGGATGATAAAGGTGAGCAGTATCTTGATCTGTATGGCGGACACGCTGTCATCAGCATCGGCCATACACATCCGCATTGGGTGAAAAGAATTGAGGAGCAGTTGGAGAAAATTGCTTTCTATTCCAATTCAATAAAAATTCCTTTGCAACAGGAACTTGCCACAAAGCTTGGAAAAGTTTCAGGCAAAGAGGATTATCAACTCTTCTTATGTAATAGTGGTGCTGAAGCAAATGAGAATGCATTAAAGATGGCTTCCTTTTATAATGGAAGAAAAAAGATCATTGCTTTCAGTAAATCTTTTCATGGAAGAACTTCACTAGCCGTGGCTGCTACTGATAATAAAAATTATATTGCTCCTGTTAATGAAACAGACAATGTGATCTTTCTTCCAAGAAGAATGGCAAACAAATCTCATCTGTGATCATTGAAGGCATTCAAGGTGTTGGCGGAATTAATGTGGCTGATGTGAATTTCTTGAAAAAGATCCGTTCGCTCTGCGATGAATACGGTGGAGTTTATATCGCTGACAGCGTTCAATGTGGTTATGGAAGAACTGGTAAGTTTTTCAGCCATGATTTCGCAGGGGTGAATGCAGATATTTATACAATGGCAAAGGGAATGGGAAATGGATTTCCTGTTGCCGGTATTATTATAGCTCCGCATATTAAACCAAAGCATTTTCAACTCGGGACCACTTTTGGCGGCAATCACCTTGCATGTGCTGCTGCACTTGCTGTTCTTGAAGTTTTAGAAGAAGAAAAACTAATGGGCAATGCTACATTAGTTGGAAAATATTTAAGAGATGAACTGGAAGCAATTTCTGAATTAAAAAATGTAAGAGGTCGTGGTTTAATGATTGGGTTTGATGTACCGGAAGAACTAAAGGATCTGAAGAAGAATTTGCTCTGGAACCAAAAAATATTTACCGGAGAAGCGAAACCAAATGTGATCAGGCTTCTTCCTTCATTGGCTTTGAAAAAAAGAGATGCTGAACAGTTCATTGATTCAATAAAAGAGGAAATAGCTTTGTTGCAGGAAACAGCAAGCTGAAGTTCTTTATCGGTATAAGTTACTTTGGTTTAGATTGCTTCGGCCTTAATGGACGAAATTCGGAAACGAACTTAGAAAGCGGCCTCGCAATGACGAGGTGGCGCAAGCAAGGAAGAAAAAACAAACACCAGAGTCTTCGTCATTGCGAGGCTTGCAATAGGAATGCTTCAATTATTATATTATTGATGCAAGCCGAAGCAAACTAAACTTTGATAGAAAACGTGAAAGAATGGTGAACAAAGTATCAAAAGCACAAGAGTGCGACGCAACAAATGCTTAATAGTAGTACAATAGCTTAGTTAATAATAAACTTTCGAAAATTGAAACAGTTCATTTCAGTTAATGATGTAAGAAAGATCGATACATTAGTATTGTCAGCTTTGGCGTATAAGACTAATCCGCTCTCTGACAAATCACTTGGTTTAAATAAACGTATTGGTTGCTTGTTTCTGAATCCGAGCATGCGTACAAGACTGAGTACACAGATCGCTGCACAGAATCTTGGAATGGAATGCATCATTTTCAATGTGGGACAAGAAGGCTGGGCATTGGAATTTGAAGAGGAAGCGATCATGAGTGGCAATACTGTTGAGCATGTAAAAGATGCTGCTCCAATTCTTGGAAAATATTTCGACATCCTTGCGATCCGCACTTTTCCTTCATTGAAGAATCGTGAGGACGATTACAGTGAGCTTTATATAAAACAGTTTATAAAGTACGCTGGTATACCAGTAGTGAGTTTAGAAAGCGCCACACTACATCCATTACAATCTTTAACAGACATCATCACAATTACTGAAGAGCTTAATAAATGGGAATCGTCTCGTAAACCAAAGATCGTATTGACATGGGCACCGCATGTAAAACCATTACCTCAATGTGTGGCGAATAGCTTTGCTCAATGGGTGAATGCATGGGGCAGATCTGATTTTGTGATCACTCACCCCGAAGACTATGAATTGAGTGAAGAGTTTACAAAAGGCGCAACGATCATACACAACCAGGAAGAAGCTTTGAAAAATGCCGACTTTGTATATGTAAAAAACCGGAGCACCTATAATGATTATGGTAAAAGTTATACCAATGATGCAAAGTGGCAATTAAAAAATAAACGCTGGGCTGTTACAAATAATGCAAAAGTGATGCATTGTTTGCCCGTGAGAAGAAATGTTGAGTTAAGCGATGAAATACTGGATGGTGAAATGAGCATCGTAACGCAACAAGCATCAAACAGGGTGTGGGCGGCACAGGCAGTACTTGCAGAAATTTTAAGGACCCCCCTCCCCTAAAGGGGGGTTTTGGAAAAGTCTTTATGAAAGAGAATATGTTTTATGGAGCAAGTAGTTTTGTTTTTCAGAGAGCTGAAGAACTGAGAAATCGCATGACTCAATCAGAAGAGATCTTATGGAAATTCATTCATATCAATGAATGGAAGTTAAAATTCAGAAGACAACATCCTATTGCAAATTGGGTTGTTGATTTCTATTGTCATCCAATTAAGCTTGTGATTGAAGTTGATGGAGGGATTCATGAAACAGAGGATGTCAAGAAAAATGATGAAGAACGGGAGAAATATTTAAAGAAACTTGGTTTATCAGTTCTTCGTTTCAATAATGAAGAAGTTTTAAAAAATAAAAGGGAGTATTGGAAAAAATTTCTGAAACTATTGTAAGGCTTCAAAATCCCCCTTTAGGGGATAGGGGCAAGCTTTACGTAATAAAGATCGGGGGTAATATCATCGATGATGAAAAAAAACTTTCATCGTTCTTAAAATCATTTGCTGCAATTGACGAAAAAAAAATACTAGTGCATGGCGGTGGCAAACTGGCAACAAAGCTGGCCGAGAAAATGGGAGTAGAACAAAAGCTTGTAGAAGGAAGAAGGATCACTGATGCCGAGACACTCAAGATCGTGACAATGGTGTATGCAGGTTATGTAAATAAAAATATCGTTGCACAATTACAAAGTTTTAATTGCAATGCGATGGGGTTAAGCGGTGTGGATGGGGATATAATTCTTGCACATAAAAGAAAACACCCGGTAATTGATTTTGGATTTGTTGGCGATGTTGATTCGGTTAACGCCCCCTTATTGAAAAATTTACTGAACCAAAATCTTTCTCTGGTATTTGCGCCTATCACTCATGACCAGACCGGTCAGTTATTAAATACGAATGCAGATACTATTGCCCAGGAGATTGCAAAAGCAATGAGTGGTGAATATGAGGTAAAACTTATTTATTCTTTTGAAAAAAGTGGTGTGTTGATGGATGCAGATGATGAAAACACAGTTATTTCAAGCATTAACCCCGGTTATTACAAAGAATTGAAAGCAAAAGAAAAAATCTTTGCCGGCATGATACCAAAACTGGATAATGCTTTTGCCGCTTTAAAAAGTGGAGTAAATAAAGTTATCATCGGCAAAGCAGAGGAATTGGATAAATTGATGAAGGGCACAGCCGGAACAACAATAAATAATGACTAAGGATGTCGCCATATTACAGGCTAATGCAATTGACCTTTTAAAACAATTGATCGCTACTCCTTCTTTCAGCAAGGAAGAGGATAATAGTTCTACCCTTATCAGAGGTTTTCTTGAAAACAAAGATGTAAAGACAGAGCAATACCTGTATAATATTTGGGCAAAGAATAAATATTTCGATGCGAACAAGCCTACAATTTTATTGAACTCTCACCATGATACGGTAAAACCAAATAAAGGTTATACACTTGGTCCATTCACAGCAATTGAAAAAGATGAAAAATTATTTGGCCTGGGAAGTAATGATGCAGGTGGAAGTTTGGTTTCTCTGATCTCAACTTTTCTTTATTTCTATGAAAGGGAAGATCTGAAATATAATCTTGTTCTTGCTGCAACTGCTGAAGAAGAGATCTCTGGTCATAATGGAATTGAAGCATTATTACCGCAATTAGGCAAAATTGATTTTGCTATTGTAGGTGAACCTACACAAATGCAAATGGCTGTTGCCGAAAAAGGTTTAATGGTATTGGATTGCATTGCTAACGGAAAAGCAGGACATGCAGCGAGAGAAGAGGGTGAAAATTCTATCTATAAGGCAATAACAGATATCGAATGGTTCAATTCATATAAGTTTGATAAGATCTCTGATTTGCTCGGACCAAATAAAATGAGCGTTACTGTAATTGAAACGGATAATAAAGCTCATAATGTTGTTCCAGCTCAATGCAAATACGTGGTGGATTGCAGAGTAAATGAACTTTACACTTTTGAAGAAATGCTGGATATAATAAAAGAAAATGTACAAAGCGAAATA
>VBAS01000445.1:2380-4328 GCA_005882975.1 Bacteroidota bacterium | reverse complement strand
GTTTATACCGTGACCATTTTCCAATGCTACTCCTGTACTATCATAGCCACGGTATTCGAGGCGCTTTAATCCGTTAATGATTATCGGGTAAGCTTCTCTTGGGCCGGTATATCCAACAATTCCACACATGGTTTTTTTAATTTAATGGGCAAAGGTATTGATTCAAAACATGTAAATGAAGGCAAGCTATAATAAGCTTCCGCTTAATAGCATATATGCAACTGAAAAATAAATGATCAGACCGGTTACGTCCACAAGGGTGGCAACAAAAGGCGCTGAACTGACAGCAGGATCGGCTCCCAATCTTTTTAATATCATTGGTAACATGCTCCCCGAAAGGGTACCCCATAATACTACGCCGAGTAGAGTAACTCCAACAGTTACTCCGATAGCCATCCAGTGTTGTCCATATAATTCAGGCGCAAAAGAATGCCAGGCAAAAATTCTAAAAAAACCGATCAGTCCAAGAACAGTTCCTAAAAGCAAACCGGAAATTATTTCTCTTCGCATCACCCGCCACCAATCTTTTAAAGTAATTTCTCCAACAGCCATTGCCTGTATGATTAATGTTGACGCTTGCGATCCACTATTACCACCACTTGAGATAATCAAAGGGACAAACAATGCTAATACAACAGCTCTTTTTATTTCATCTTCAAAATAAGCCATAGCAGTTGCAGTCAGCAACTCACCTAAAAACAATACCACCAGCCAAACCACCCTTTTCTTAAAAAGTTTCATGATAGGAATTTCAAGATATGGTTCATTCAATGCTGCAGTACCGCCCATTTTTTGCATGTCTTCGCTGAACTCTTCGCTTGCCACCCATAATATATCATCAACAGTAACGATTCCCAATAATTTATTGCTGTTACTTACCACTGGCAATGCCACCCTGTTATTCATTTTAAAAACCTCTGATGCTGTCTCCTGGTCATCATAAGCATGTAGGGTAATTACTCTTTCATCCATTAGCTCAGATACTTTTTTATCCGGTGGATTTAAAATAAAATCACGGATGCGAATATCATCCAGCAATTCACCTTTATCATTGATCACATAAATCACATTGATCGTTTCGCTATCCTTTCCATATTTGCGAATGGTAGCAAAGACTTCTTCAATTGTATTATGAGGATATACATAAACATAATCCGGCGTCATTAAGCGACCGATACTATTTTCCGGATAACCTAATAAGGAAAGAGTGATTCTTCTTTCTTCGGGATCGAGCAACTTGATAAGTTCTCTTACAACATTACTTGGCAACTCTTCTAAAAAATCAGTCCGGTCATCAGCAGGAAGATCATTTAATAAAGAAGCCGTTGTATTTGGCGGCAGCGTCTTTATAATTCTTCTTTGGACAGAATGATCAAGGATCTTAAATACGCTGGCGGCACGGTGTACGGACATGTTTGCGATGATACTGCTTTCATAGTCTGGTAATTCATCTACCAATGCGGCTACATCACTTATATTCTGATCATCTAAAAACTCCCGTATCTGGAGTTTGTCTTCTGTTCTTATGATCGCTTCAAACTGCTCTTGTAAACTTTGTTGCTCCAATTCTAATGACATGTAGCAAAAATAGGAAATGAAAGATGATAGATAATAGATGATAACTGAAAACCGATAGTTGGCTTTATTATCATCTCTCCACTATCCACTATCCACTATCATCTATCATCTATTATCTGCTATCTTAGCAATATGATCTTTCCCGGTCTTTTTATAGCTCCAACTGCTTCAATGGGCCTTGGTGTTTTTACTTCTGAAAATATTAGCGAAGGAACAATTATAGAAATATCTCCTGTTATTGTAATGAGTAATGAAGAAAGAAAATTACTGGATCAAACACTTTTGCATGATTATATTTTTGAATGGGGTAGCAACAAAGAACAATGTTGCGTAGCTCTTGGTTATGTTTCTGTTTACAATCATTCCTATA
>VBAS01000445.1:1864-2308 GCA_005882975.1 Bacteroidota bacterium | reverse complement strand
GTTTCATTAAAGCAGGAGAGGAATTGTTTATTAACTATAATGGAGATTGGAATAATAGCAAAAAAGTATGGTTTGATGCAAATTAAAAACCCACCTTAATTTAGGTGGGTTCATTATTTACTAATTATGTTTTATTGAAAAACGATCTGCCCTCTTATTTCTCCTCCGGCATAAGTTCCGCCATTAGGATTTACACCATTTGTATGAATATTGATATAATAAAAGCCATTTAATAAGTCCACTTCTTTTATTGCTGCGCCATCAATATATAAAGAACCTGAAAGGCTGCCCGATTTCCCAAATGTGTATTTGCCATTTGTTTTTTGCGGAAAGAGAGTATTAGGAGGAGTTGCATTGATTACAATATTTTGAAAAACACCTGCAGCATAGCCGATAGGGGCTAAGCCATGAATATGCATGTTGGCAACAGAATCTGTAAGGCCA
>VBAS01000445.1:0-1836 GCA_005882975.1 Bacteroidota bacterium | reverse complement strand
GTATAAGTAAGCGTCCTGGTTACTTTTGAATAAAATACATCCATAGATCCTGTGGCAGTTGAAGGATTGGCCGGAACTTCCTGTGCACCGCTCATTACAATATTTGTTCTTGAATAGTCAGTTGTCTTTTTCGTCTCGGCATCTTTTTCACAGGCTGTAATGCTGAGCAAAAAAGAAAAAAGAAAAAGTGTATAAGCAGTTAGTTTGATCCATTTCATAATTCAGGGATTTGAAGTAAAAATAAGAAGTTTTTATTACCGGCAATCAATCAGATTTGCTTTTCAAAAAAACGGAAATTGGATGTGGAAAACTATTGGCTAGGAGGTAAATATTAAGTTTTAGGTTGTAGGTTATAAGTTGTACGTTCTTAGGTAACATTTATACTTATAACTTATAACTCCTACCTGATCTTATTCTTGATCTCTTGCAATTTCAACAATGCCTCGACAGGCGTGAGGCGGTTGATGTCGATACCATCAAGCAATTTCCTTATTTCATCAAATGTTTCCGTATGCGCATCGAAAATAGAAAGCTGCATTTTAGGAAGTGACAAGGCCTTTACCTTTTCTTTTAAAGTTTCCGAATTTGGACCTCCGGCTTCTGACTTCTGTCTTCTTTCTTCAAGTAAAAGCAAGATCTCATTAGCTCTTTCAATCAATGAAGGCGGCATCCCGGCCATTTTCGCAACATGAATTCCAAAGCTGTGAATGCTGCCGCCTCTTGCAAGTTTTCGAAGAAAAATTATTTTATTGCCAACTTCTTTATTAGTGACATGATAATTCTTTACTCGTGAAAATTTTTCTTCCAGTTCATTTAATTCATGATAGTGCGTTGCAAACAATGTTTTGGGCTGATGAGCAGAAGAATGTAAATGTTCGGCGATGCTCCATGCTATAGAAATACCGTCATAAGTAGATGTGCCTCTCCCGATCTCATCCAGCAGGATCAGACTTTTTGAAGTAAGGTTATTGATGATAGAAGCTGTTTCATTCATCTCCACCATAAATGTTGATTCACCACCGGTAAGATTATCAGATGCGCCAACTCTTGTAAATATTTTATCCGTTAAAGAAATTTTTGCTTCATCAGCCGGTACAAAACTTCCGGTATGCGCCATTAAGGTGATAAGAGCGGTTTGTCGCAGCAAAGCTGATTTACCGCTCATGTTTGGTCCGGTAAGAATAATTATCTGCTGATCAGTTTTGTTCAACTCAATATCGTTAGCTATATAAGATTCGCCAACAGGCAGGTTTCTTTCTATCACAGGGTGACGGCCTGCTTTGATGATCATTTCATCACCATTATGCAATGTTGGTTTTTTATATTGATATTGAATAGCGTTATAAGAAAAACAGCAAATGCAATCAAGGATAGTTCATTCACCAGCGATTCATATACCTGGTATTCTATTACCAGGATCTTTTCCTCAGCGCCTGTTATTTTTTCTTCATAATCTTTTAATTCAGGAGTAATATAGCGTTCAGCATTAGCCAGCGTTTGTTTGCGCATCCACTGCTCCGGCACTTTGTTTTTGTGTGAGTTGGTTACCTCGAGATAATAACCAAATACATTATTAAAGCCTATACGCAACGATGAAATACCTGTAGCTTCCGCCTCTTTTTGCTGTAATTGGGTAAGATAATTCTTACCGCTATGGGCTATGTGGCGCAGTTCATCAAGCTCATTGCTCACTCCGCTGTTTATCATTCCACCCTTAATTGCTAAGGCTGGTGGATTATCAATGATCTCTTTAAAGATTTTATCGGCAATATATTGACAGGGGTTTAGCATATCGCCCAGTCTTTTCAAATACTCATTGTTTGCAGATGAACAGAT
>VBAS01000294.1:7370-15022 GCA_005882975.1 Bacteroidota bacterium | reverse complement strand
TGCATTCAGGTCCCAGGTAAAAACTTTTCGGTCAATTTTTGAATTATCACGATAACCATCAGATGATAATTGGGAATAGTTTAAAGTATTCTGCACCGCATCAGTGCCCAATCGCAAATTAGTATTCAGATTATTTAATCCCCAGTGCCCCGCACTAAAATCAAATGAAAGTCCCGGCTGCCAATCAGCACGGATTGTTTTTAATAACAAAACACCTCCAGTGCCTGCACCATATAAACTGCTGCCTGGTCCTTTGATCACTTCGACCGATTGAATATTATAAAAAGCTAAAACTCCAAACGTTTTCTTTTTTGCATGGGTTGCCGGTGGATTAATTGCATTATGCGGTGCATTGACATATGCTGAGATCGGTTCCCGCTTACCGGTGACAGGCGGTTATTATAAGATCTTTGCTGAATGTTATCATCCCTCGATCGCCTTTGCCATTAATTGTATCATTCTTATTCCTGGATTAGTATTTAAGGCAGGTAAAATATTGGTATTATTAAAATGTGATAGCTGTGTTTTATTGATAACAGCAATAGATGCGGGTACCTGCATCAATTTCCTGTTTTGCTCATAAGCTTTCACAATTACTTCGTTCAACGTTTGTGATGAATCCTGCTCAGGCTCCTGGGCATTTAAAAAAAATAGTTGTGATAAAAGTAGTATGGATATAAAAAAATGTTTCATAAAATCAGATGAGTAAAGTTAATCGCATTATTCTTTATCTTCCGCCAATGAAGTCAAATAAATTGAATCTTTTTTCCCTGACAATGATCGTCATCGGGTTGGTAATAGGACTGGGAATTTTTCGTACCTCATCAGATGCTGCTAAAGCTGCATTAACTCCAAACGTTTTCTTTTTTGCATGGGTTGCCGGTGGATTAATTGCATTATGCGGTGCATTGACATATGCTGAGATCGGTTCCCGCTTACCGGTGACAGGCGGTTATTATAAGATCTTTGCTGAATGTTATCATCATTCTTATTTCAAACGCGGCATCACTTTCTGGTGTCGCATTGATCGGGAGCGAATATATTTCACAGATAATTTTTACAACGGAACCATCATCTTTTATAAAGGCATTGATCGCTATGTCTGCCATTATTCTTTTTTATGGAGTGAACTTAATGGGATTAAAAATGAGCTCACGAACACAAAATGTTTTAATGATCATAAAGATCGGGTTGGTCGTTCTTCTTATTAGTTCACTTTTTTTCCCGTCGAATTATGCTTCGCAAACTATTAAAGCGATCGTTCCCGATCCTTCATGGAATGATTATATAAAATCATTTGGCATTGCACTGATAGCTGTTTCATTTACCTATGGTGGTTACCAACAAACCATAAATTTTGGGGAGGAGGTACAAAATCCACGAAAAACAATTCCCCGCGGCATTTTTATCGGTATACTGATCATCATTGCTCTTTACCTTACAATAAGTTTTGCTTATTATAAGATCATTGGGTTTGAAGAATTGAAAACTTCAAAAGGAATTGCATCCATCGTTGCTGAAAAAATGTTTGGGGCACCAGGTAAATATGTAATATCAATTCTCTTGTTTCTTGCTGTACTTGCTTATGTAAATGTTTTATTGCTGAGCAACCCGAGAGTTATGTATGCAATGAGTATGGATGGGATCTTGCCAGCTGCTTTTAAAAAGAAAGACCAGAAAAAAGATGTGCTGACAGTTAGCCTTACTGTATTTGCAGCCATGTGTGTCATTGTTTTATTTTTTGCTGATACGTTTGATAAAATATTAAGCTTTACTATTTTTCTTGATTCGTTTGGTATGGCATTTTCTGCGGCCACTATTTTTATTTTAAGAAAAAGGACGAAGCATCTTGATGGTACCGGTATTTATACTATGAAGTTTTTCCCGGTACTACCGGTCATATTTATCGCCGCTTATATATTCGTGGCTACGAGTATTGCTATCAACACACCACAATATGCTATGATAGGAATCGGATCAATCATACTTTTTATGCTGATCTATTTCTTTACACGGGGAATGAAAAAACAAACTACATAAGATGGACATTTCACAAATTATAAATGAGCTCGGAGAAGAAAGGGAAAATTATTTTAATGCGATCTCTCCGCCAATAGCCCAGACAAGCAATTTTGCTTTTAAAACAGTAAGCGACTTAAGTAAAGCCTTTGAAGATGAGATGGGAGGATATTTATATAGTCGCGGTTTAAATCCCACAGTTGAGATCCTTAGAAAAAAATTAGCAGCCCTCGATGGTGCAGAAGATTGTCTTGTTTTTAATAGCGGTGCTGCGGCCATTTTTGCTGGAGTGCTTGCCAATGTAAAAGCAGGTGATCATATCGTTTCTGTAAAAGCTCCTTATACATGGGCGCAAAGAATGTTTGATATTATACTGCCGAGATTCGGAGTAACGACTACCTATATTAATGGAACAAGAATTGAAAACTGGGAACAGGCTACAAAGACGAACACAACTTTATATTATCTCGAATCGCCCAATAGCTGGGACTTTGCATTGCAACCTTTAAGAGAAGTTGCGGTATTGGCAAGATCAAAAAACATTACAACTTTTATTGATAACAGTTTTTGCACACCGCTTTATCAAAAACCTATTGAAATAGGAATTGATATGGCTATGCAAACCGCAACCAAATATATTGGGGGACATAGTGATACGCTGGGCGGTGTTTTAAGTGGCAGTCATGCAATGATGAAAAAAATATTTGACAGTGAATACCTGAACATCGGTAGCGGTATCCAGCCTTTTAATGCATGGTTATTAATAAGAGGTTTGCGAACCCTGCCGGCCCGTATCGATCGTATTACCAAAACTTCCCTTGAAGTTTTGAAATTCTTAAAGTCACATCCAAAAATTGAATCTGTCATTTTTCCTTTGGATGAATCATTTCCGCAGTACCAACTGGCAAAACAACAAATGTCTGGCGCCTGCGGATTGATGACGCTGGTTTTAAAAACTAACAAACGGACTGAAATCGTGAAATTCTGCGAAAACCTTCAACATATTATGATGGCGGTAAGCTGGGGCGGGCATGAAAGTCTGGTGATCCCAAAATGTTCGGGAATTCCTGTTTCCGACTTTGATCCTTCAAACCCTGAGCATAGGTACATACGCCTGTACGTAGGTTTGGAAGAGGCCGATTATCTAATTAAGGATTTGGACCAGGCTTTTGAAAAAATGATCAAATAATTACCCTTCCGTTTGTCAAAATTCAGTCATAGGAAAAACCAATTCTCCTAATTTTGCGCCATGTTAAAAAGTATCGCCGCATCACTTATCGCTTTTTCAATCGTTTTATCTGCCCAATCACAGGAAAAATGGAATTTGTTGAAATGTGTTCAATACGCAAAAGTCAATAATATTTCTGTTAAACAAGCAGACTTGCAAATTCGTTTTTCTGATGTAACCTATAACCAAAGTAAAAGTGCGCAGTTGCCTTCGTTGAATTTCCAGAATAGTACAAGCTATCGTTTTGGTCGTTCAGAAAACCCTGCTACAGGCGTGCTTGAGGATAATAATTTCTTAAGCTCCAGTTTCAGTCTTCAATCGGGGGTTACTTTGTTCAATTGGTTTGTAAAAAGAAATACCATTGAAAGTAATAAGCTGACAAATGAGGCCGATAGAGCACAGGTATTAAAAGTGCAGGATGACGTTGCATTGAATGTTGCGGTGGCCTATTTGCAAATATTGCTTGCAAAAGAACAGGCAAACCTCACAAGAGTCCAGATCGGTACTACCACTGAGCAATTAAATAATACGAGGAAGAGAGTTGATGCAGGTGTATTGCCTGAATTAAATGCTGCGGAACTGGAAGCACAGCTTAGCCGGGATAGTTCGAACCTTATAACTGCTGAAGCAAGTGTGCAGACATTTATTTTGCAAATGAAAGCATTGCTTAATCTTGATGCTGGTGCTCCCTTTGATATTGAATCACCATCAATAGGAAATATTTTTATTGAAAGTTTGGCGGATCTGCAACCAGAAGCTGTTTATGCGCTGGCATTACAAAACCTTCCGCAAAATAAAGTGATCGACCTTCGACTTATGTCGGCAAAAAAAGAAGTAGATGTTGCGAAGGGACTAATGTATCCAGCGATAACAGGTTTTGGAGGAATTGGAACCAGTTATGTAAATGTAAAAAGGCCAGTGTTCGATGCGGGTCCATATAAAGCCACTGACGCTTATGTAACGGTCGGATCTACCGCTTACAATGTGTTTACTCAATCTGTTATTCAAACAGGTGAAAGACTTACTCCTTTTGGCGACCAGCTAAATACAAACCTTAGTGAAAGTATTGGAATTGGTTTAAGCATTCCCATTTTTAATGGAAAATCTGCCCGGGCAAATTGGGAAAGAACAAAACTACAGGTAAGACAATGGGAACTGACGAAGGAATTGGATAACCAAACTTTGAAACAGAATATTTACAGGGCATACAACGAGGCGACCTCATCTATGCAATTGTATAATTCCGATAAAAAAAGCGTTCTGACTTCAGGAAAATCGTATGAATATGCGCAAAAAAGATATGACCAGAACTTGTTATCCACTTTTGATCTCCTCAATAGCCAGAATAACTATTTGAGAGCGCAAATACAAGCATTGTATTCACAGTATGATTATATCTTTAAGATGAAGTTGCTTGAATTTTATAAAGGACAGGGAATAAGATTATAGTTGAGGGTCTTTAGTTCGGAGTCGTGGAAAAATTGAATGGCCTTTCGATAATTCCGATAGATAAGGAACAAGGTGATAAAAGCAAGACGAAGTTGAATAGCGAACAGAACCCTGAGCGGTGCGACGCAACGGAAGCTGAATAGAATTTCAAAAGCTTAGTACATAAAATAAATTTCTATAAAATGAGTAAGACAGTAAAATGGATATTGTTCGGTTTGCTTGGCGTCATTGTGTTGTTGATAGGTTTTAAAATGTTGGCAGGCAATAAAGATGAAGGCGTAAAAGTTTCTATTGAGAAAGCAAGCCGTCGCACAATTACTGAAACCGTAAATGCAAGCGGAAAAGTATATCCTGAAATTGAAGTAAAGATCAGCCCCGATATCTCAGGTGAAATTGTAGAACTGAATGTAGAAGAAGGCGACAGTGTAAAAAGGGGACAGGTCCTTGCAAGGATCTTTGCGGATATCTATGAATTACAAAGAGACGAAGCCGCATCTCGTGTAAATCAATCTGCAGCCGTGGTAGCAAATAGCGAAGCTTCACTTGAAGCATTGCAGGCTAATCTTGACCAGGCAAAGCAAAGCTATGATCGAAATAAAAAATTATATGATGACAAGGTGATCTCACGATCTGAATTTGAAGGATATGAGACCTCTTACAAATCTGCTTTGGCAAATTACAATGCAGCTAAACAAAACATCAAAGGCCTGCAGGCTGGAGTGCAAACCGCACAAACTGGTTTAAGTTCCGCAAATAAAAACCTTGGCAGAACGACTTTGATCGCACCTATGAACGGCGTCATTTCTTCTTTGTCAGTAAAAAAAGGAGAAAGAGTGGCAGGTAACAGCTTTAGCATTGGTACTGAAATGATGCGTGTTGCTGATATGAGTGTGTTGGAAGTAAGGGTGGATGTGGGAGAAAATGATGTGGTAAAAGTGCATCTCGGTGACAGTGCCGATGTGGAAGTAGATGCTTATAATAATAGAAAATTTAAAGGAGTAGTAACACAGATAGCAAGCAGCATAAAAAGTGGTAGCGGTGCAAGTGCATTAAGCAGTACAGATGTTACACAATACGAAGTAAGGATAAGACTGGATAAAGATTCCTACAGCGATCTTCTTAATCCCGGCAGACCAAAAAGTTTTCCTTTCCGCCCGGGTATGAATGCAAGTGCCGATATAAAAACTAAACGCAAAGAAAATGTACTTGCAGTTCCAATCAATTCGGTAACAACAAGAGTGATCGGCAGTGATAAAACGATCGCAGATAAAAAGAAAGAAGAAGAAAAAAAGAAGAAGTCAGAAGGAAATGCTGACGAAACGGTGGCAGTAAATAGTGACGAACTGGAAGAACTGGTCTTTGTGGTGCAAAAAGACGGGAAAGTAAAAAAGGTAAAAGTAAAAACCGATATACAGGACATTAACTACATAGAAATAAAAGAAGGCCTGGCTGAAGGTGATGAAGTAGTGACCGGGCCCTTTAATGCTATCAGCAAAACTTTGAAAGATGGTACTGTTGTAAAGGTGGTGCCGAAGGATAAGTTGTTTGAGAATTAGGTCAGAACCACGATTTACATGATTTAAGGGATTAATAATGAAATTTAGAAGAAGAGCTCTGTTAAACGGGCTCTTTTTATTTTTAGATTATTTCAGGATAGGGATTCAGTTCCTTAATTTTATTTTCTCATAATCCTTCTAATCAAGAAAATCACGGTTCTTTATGTTTGGCATTATCGGTAGTGGAAGTTGGGCAACGGCATTGGCAAAAATTCTTGCAGACAATAATCATCAAATTAACTGGCTGGTAAGAACTGATGCAATGGCTGATTTTATCAGCAAGCAAAAACATAACCCTAATTATTTAACCACGGCTGTTTTTGAACCTTCATTACTTAAACTGGATACAAACGTTTCAAAAGTAGTTTCAGCTTCTGACTATATTATTATTGCCACGCCATCTGCTTATGTAGCCGATACATTGAAAGGTTTATCAAAGAGAGAACTTGAAGGCAAAAAGATCATTTCGGCGGTAAAAGGAATTATTCCACAACAAAATGTTTTATTAAATGATTATCTCGAAAAAGAATTCGAGGTAGCCATAACAGATTATTTCACGATCATGGGACCTTGTCATGCCGAAGAAGTGGCAGCTGAGAAATTATCTTATCTCACATTTTCAGGAGCTGATGAAGAAACGGCGGCTGAGATCGCCACCTATTTTAAAACCGGTTATTTGAATACGGTAATAAATGATGATATATATGGAGTGCAGTTCGCGGCAATTTTAAAAAACATCTATGCACTTGGAGCTGGCATTGCTCATGGCTTGCAGTATGGAGATAACTTTTTAAGTGTGCTGATCGCCAACAGCGCTGATGAAATGGCGGGTTTTCTTCGCAATGTTGGTATCCATAATATAGAAGTGGGAAAACATGATGGCGAAGACCCGGTGACACATAAAAGAAAAGCAAATTATGCGGCATCGGTGTATCTCGGTGATCTTTTGGTAACATGTTATTCATTATATAGCCGTAACCGAACTTTCGGAAACATGATCGGCAAAGGATATACAGTTAGAGCTGCACAAGTGGAATTGAACATGGTTGCTGAAGGATACAATGCCTCCCGAAGCATTTATGCTATTAATGCTAATGTAAAAGCGGAGATGCCAATTGCTGAAACTATTTATAAAATATTATGGGAAACGCTGCCTCCTGAAGAAGGGTTTAAATTGATCGAAGAAACGTTGGTTTAGGCAGCATCAATAAAAAGATCAGACGCAATACCATCAGCAAAAAGTTTTCCTTCTCTTGTCAGTAGTAGTTTGGTTTCTTTTAAAATCAATTTTCCTGATTCAATGAATTTCCTACTCGCATCTCGCACCTCAGGGCTCATGACTTCCGGAATCTTATTCAAGTCAAGTCCTTCCATTGTTCTTAATGACGTCATGATGTATT
>VBAS01000294.1:1763-7293 GCA_005882975.1 Bacteroidota bacterium | reverse complement strand
TTCTATATAAATATTGTTATTGGAAATATTCCATTGCCGGCTTTCGCCATTAAAAGAATGTGCGGAAGGGCCGAGACCAAGATATTTTTTTCCCTGCCAGTAAGAAGAGTTATGCTTGCTTCTAAAACCTGGTTTTGCAAAATTGGAAATTTCATAATGCTCGTAACCCGCCTTTTCAAGCCATTTCATTAGTAATAAAAATTGTTCTGCTTGTTTCTCCTGCTGTATATCCTCTTTCTTTTTTTCTTTGATCATTTTATGCAATGGAGTCTTAGGCTCAACAGTCAAAGCATAACAGGAAATATGTGGGATATTGAATGCAATTACTTTTTCTACATTTTGTTTCCATTTTTCATTTGTAAGCAAAGGATGACCATAGATAAGATCCATGGTGATAGTATCAAAATATTTTACAGCTAACTGCAAACTGTTTACTGCTTGTTCTGCATTATGTGCCCGGTTCATCCATAAAAGATCTTCTTCAAAAAAACTTTGCACGCCAATGCTTAAGCGGTTAATACCGATTTCTTTCCAGCCGGAAAGCTTCTCTTCATTAATATCATCGGGATTTGCTTCGAGGGTGACCTCAGCTTCTTTTGCAACATTGAAAAGTCCCTTTATTCTTTCAATCTGCAATCGTAAATCTGAAATCTGCAATAACGATGGTGTTCCTCCGCCGAAATAAATTGTTTCTACAGATTCATTTCCTAAATAATCCTTCTGCATCTCAGTTTCTTTCAATAAAGCACCCAGCAATTCGTTTTTATACCTCAGTGAAGTAGAGAAATGAAAATTGCAATAATGACAAGCCTGCCTGCAAAATGGAATATGTATGTAAATCCCGGCCAAATAAAATATTTTTGAATATCCTTTGAATGCCTAATCCCGCAAAAATACAAAGCCATCTGCCGGCAGCATTGCTGTTCTTAGTTATTATTTTGATCCAAAATACTTCACTTGCACAAACGACATATTTTTTAGATGCAAAATGTGTTGATAAAACAAGCGAGTTTTTGAAAAATGAAGTTGGCCTTCAAACTGAATTTTCAACAAGGCCTCTTTGTATCGATTATGTAAACAAACTGCCTTTATTATTACAGGCAAAAGGTTTTGTAAATGCTTCTCTGGACAGCATTTTTTTTGATACGACATCAGCAAAACTGGTTATTTATCTAGGTCAGCGATATAAATGGGCTCATATAAATACAGCAGCTGCCGATCCGGAGGTCCTTTTAGTTTCAGGCTGGAATGAAAAATTTTTTTCAAATAAGCCGATCAATTTTGATCAGTTAACAGGCTTCCAGGAAAGAATGCTTGCTTATCTTGAAAATAATGGTCATCCTTTTGCAAGAATTTACCTGGATAGCATTAGTCTGATCGAGGATAGTGTAACTGCAAGTTTAATAATTGATAAAGGACCTAATTATAAAATTGACAGTATCCGCGTTTATGGTAATGCAAAGATTTCAAATTCTTTTTTGCAACGGTATCTTGAAATACCCAACGGAAGTATTTATAACAGGGAAAAAATTATACGTATTTCAAAAAAAATAAAGGAACTCAGTTTTGTAGAAGAAGAACAACCTTCTACTATGAGTTTGCTCGGAACTGGTTCGGTTTTGAATTTATATTTGAAGCAACGACGCAGCAGCCAGGTAAATGCGATCGTTGGTTTTTTACCAAACAATGATCAGCTTTCGTCAAAAAAGCTATTAGTCACTGGTGAGGCAAATATTAACCTGCAGAATGCATTTGGCGGCGGCGAAGCTCTTGGATTAAACTGGCAGCAACTGCAGGTTAAATCACCAAGGCTGAATATTTTTTACCGTCATCCTTATTTATTCAATTCACCGGTCGGCGTTGATTTTGCTTTTGACATGCTTCGGAAAGACAGCAGTTATTTAAATATTAATCTGAATTTGGGTGCAAGAGTCGTGCTTTCAGAATCCCAATCGGGAAAGATCTTTCTCCAGCACCTTCAAACTATCGTCAGCCAGGGAGGTATTAATACGGCACAGGTGATCGCTTCAAAAACATTACCTGAGGTAGCAGATGTCAGTTCCCTAGCACTTGGGTTGGAATTTGAAAAAATTAAAACTAATTACCGGTTTAATCCAAGAAGCGGCTATCAGTTTAATATCGGCGGATCAGGCGGTTCAAAGAAGATCAAGAAAAATAATGAGATACTTGAGTTAAAAGATCCATCGGATCCTTCATTTGATTTTGAATCGTTGTATGATACTGTAAAACTGAAATCATATCAATTAAGAATGATAGGCTCAGTGGCAAAATATTTTCCAATTGGTAAGCAAGGCACATTTAAAACTGCTATTAACGGCGGCGCCATTCTAAGCGATAATATTTATAAGAATGAACTCTTCCAGATAGGAGGATATAAATTACTCCGTGGTTTTGATGAAGAAAGTCAGTATTTGTCGCAGTATGCAGTTGGTACTTTCGAATATCGATATCTGATCGGACTGAATTCTTTTTTCTTCGGATTTGTTGATGGTGGTTGGGGAAGAAATAATAGCCAAAGTTCAAACTATACTCATACTTATATTGGTACGGGGTTGGGGATCGCATTGGAAACAAAGGCGGGAGTTTTTAACCTCGCATGGGCCGTTGGCAAAAGAGATGATACCCCATTTAATTTACGCCAGTCTAAAGTTCATTTTGGCTTTGTAAATTATTTTTAAAGGAATTTTTCTTTCTTTTCATCCCGATACAACACTTTAATACTTTTGCGATTCGAATGAAGCATTTCAATCTACTTTTATTTTTTATTTGTTTGTACCCTGCAGTCATTTTTGCTCAGGCAGATTCTACCAACAATCATACAGACAGTTTGCGAAAAGACTCTTTGAGGTTTAAACCACGCCCCAAAAAAATTATTGACTCAACAAGAATGACTACCAAGGCAACTTTTCAGGTCGACAGTTTACATTTTAAAGACTCTCTTCGGGTAATAGATTCATTGCGATCGGTCCAGGTTCCAGATTCACTTAAAAGAAATTTATCTGGAAGACAAGTACCGGTTCAAATTTTAAAAGAAGGCGATAAAAAGGTATTTCATGGAAAAGAATATCTTTTTTATTATATGATCTTTTTGTTCATCTTATTTGGTCTTTTACGAAGAGCTTTTGCAAAATATTTTTACGACCTGTTCCGGGTTTTCTTTAAAACAACTCTAAAACAAAGGCAAACGCAGGAACAGTTGCTTCAATCATCGTTGGCTTCAGTATTTATGAATAGCTTTTTTGTATTATCTGCGGGACTATATGTAAACTTCGTTCTTCAATACTTTCACCTTGTAGTTTCTGAAAACTTCTGGCTACAGTATGTTTATTGTATGGGG
Organism: Bacteroidota bacterium; assembly: GCA_005882975.1. Taxonomy (GTDB): domain Bacteria; phylum Bacteroidota; class Bacteroidia; order Chitinophagales; family Chitinophagaceae; genus VBAS01. Next base: position 3,935 of record VBAS01000294.1, on the reverse strand, counting down.
GCATTGGCAGCTATTTATCTGGTAAAGTTTATAGGATTGAAGATCACTGGTTGGTTATTTAACGTCAGCAATACCACAGATTCGTACATTTTCATTGTATTTATCATTAATAAAATGTTGGGCATATTCCTTCTGCCTTTTTTGCTTTTATTGGCGTTTGCGAACGACCCTTTGTACAGCTATGCTATGTTTATTTCATGGATCGGTCTTGGTTTACTTCTCCTTTATAGGTTTATTTTATCGTATAGCGCAGTACGTAAAGAGGTAAAGCTCAATTCATTTCATTTCATTTTATATATTCTTGGATTCGAGGTTATACCCCTTTTGCTGATTTACAAGCTGTTATTGATTATTTTTTAAAAAAACTCATTAGCTTTGCAGACAATTTAGCCGCACTTGTATGGTAAAAAACGGGAAAGCTGATACCTCAGCTAAACATGTGAAAAAGATTTTAGTTACCCAACCTAAGCCTGAAAGCGATAAATCGCCGTACTATGAGCTTTCCAGAAAGTACAGTCTTGAGCTCGATTTCCATCCTTTTATCCGTCTTGAAGGCATTCCCGGCAAAGAATTCCGTAAGCAGAAAATAGAGATCCAAAACTATACAGGTGTGATCTTTACCAGCCGAAATGCCATTGATCATTTTTTCCGCACTTGTGAAGAACTTAAGGTAAGCGTTTCACAGGATACAAAGTATTTCTGTATTACTGAAGCTGTTGCATTATACCTTCAGAAATTTATTCTTTACAGGAAAAGAAAAGTTTTTTACGGGGCTGATGGTTCAAATAAAAGTCTGTTCGATGTTATCAACAAACATAAGAGTAATGAAAAGTTTCTTTATGTGTGTTCAGAAAACCAGCAGGATAATGAGATCGTCAATTGGTTGAAGAATAATAACTGTGAATTCGTTTTGGGTTTTATGTATCGCACCCGCAGCAATGATGTAAAGATCCTTCTCGAGCAAAAAGAATATGATGTTATTTGTTTTTTTACGCCAAGTGGGGTTAAAAGCCTTTTTGATAATCTTCCGAAGTACAGGCAAAATGGGACTGTAATAGGGGCCTTTGGAAGCAATACAATGAGAGCTGTGGAAGATGCAGGCCTTAAATTAGAGATAAAAGCACCACAACCACAGACCCCAAGCATGGTTGCAGCTCTGGAACAGTTCATCTTATCAATTAAGAAAAAGTAAAAACAAATTTGGTAAAATAATTGAAGGCACTGAGAGGTGCCTTTTTCATTTTCTAACAGCGAACTTCACGTACAATTTAACTCATGCATCAATTCACCAATAAACTTATAGAGGAAACAAGTCCTTACTTGCTTCAGCATGCACATAATCCTGTAAACTGGTTTCCCTGGAGTGATGAAGCATTGAACAAAGCAAGAAAGGAAAACAAACCTATTCTTGTTAGCATTGGTTATTCGGCTTGCCATTGGTGTCATGTAATGGAAAGAGAAAGCTTTGAAGATGAAGAAACGGCCCGTATCATGAACGAGCATTTTGTAAATATTAAAATTGACAGAGAAGAAAGACCTGACCTTGATCATATTTATATGGATGCTGTGCAGGCAATGACCGGGAGCGGCGGCTGGCCATTAAATGTTTTTCTTACACCTGAAACGAAACCATTTTATGGCGGTACATATTTCCCTCCCAAACGGGCATTTAATCGTCCTTCCTGGCAAGAAGTATTATTAGGAGTTACCGAGGCTTTTACGCAAAAAAGAAATGAAATTGATGCACAATCTGAAAATCTAACTGAACATCTTTTACAGTCTAATGTTTTTGGAATTTCATCGAAGGCGGAAAAAGACGTTTTTACAAAAGAAAACATCCATGAAGCGTTTGAAAATATCATGAAAAACGCTGACAAAGAGTGGGGAGGCTTTGGAAAGGCGCCAAAATTTCCCCAGTCTTTTGTTATCCAATACCTGTTACGTTTCTTTTACGCAACTGGAAATAAAGAAGCATTAGATCAAGCACTTCTAAGCATTGATAAAATGATCGATGGGGGTATTTATGATCAGGTCGGTGGCGGTTTTGCAAGATATTCGACCGATACAGAATGGCTGGTGCCACACTTTGAAAAAATGCTTTATGATAATGCATTACTGGTTTCAGTCATCAGCGAGGTATACCAAATAACTAAGGATAAGCGATACAAAGAA
>VBAS01000294.1:0-1753 GCA_005882975.1 Bacteroidota bacterium | reverse complement strand
AAAGAAGTGATTGAAGAAACAATTCAGTTTATTCAAAGAGAATTGATGCATCCTGAAGGAGGGTTTTATGCTGCTTTGGATGCAGACAGTGAAGGAGAGGAAGGGAAATTTTATGTTTGGAACCATCACGAAGTAATTGAACTTTTAGAAGAAGACGCGATGATCTTCTGTGATTTTTTTGATATAAACCCAAGTGGAAACTGGGAGGGCAAAAGCATTTTACAGAGAAAGAAAAAGGAAGAAAATTTTTGTAGTGAAAAAAATATTTCACAGGAAGAACTGCAAAGAATAATTCAAAAAGGAAAATATATTCTGCTTGAAAAAAGAAATGAAAGAGTTAGACCACAAACAGATGATAAGATTCTTTTAGGTTGGAATGCTTTAATGAATACAGCGCTTTGTAAAGCGTTTGCAGCCACAGGAAATGAATCTTTCAAAAAATTAGCAATAGATAACATGCAGTTTTTGCTAAGCAGGGTTTCTAACAATAACACTATTGATTTTTTTCATAGCTGGAAAAATAATATTGCTAAACAACCTGCCTTTCTAGATGATTATGCTTTTTTAGTTCAGGCTTTGATACAGTTTCAGGAAATCACAGGCGAGACAGTTTATCTGGAAAAAGCGAAATTGATAACTGAACGTGTATTGGAAACCTTTAATGACCCAACTACTGATTTTTTCTTTTACACTAATACTAACCAAACCGACGTTATAGTAAGAAAAAAAGAGGTGTATGATGGTGCACAGCCATCAGGGAATGCGGTAATGGCTGATAATTTGTTTAGGCTTGGATTATATTTTGATAGAGGCAATTGGAAGGACAAAAGTGTTAAGATGATAAGTTCTTTAGCGAATGCTATCGTTCGTTATCCGACTTCTTTTGGTGGCTGGGCTTGCCTTCTTTTGGAGATTTCAATTGGTACAAATGAGATCGTTATTATCTCAGAGAAACCGCAGGATATTCTGACTCAGGTTCTTAAAGAATATGTTCCTCATAAAATAATTATGTCGGCTAAAGACGGAAGCAACTCTTTTCCGCTTTTATCCGGTAAAGAAAAACAGAAGGAGCCAGCACTATTTTTATGTAGGGATTATGCGTGTGAAAAACCGGTGTCATCAATTAGTGCTTTAATTGACTTAATCAGGCGTAAAGAATTAAAAATTAGTTGATAGCTATACAATATTGCAAAGTAAAACCCGTTAGAACTTTTACCTCGTAAATGAGGCTTGTACACCCAAAAAATAAATATTATCCTTGTGAATCGGTTATACTCAAAATCTTATATTTGTCCTTTACCCTTTAAGTGTATGAAAATGAAAAACCTTTATAGCCTTCTCCTAGTGGTGGCGTCAACACTAACGCTAACCAGTTGTGGAATTTTTGGAAAGAAAAATAGTAAGGGGAGTGCCCTTCCTAATGATGGCCAGGTGCATGGTATTGCCCCAGGCAGTAAATATGTTCTTCCAAAACCTCCCGGTATGGTTTACATCCCACAGGGAACATTTCATATGGGCCCAAGTGATGAAGATCCTGCTTATGCATTCAGCGCAAGAAATCGTTCAATTTCCATAAGTGGTTTCTGGATGGATGCTACTGAAGTTACCAACAATGAATATCGTCAGTTTGTTTACTGGGTTCGTGACTCAGTTACTGCATCTGAATTGAAATATGTGAAGACAGGAAAAGACGGGAACGAATATGTTGATTGGCAGAAAATGAAAACTGTTAAATGGAACGATCCTAAGTTCC
>VBAS01000293.1 GCA_005882975.1 Bacteroidota bacterium | reverse complement strand
AAGTTAGTAAAATGAAAGTTGCAGTAGTTGGGGCCACAGGATTGGTGGGCACTAAAATGTTACAAGTCCTTGCAGAAAGAAATTTCCCGGTAACTGAATTAATCCCGGTTGCATCAGAAAAAAGCGTTGGTAAAGAAGTAGAGTTTAAAGGAAAAAAGTATAAAGTGGTTAGCATGGCGGATGGGATTGTAGCTAAACCAGCTGTTGCTATTTTTTCAGCAGGCGGCAGCACTTCATTGGAATGGGCGCCAAAATTTGCAGAGGCAGGCATTACGGTGATTGATAATTCAAGTGCATGGAGAATGGACCCCACAAAACCGTTGATCGTTCCGGAGATCAATGCAGATATTTTAACCAAAAATGATAAGATCATTGCGAACCCAAATTGTTCCACTATCCAGATGGTTGTTGCTTTGAATCCATTGCATAAAAAATATAAGGCAAACAGGATCGTTGTCAGCACTTATCAAAGTGTAACTGGCACGGGCAAAAAAGCTGTTGATCAAATGATGGGAGAAAGACATAAAGCAGTAAAAGGCTTGAATGGTGAATACGAAATGGCATATAAATATCCAATTGACCTGAACGTAATTCCACAGATCGATGTTTTTTTGGATAACGGGTATACCAAAGAGGAAATGAAAATGGTAAATGAAACAAAAAAGATAATGCGGGACGATTCAATTCGTGTGACGGCAACAACTGTACGTATACCTGTAATGGGTGGACATAGCGAAGCAGTGAATGTAGAGTTTGAAAATGATTATGATCTTGTCGACATAAGATCCTTATTACAATCTGCCCCTGGGGTTGTATTAGTCGATGATCCTTCAACACAGCAATATCCTATGCCAATGGATGCACATGAAAGAGATGAAGTATTTGTAGGAAGATTGAGAAGAGATGAAACGCAACCAAAAACATTGAACATGTGGGTTGTTTCAGACAATCTTAGAAAAGGGGCTGCAACCAATGCTGTGCAGATCGCCGAGTATTTACTGGAGAAAGGATTGTTATAAAAGAATAAAGCCCCGGATTATCGGGGCTTTTTCAATTATCTTTTTTTTCTTTTTTCTTTATACGGAAAATTCTCACCAAAATCATCAGTTATCCATTCAACGATAACATTCGGCGCTGTATCATAATCAGTTGATCGTTTATAATTATCATTCCATAAAGTCTGGTTATCGCTAAACAAATTACAGGTGGCATAAATATCATAAGTTTTACCAACTGAACTCGGAACCGGTACTTTTGAACCAACACCAATTTTATACATAACTTGTTTTGCCACACCAACTCCATAAGAAGCCTCATCACTCATGTAACGTTGTTTACGAATACTCATCCTGATAACTGAATTAACTCCTAAAAGTTTTGCTAATTCGTCATCACCTTTCTTCCAACTATCACGAACTGAGATATTATTTTGCTCAAGTATTTTGAGCGTAGTGTTTATATCCTGGAAGTTTACAGTAGTAATATATTTCTTTGTATTTGCATGATTCAAAATGCTGTTCATTAACGCATATTGAAAATCGATGCTTTCTCTTTCCTCTGCTTTTGCAATATCGTCAGGTGATAAGTTCTTTGGTTGTTTACCAGAGAAAGTAACTTCAGCAGGAAGAATAGCCACTACTTTGTGGTTCTCTGTTTTTTCTTCAAAATTACTTGCAGTATAATACTTATTGCTGCAGGAAAACAAGAAAAGAAGAAAAGAGGCAATAAAGCCTGGGAGTAAACTTTTTTTCATAACGGGTCGGGTTTAGGATACAATATACAACAACGATAACGCCTCTCTAAGTAGTATCGCAACCGTTTAACTTTTCTCTTTGTTGATTAAAAGTTAACGAGAAAAAACCCGAAGTAGATCTACCTTGTAAAGGGATAAACCCGGATATAATCTATTTCCATTGTGGTGGGAAAAATGGTATCATCAACTCCTTGTGCTCCTCCCCAGTTTCCCCCGATGGCAATATTTAGAAGCAGGTGAAATTTTTTATCATAAGGCCAGGTAGCAGAACCGGTGCCATTATTTAAATATTCAAAAATTAGTTCGTTGTCATAATATCCGCGAATGCCATAGGGCGCCCAATCAAGCCGATAAATATGAAAACTATCAGTAACGCTGCTAAGATATTTACCAGCTCCTTTTCCATTTGCCCCATAAAATGCCTGGGCATGGAGTGTAAAATGAACATTGTTCAGATCATAACCTACATGCTCCATGATATCTATTTCCCCACTGTTGGGCCAACCTCCGTATGCATTATCAGTCGGAAGCATCCATATAGCTGGCCATGTGCCCCTGCCTTTTGGAAGTTTTGCTTTTACTTCTATTCTGCCAAATAACCAATCTGCTTTGTTTTTTGTAACCATTCTTGCAGATGTATAGGTATTCGAAAACTCAACTTTTTTTGCAACGATCTTCAATGTGCCGTTGCTTATTGAATCATTCAGACCATTGGTATAATTTTGCAATTCATTATTGCCCCACCCATTTCCGCCAACATCATAACCCCATTTTGTCGCATCAGGAGCTCCATCAGTATTAAATTCATCTGTCCATGATGCAGTGTTTTCAAATACCCATTCATGAACAACGGGTGGAGGTGGAGGAGGAGGAGGGGTACTTCCGCCATCTCCAGAGCTGTTTTTATTACTACAAGAAAATAAAAAAAAAACGGCCAGAAGATAATGACTTCTTTTAAAAACCAGTTTATTCATTTGTAGTGATAATTAAAATGAAGCATAAAGTTCTCAATAAAAATCGACAATAATTTAGTTGTGTTTACTTTATTACAAGTTAACGGAGTGATTCATTAATAAAATCAATAAGTGGCTGTAATGCTTCAAATGCAGTGGTTGTTTTTTTGACAAGGTCTTTTGAAGTAAGTTCCGAATCTTTTAAAGGTGCCATGGAAACAAAACTTTTCATTTTTAAATATTCTGCCGCCGGATTGGTGGGTTCATAACCTTTCGGCACCCGGCTTAGAACATATTCAGCATCATGTGAAAGATCTTTATAAACAGCTTTAAATTTTTTTGATGTAACGATCTTTTTAAACGCATCAAGATTGTAATCGATCTCTTGCCGTACTTTATTTAATTCAGGAGGCATCGGCATCCACAATCCTCCGCCAACAAAACATTGTCCGGGCTCGCAATGAAAATAATATCCGGCAAATACAGATTTTTTACCTCCACGATTTATGTATGCGCCAATATTTGTTTTATAAGGAGACTTATCTTTTGAAAAACGTACATCGCGGTTGATGCGGAACAGGCAATCTTTCGCCACAATAGATTTTATGGTAGGATCACTTTTGCTGTGTTTATCAATGACGGTTTGAATGAAGACAGTAAAATCACTCTTTGCAGATTCGTATTCTTTTCTATGAGCATCAAACCATAGCTTGTTATTATTCTTTTTTAGATCTTTCAAAAATTTTAGAGTAGAAGACTTGAGCATAGAACAAATTAAAATGATTTAAAATTTAAGAAAATAAATTTAGCGAAGCTATTTGTTTGGTGAATCATAATTTTAAAAAATGTTCTTGTACCGCTTTCTTACCATTTTCGATCAAAATGGTAACTTCTTCTTTTGATAATCTTCTAACCTTTGGTAAAACGTCCCCATCACTAATGGAAACTGTCCTTTGCCAATCTGTACCGGTTAGTTGCTGCCTGTTTAAATTCTCGATAACTATATTATAAAAAGCGCCAAAGTATTGTTTCAGATCGTCAACTGGCATTTCTGCCAATGCTCTATCTTTTCTGTCATTTGCGATCTGTGGACCATGATCAATTCTAAAGCCGATCGTATAGAGATCTGGTTGTTGTTTATCAAAAATATGGATCGGGAAATTTTCCAGTATGCCGCCATCTACCATCATATCAAATCCTTGTTTTTGCATTGGACGATCAAAAGTTTTGCCTGAACTGTCAATATAGACTGGCTCAAAATAAAGCGGTATGCTTGACGAAATTCTTACAGCATCCTTGATCTTCATTTTCGGATAAGATTCGTATGAAAAGACGATTGCTTTCTGTTTATTAAGAGATGTTCCTGTTATATACAGATCTTTAAACCCTTTTTGATGAAACTCTTCAAACGTAATGTTTTCATTTCCTGTTTTATCTTTTATTATCTTTTCAAGCCATTTTTCAATTTTTTTTCCTTTGTACCATCCAAAATGTTTATTCAAACGGCTGATGCCGCCAATAAAGAAAAAACCTCCATCGTTGAATTTTTTAAAATTTGTTTTTGAAATAATGTTTTCAATTTCTTTCCCTGAATAACCAAGTGAAATAGTAAGAGCGATAATTGCTCCGGAAGAAGTTCCTCCAACACGTTCAATATTACCCATCATCTGTTTCGATTCCATTTCCTGTACAGCGCCGCAATAAGCTATGCCTCTTACACCGGCGCCTTCAAATACAAGGTTCTTAATTGTGGGTGGAGATTGAGCATGCAAGAACTGAAATGCGAGTACAGGAAAAAGTAATAAACTCTTTTTCATAAATGAAAGGATATGGTTAATTGATTAATATTTGAGTTCACAGAGAGATGATCATTTCTAATTCAGCATTTTTAAAAACTCTGCTTCGGATATTATTTTAATACTATTGATCTTTTTTGCTTTTTCTAATTTACTTCCGGCGTCTTCACCAACGACCAGGTAATTTAATTTACTGCTAACACCGCCAAGTATCGATCCGCCATTTGCCTCAACCATTGCTTCTGCGTCACTTCTTTTTAATGTTGGCAATGTGCCGGTAAATAAAAAAGATTGACCTGTAAGATTTCCGCCTGTGGCATGTTCTTTCTTTTCATTTTTTAATTTCAATCCCAGCTTTTCTAATTGCTGGAGTATTTTAATATTATCCTTGTTGCGGAAGAAATGATAAATGCTGCCGCCAACTTTTGGCCCTATGTCTTCAAGATTTTGCAGATCTTCCAAAGAATAGTTTTGAAAGTCGAGCAAATGATTTACTGAACGTGCCAGCGTCTTTGCAGTTGTTTCTCCTACAAAACGAATTCCTAAGGCATAAAGAAGTCTGTGCAATGGTTGATTTTTAGAATTGCTTATAGCAGTTTGCAAATTGGTGATCGACTTTTCACCAAAGCCTTCCAGCTCAGAAATTTTTTTATAATTGAGTTCATAGATCCCAGGAACATCATGCAGCAAACCAAGCTCGTAAAACTTCCGAACATTTGCATCGCCGAATCCACGAATATCCATTGCATCCTTACTTGTAAAATGAATGATGCGTTCGACAACTTGTGCACGGCACTCAATATTTACACAGCGCCAAACGGCTTCTCCTTCTTCTTTAAATAATTTGCTTTTACAAACTGGACAGTGATCTGGAAAAATAATTTTCTTTTCCTTGCCATTTCTTACTTCTGGTAATGATTTTACAATTTGTGGAATTACATCTCCGGCTCTTTCGATCAAAACCTGGTCGCCAATACGAAGATCTTTTTCTCTAATGTATTCTTCATTGTGAATAGAAATACTGCTGACGGTAACACCTCCAATTCCGACCGGCTCCAGTTTCGCTACAGGTGTAACTGCACCGGTTCTTCCAACCTGGAACTCTATTCCAACTAATTTAGTTGTTGCCTGTCTTGCTTTGAACTTGCATGCAATGGCCCAGCGTGGATGATGTGAGGTCATTCCTAATTTATCCTGCAAAGCCACATCATTTACTTTTATCACCATGCCATCAATTTCATAAGGAAGATCATCACGCATCTCTTCAAACTCGTTGCAATACTTTATTACTGCTTCAATTCCTTTCAATACTTTTTTTTCTTTTTGCGGACTGCGAAAACCAAGTTCCCAAAGTATCTCAAGTGAACCGGAATGCTGATCAAGTTCTTTAGCCACTTTTTTACCACGCAGTGTTGTAAAATAGCTAATGTTATAAACGAATGCTTCCAAACTTCTTTTCCCAACTTCTTTTGGATCTTTTATTCGCAAGGTTCCTGCTGCGGCATTTCTTGGATTTGCTAACGGTGGCAATCCCTGCTCCATCAACTGCTCATTATACTTTTTAAAATTATTTTTATTGATAAGCACCTCACCTCTCATTTCTACTTGTTGCAATCCATACTCAGAAAATTTTGCAGAAAGTGGAATGCTTTTTATCTGTTTGATGTTAGTTGTGATCTCATCTCCTTCTACACCATCGCCACGGGTAGCGCCGCGAACTAAAAGATCATTTTCATAAATAAGAGAAATGCTAGCCCCATCGAATTTTGGTTCAACACAATATTCAATTTTATTTTCGCCAGTTAACTCTCTTGCTTTTCGGTCAAAGTCTACCAGGTCATCAGTATTGTAAGAGTTACTTAACGAAAGCATTGGCACTAAATGCTGAACCGTTGGAAAATCTTTTGTCAATCCTTTTGCAACACGTTGTGTGGGTGAATCTGCAGTTACAAGTTTTGGATTTTCAGTTTCAATTTTTTCCAATGCTTTATAAAGCTGATCATATTCAAAATCGGATATGAGCGGATCATTTAATATATAATAGCGGTATTCATGAAAGCGCAGCACATCACGGAGTAACTCAAGATCTTTTACGCCAATATCTTTTTTCTTAATTAAGGAAGTAGTATCTGTTTGAAGCTTTTTCGTTTGGTC
>VBAS01000112.1:2109-8356 GCA_005882975.1 Bacteroidota bacterium | reverse complement strand
TAAAATATTTTCTATCGTCATGCAAACAATTTTATTTGGACAAACCCATTAAAGATTTACAACTAAAACCGGGATCGATAGTTCATGTCTTACGGCATCGGTGGTTTCACCATAAATAAGATCTTTTAAGCCAGTATGTCCATGTGCCCCGATCACCAGCATATCTGCTTTTGCTTCTTTTACAATGCGAACAATTTCTTTTGCCCTGTTCTTAAAACCAAGCTTTCCTTCTACAGCGAAACCTTTGGCAATTAATTGCGAAACATAATCATCCAGTTTCTCTTTGTCTTTTCTTGTTTCAAGATCATCGCTTTCTTTTCCATAGATAGTTGCCGAAACACTTTCCACCACATGGATCAAAACAAATGAAGCATTGTTCTTTACCTGCCCTATTGCATGGGCAATAAGTTTCGCATCGTTTGCACTGAAATCGATCGCAACCGCAATTTTATTATAAGAAGGGATTGATGCACTTTCAATAACTCCTTGTTGTGCATGAATTTCTTTAGTAAGAAGTTTTTGTTTCCGTTTTCGAAGCGGGTAAATGGTTGCAATGACCAGGAGACCGAGAAAAAATAAACCGGCAAGTATGATCACTGTTTTCCAAAAAAGACTGTCGGATGTAGCAAAAAAATCTGCCGCTTGCTCTACAACCATCCTGATATTTAAATAAACAAGCACAGCAGCAATCACAGAGGCAAGCACTATTACTAAAGGTTTGATCGCATATTTCCCCATTGCTTGTTTATCGCTTGTAAAATGGATCAAAGGAATAATAGCAAAACCAAGTTGCAAACTCAGTATCACCTGGCTAAATACCAGCAGGCTGTCGATATTATCTTCTCCATTTATTAAAATAACAATGACAGCCGGAATTATTGCGATAAGCCTTGTCATCAATCTTCTTACCCATGGTGCAATACGTAATTGCAAATATCCTTCCATTACGATTTGACCGGCAAGTGTACCTGTGATAGTTGAACTTTGTCCCGACGCTATTAATGCGACTGCAAAAAGTATTGGGGCAACTTTAGTTCCGAGGAAAGAGGGGAGTAGTTCATGTGCTACTTTTATTTCTGCCACATCTGTTCTGCCTGTTTTAAAAAAAGCAGTGGCTGCCAATACAAGTATAGCGGCGTTCACAAAAAAAGCAAGATTCAAAGCAATAGTGCTATCGATAAAGTTTAGCTTCAACGCTTTTTTTATTCCGGCATCATCCCGTTTTATTTTTCTTGTTTGTACGAGTGCCGAATGCAGATACAGATTATGCGGCATTACCGTGGCGCCTATAATTCCAATTGCTATATAAAGTGCTGTATCGTTCGGAATAGTAGGAATAAACCCCGTCGCTACTTCACTTAATTGGGGTTTGACTAAAATTATTTCAATAAGAAACGAAATACCAATAACAGCAATAAGTGCAATGATAAAGGCTTCCATTTTACGGATACCAAGACGCTGCAAGTATAAAAAAAGAAATGTATCAAGTACAGTAATTAATACACCCCAGATAAGTGGCAATCCAGTAAGTAATTGTAATCCGATTGCCATACCAAGTATTTCTGCAAGGTCACATGCCGCAATTGCTATCTCTGCTAAAACGTACAATGCAAGATTGATATAGCGTGGATATGTTTCACGGCTGGCTTGCGCCAGGTCTTTTCCTCTCACTATTCCCAACCTTGCTGATAAACTTTGTAACAAAAGTGCCATCAGGTTACTCATCAGTAATACCCAGATGAGTTTATAACCAAACTGGCTACCGCCTGCAAGATCGGTGGCCCAGTTACCCGGATCCATATAACCAACACTAACCAGATAGGCAGGACCAAAAAATGAAAGTATTTTTCTCCAACCTGGTCTTCGTGCATTGGTTGTATCGACAGTTTGATGAACTTCACTTAGTGAAGGATAAGTATGTAAATTATCCATGTTTTACAAAAATGTTTTTTGCTAACTGGTCACTTATGGTCAGCAGTTTATTGTCTAACTTAATTTCCAGCGAATCGTCATAACTGAATTTTCTTTTTACAACGATCGAAGCCCCGATATTTATTTTTTTTTCATTCAAATGTTCCAATAATGAGCCTGATTGATTGGCGATAAAGCAGATCCTGGCAGCTTTATTAAGAGGCAATTCCTGTAGACTTATTTGTTTTCCCGTTTCCATTTTCCCATTTGTATCGGGAATTGGGTCACCATGCGGGTCAAACTTTGGGCGATCGAGGTATTCATCGAGCTTATCAATTAATTTTTTGCTGCTTACATGTTCCAGTTGCTCGGCTACTTCATGAACCTCATCCCAACTAAATTTTAATTTCTCTGCTAAAAAAAATTCCCATAATCGATGACGACGAATTATGCTCAGGGCCACTTTTTTTCCTTCAGGAGTTAATCGGAAACCCTGGTAAGGCTGGTAATTAACCAACTTCCGGGCTTTTAATTTTTTCATCATGTCGGTTATCGAGGCGGGCTTTGCCTGCAGCCTTTCAGCAAGCTCATTGGTAGACACATTTTCATCGTTTGTTTGTAAATGAAAAATGGTCTTCAGGTAATTCTCTTCACTGGTCGAAAAATTAAGCATGGCTAAAAATAAATTTAGACAAACCTAAAAAATACTTTTCGGATTGCCAAGAAATTCCTGGTTATGGCATAAAAATGGAAAGGGTTATATTCGATAACAATTTGAAGAATATGCTCCGGTCTCTTTCCTGTTTGTTTTTTGCGATCTGCCTGTTTACTGCTTGTGGGAATAAGAAAAAACCTTCTCTTTCCGGTACTGACGAAGTAGGTATCAGTGATTTTATTGAATCTTTTGAATTAATAAACCCGCCTTACGAGGTGAACGATACAGCATTGAATAAAAAGGAAAAAGATTCATTACTTATCGCCAATAAAATATTTATGCAGTTTGTGCCGGATTCGGTACTGACCAAAATTTTTGGTAAAAATGCAAAGCCGAAAATTTATACGGGTAAAAGAATTAAAGAAAAAGAAGAAAGCTACCTTTTTGCAAAAGCCATTGCTGCCGACAAAAAAGCTTTGCTTGTACTTTGTTTTGATAAGAAAAATAATTTCAAGGGATTTCTTCCATTGCTGGTACAGGACGCTAATCCAAACACTTTGCAGATCAGCGGTATTAATCGCAAATTTGAGTTTTACCAATCTGTGTTACTGAAAAAGCCAGATGGTTCAACTGCTGAAGGAAAAGAAGTTTTTATTTATAATGATGAAGCCGGTCAATTCCTTCTTATCATGAAGGATCCACTTGATGACCGGGTGCAGGAGGTTATTAACCCGATCGATACATTTGCCCGAAAAAATAAATTCTCTGCAGATTATATAAAAGATAAAATGAATCTTGTCTCCATTCGTGATGATAGCAAGGCAGGTAAAATAAATTTCTTTATTCATTTTGACCGCAACGAGGGAGAATGTACTGGTGAATTAAAAGGAGTTGCAAATTTTACAGCAGCTAATACGGCTATATATCAACAACCGGGCGACGCTTGTTCGATTCAATTTAATTTTTCATCATCTTCCGTTTCTTTAAAAGAGATCCAGGCATGCGGGGCTCATCGCGGTGTTAAATGTTCTTTTGATGGAAGCTATCCCCGCAAAAAGGAAGCAAAGCAGAAAACAGTGACTAAAAGAACATCCAAATGATTGTTAGTTGCAGGCGTTCCTTGTGTTTAATTTTCCCCGTCATGTGAATAATTTAATAGAGGGATTGAATGTTCGTACACTTTCCTTTGGCTATTTCCCGTTATTTTGTGCCCCGTGTAAAAACCACACAATATGAGTTTTAGACAATTTAAAGTTCCTTACCCTTTTGATGAAAGATATTCGAAGAAGGTAGCCTATTTTTCAATGGAGTTTGCAACTCACCAGCCTCTTAAGATCTATAGTGGTGGTCTTGGATTTTTGTCCGGCTCTCATTTGCGTAGCGCTTATGAGCTCAGGCAAAATATGATCGCCGTTGGTATATTATGGAAGTATGGTTACTATGACCAGGCCCGCAACCAGGATCAAACGTTGCAGGTGACCTGGATGGAAAAGCAATATAGCTTTTTGAAAGATACAGGTATTAAATTCCAGATAACGGTGCATGAACATCCGGTGTGGGTAAAAGCATGGTATCTCGATCCCGAGATCTTTAAGACAGCTCCTTTATTTTTATTAAGCACAGATCTTCCTGAAAATGATTATGTGTCGCAAACGATCACACATCGTTTATATGATGCGAACGTCGCAACGAAAGTGGCACAATTTATTTTACTTGGTGTTGGCGGCGCTAAGCTGATCGATGAACTTGAATTTAATCCTGATGTATATCATTTAAATGAAGCACACGGACTTTCTGCTGCGTTTTATTTGTATAAAAAATATGAGAATGATCTGAAAGAAGTAAAGAAGCGCCTGGTATTTACTACGCATACACCCGAAGAAGCGGGAAATGAAAAGCATGATATCTTTTTATGTCATAAGATGAGTTATTTCTGTGGTCTGACTGTTGATGAGGTAAAGAAATTAACAGGGAACAACGATGACATGTTCAATCATTCTCTTGTTGCTTTGCGGTTTGCAAGACTGGCAAATGGTGTTTCCCAATTGCATGGAGTTGTATCGAGAGAAATGTGGAAGAAGTACAGTGATATATGCCCGATCATTTCGATCACCAATTCTCAGAACTGGCGATACTGGGCAGATAAACAATTGTACAAGTTCATGGAAGAAGGAAACGACTGGGCATTTGATGACAGGAAAAAACATCTAAAGAGAAGGGCTTTTGAAATAGTGGCTGACCAGACAGGAAAAATTTTTGATCCGAATGTTTTCACCATTGTATGGGCAAGACGATTTGCAGGATATAAAAGAGCGGGATTGATCGCAACTGAGGAAGAACAGTTTGAAAAATTATTAAACGATAAAAAATATCCTGTTCAAATCATTTGGGCTGGTAAACCTTACCCGGTTGATTATCCTGCTATCTCAGAATTCAATCATCTTGTACATCTCAGTAAGAAATATAATAATGTTGCGGTGCTTGTTGGTTATGAACTCGGGCTTTCAAAAAGATTAAAGCAGGCTGGTGATGTTTGGTTAAATAACCCAAGAGTGCCGAGAGAAGCTTCTGGTACCAGTGGAATGACTGCAGCGATGAATGGTTCTGTTAATTTTTCAACAGATGATGGATGGATACCGGAGTTTATCAATCATGGTCACAATGGTTTTGTAATTCCCAAAGCAGATTATGCAAACATGACTGTACAGGAACAAGATGATTATGATCTTAAGAAATTATATGAAATACTTGAACAAGAAATTCTTCCATTATACTACGAGAATTATGATACCTGGCGCATGGTGATTAAAAATGGTATGCGTGATGTTCGCTTTCAGTTTGACAGCAACCGTATGGCGCATGAATATTATGAACTTTTGTACAAATAGTTAATTTGATCGTCGATATTTATTTTTATTAACTTTAAATCTTAAGTAATAAAAATAACATGAGGAATAAGATCAAGGTGCTGGTAATAGCTTTGTTTTGTTGGCAAAGCTTATTTCCCCAGGACAACCAGGTAACGAACCCCTCGGTTCCGAATTCCAAAAGTTTTGAATATTCTTTGGCACAAGGAGGGGCATTGCTTTTCGTTCCTGAAACGTATGCTAAAATAGAAGGCTCCCCTTACCTTTCTACTGAATGGGCTTATGCAAGAATCAAACTCGCTGACTCCAGGAAATTTGATAGTGTACTTGTCAAACTCGATCTATATGAAAATAAAGTTCATTTTAAAGATGAACAGGGTCGTGAAAGGATGGTTGCTATAAATGTAAAGGAGATCGAGATAAAAGATCCTTCATCAAAATGGAATAACGCATCTTTTGTAACAGGGATGGGTGAAAATAGCCATGAGTTTTACCAGGTATTAGCTGGAGGCACGAAGGCCATCCTGCTTAAAAAAATGACGGTGATAATTAAGGAAACGAAAGATTTCAATAAGCCTGAAAAAAACAACTTTGAATTACAAAATATCTTATGCATTTATTCTAAAGATGAACTGTACTTTGAAAAGAAAAACTGCTTATCAATGGTGCCCGTTTTTAAGGATGATAATAAGATAATGGCTTTTATAGCTTCCAATGATATTAAATGTAATAAGGAGAACGACCTGGCAAAGCTGATAAATTATTACAACTCTTACTAACAATTCTTATTCAAAGCGTTTTATCATGTCTTCAG
>VBAS01000112.1:1130-2104 GCA_005882975.1 Bacteroidota bacterium | reverse complement strand
GCGTTTTATCAGGTCTTCAGAATTTATTGTGGTTGCAAAAAACAAAGCAACCTTATTAATTACTCCTTCCACTAATGCATCGGGACAAGAAGCGCCACTTGTTATTAAGATCTTTACAGGTTTTTTGCCAGGTAAATATTCCGTTGTAAGCAATTCTTGTTTTGTATGAAAATTATAATGCAGTATTTCTTTTGCCGAAAGAATTTTTTCTTCGCTGCTGATAAAATAAGTTGGTAATTTTTCCTCACAAAGTTCTACAAGATGTGACGTGTTGGATGAATTATAACCACCAACAACAATCGCAAGATCGGCATCCGTTTCCAGCATTCCTGACACTGCTTGTTGATTTTCCAATGTTGCATAGCAAAGTGTATCTCTTGTATCAGCAAATCTTTCATCAACATTTGCCGCCGATAATTTATATTTTTCGATCATCATTTGTTTCAGGTGATCCGCAATTGCCTGTGTATCGCTTGCCAGCATAGTGGTTTGGTTTACCACGCCAATACGTTCAAGATCTTTTGTTGCATCAAAATTTTCTGAGAATTGACCTTTGAATTCTTCATAAAACTGATCTGAAGGTTTTTCGCCAGTAATATATTTTGCCAGTTCTATCGTTTGCTGCATATCTTTTACAACAACAGATGGCGCATTTGCGGAAGCATGAGAAAATGTGGCTCTTGTTTCTTCATGTTTTGGTTTGCCATGAATTACGATGGTGTAATTTTTTTTAGCGATCTGTTCACTTCTGTTCCATACTTTTTCAACGAACGGACAAGTGGTATTATATTTTTCTGTTTGAATTCCAAAATCATTTAATTTTTTTTCCAATTGAAGGGTGGTTCCAAATGCCGGGATGATAACAATATCATCAGCTGTCAAATCATCAAATGAAATTAGTTGCTTGCCATAGTTGTCCTGCATGAACCGGACGCCATGGCTTTGTAGATCAGCATTCACTTGCGGGTTATGTA
>VBAS01000112.1:0-1101 GCA_005882975.1 Bacteroidota bacterium | reverse complement strand
ATTTTCTTCCACCGTTCTGAAAGCAATTTCAATGGCATTTTCGACACCATAGCAGAAACCAAAATGACGGGCTAAATAGATTTGTAGCGGCCCAAGGTCCAGTAGGGTAGGAGTAAAATCTTTTTTTAATTTATCCTGTTCCTTTCTTTTCTTTTTGATAGCCGTGATAAGGGGACTGCGATATATAATAGGGACGTCGAAACTTTTCATTATTGCAAAGATAGTTTTTTGAACCGCAGGGAAGCAACTGTAAAATCCATTATTCCGTTGGGTGATTTGTACTTGCAAAGCACTACAGGTGTAACTTATACCATTCAACAAATTCGAAATTAAAAGTATTGAAAAGACCTTAATTTGCAGCTCTTAAATATTCATCTACTATACTAAACACAGATTATGAAAGCGATCTTGTTCTCAATTGTTTCATTTTTATTTATTATTTCCGCAAGTGCCCAGGATGCCTTAACTGTTAAAGATTATCAAAATGCCGAGAACCAAATGGGTTATAACACTCAGAAATATGTTGATCGGGGCAACGTATTTGCTAACTGGTTGCCCGGTGATAAATTTTGGTACCGTGTGTTAACCCCATCCGGTAGTGACTTTGTTTTAGTTGATGCAGTAAAAGGAACCCGTACAGTTGCTTTTGATCATGATAAATTAGCAGCTTCTCTCTCTTCAGCTACAAATAAAAAATACACAGGCTCCATGCTGCCTTTCCAGGTTATCAATTATTCAGCCGATGGAAGATCTTTTACTTTCCGTACGGATGGCAAGCAATGGAAATATGATCGTCAAAATTCTTCTCTTGTTGCTGATACCACTAAGCTTTTGGAAAATGCGCAACGTTCAGGTGGGTTTGGTCGCGGTAATCGCGGAATAGAAGTTTTATCGCCAGATAGAACAAAAGCTGCTTTTATTAAAGATTATAATCTTTGGGTAAAGGATACAAAAACAAACGAGCAAAAGCAATTGACCTTCGATGGCATAAAAGATTTTGGTTATGCTACAGACAATGCGGGGTGGACAAATAGCGAGGGTGCAATACTACGCTGGTCGCCTGATTCAAAAAAGATCGCCACATTCAAACAAGATCAGCGA
>VBAS01000111.1 GCA_005882975.1 Bacteroidota bacterium | reverse complement strand
ATACATATAGTTCAATCGTCCGTATAAAAAGATAGAAAATTCGAATTGTTTATAGGTAACAGTATTGGTCATACCAACTATCCAACGAGGCCTGGTCCATCCAATTATCTGGCGATCATTATTTCCATCAATTTTGTGATCACCGTTAACGTCTTCAACCCTTACATTACCAGCAGAAAACGCATTACCATTGGCATTAAATGCCTGCATTTCAGTTTTATCGCTCGGTTGCCATAAGCCAAGCGCCTTATAACCATATATCACACCAATTGGCTGATCAATAAACCAGCTATTGGCTATATCGTTTTGTTTTCCGTTGGATAATGTTACAATATGTTCTTTTTGCCATGCAGCAGTTGTAGTAGTAGTCCATGTTAGATTTTTTTGCTTAACATTTATTGTTGTTAACGTAATATCTACTCCTGTGTTTGCGGTTTCACCAACATTATCAAACGTGGCAGTGTAACCAGTAACAGGGGGAAGACTTCTACGCATCAACAAATCAGTTGTGTTGGAAGTATACACATCCACACTACCGGAAACTCTGTTTTTGAACATACTGAAATCAACTCCGATATTATATTGAGTAGTTTTTTCCCATCCCAGTCCTTGGTTTGCCAAAACTGTATTTGGTATTGAACCGGCAGAACTGGTTGTATAAAAAGGATAAAAAAGGGATGTAATCGCACCTTGTGTTGCATAAGCACCAATTGATGAGTTACCAGTTACACCTACACCTAATCTTAATTTTAAATCATTGATCCAACCCACATTATTCATGAATCCTTCTTTGCTAACTCTCCAGGCTACTGCTGCGGAAGGAAACCATTCATATTTATGTCCTTCTGCAAGAACAGAAGAACCATCCTGGCGGGCTGAAACAGTTAATAAATATTTATCCTTAAAGCTGTAGTTAAGTCTTGCCATGTATGAGGCGAGCTGTTGTTCGATGAGATTAGAAGATGTACTTAGTGAACCGGTTACAGTGCCACTGGTTAACGCATTCCATAACTGGGAAGATAAGGGAATACCGAGACCTGTTGAATTACTTGTTTCTTGTGTATAACCTGTTGCGCTTGCTAATAAAGTTACTCCAAAAGTGTGTTGACCAACGGTTCTGTCGTAATAAAGCAAATTATCTAATGTATAGGAATAGGTACTTGTTTTGGTGAGAGAAGCATAGCTACTGCTACCTCCGTTAGCCACTGAGTTCTTATCAATATAAACTCCGTCACGATAATAAGACAGGTCCGGACCGAAGTTCAGCCGATACTTTAATCCTTTTAATACAGGGGCAATTGAACCAAAATCTACCTGGGCATATAAACTTCCAAAAGCTCTCAGCGTTACTCTTTCATCAATATTGTATTTCCATTCATCAACAATGGTCTTTATAGAATTGTCACCTCCCGGAAATGAGATCCTGTTACCGGCAGAATCAAAAGGTACCGCAAAAGGAAAATTTGCTCTTGCGGATTCATATAATCCTCCCTGTGGATTGCCTACAGTAGACACCCCGGTGCCGGATTGCCCATATTGTTGTGTACCATAACTAAAGTTTAAATTGGCTCCAAAAGAAAGCCATTTTGTTGCAGCAATATCTATGTTAGACCTTGCAGTATATCTTTCAAATGACTGTCCTTTTATGGTTCCTTTATTATTCAAATAACCGAATGAACCATACGCTTTAATTTTATCTGTTCCACCACTTACACTGAGTACATTATCAGTAGTTATGGATTGTTGTGTAACCATACCTCTCCAATCTGTCGTCGCCACTTTAGATCCATCCCAGGTTCCAGAAGCCCATCCCTGGGCTATATTAGCCCATGCATATTTATCAGCAGTTTGGCTAAAATAAACTTTGTCTCTGTTTATATCCGGTTGGTCTCCCCGGGGATAAATGCTGACACCAGTTGTCGTATTTAAGCCTGCATAATAATATGCCCAGCGACGGAAAGTAATAAAATCACTGGCATTAAACT
The DNA here is from genome assembly GCA_005882975.1 of Bacteroidota bacterium. Taxonomy (GTDB): domain Bacteria; phylum Bacteroidota; class Bacteroidia; order Chitinophagales; family Chitinophagaceae; genus VBAS01. The sequence goes on along the minus strand of VBAS01000111.1, from coordinate 8,612 downwards.
TTTCTTCATTATCAACTAATTCATTAAGAGTAACAGAACTATTGAGGCTTAATGTCACTTTTCCTGTCTTCGCTTGTTTTGTAGTAATGATAACAACCCCGTTGGCGCCACGAGAGCCGTAAATAGCAGTGGCAGAAGCATCTTTCAGGACATCAATTGATTCAATATCCTGCGGATTGATATTATCAATGCTGCCGGTGATTAATGGAATTCCATCAACAACAAAAAGCGGATCATTAGATGCACCAGTTACCACTGTTCCTGTTGTTGTACCTAAAGAACGAACCCCACGAACGGCAATAGAAGGAAGAGTTCCCGGGCGTTCATTTGAACCGATATCAACACCTGCAACTTTACCCTGCATGGCCTGCAATGCATTGTCAACCGGGCGAGACTTAATATCCTTCTGATTGATACCTCCTATTGCGCCGGTTACATCCTTTCTTTTAACTGTAGTGTAACCAATAACTACAACATCCTGTAATGATGAAGCAATACTCATAGTACGTACGTTCACTTCCGGTTTGTCATTAATGACAACTTCCATTTGAGTAAATCCAACCGATGTGATCACCAATGTTGCGGCTCCGGAAGGGGCCATCAACGAATAAGAGCCATCAGCAATAGTTGAAGTAGCAATAGTGGTACCCTTTACCTGTACTGTGGCTCCTTCAACAGGTTTCCCTGTTTCATCAGTTACTTTACCGGATACTTTAAAGCTGGTTTGAGAAAATGAAGTAAGTGAAATAAAAAACAGAAGTGTAAGCATGAAAACACTTCTGCAAAGTGCAGTTTGTTTTGTCATATAGCAGCAGTTTTATTTTTGAAAAATCAAGAATTAAAATAGTATGAAAGTATCCTATTTTAATTTCCCAAAATAAAAATAGTCCTTACCGGCCAAAAACCATCATGCTCCATCATGAAAATAAAATTAAAAGCAAAAAATCTATGCAAACGTTACCGGGAAATAGCATATCGCAACAACAACTGTTAGCTTTTTTGTGAGAATAATTGAAAACAAATATTACCAATCAGCAAGCAAATAATTATTTTCTTCATTCTTTCTTGGTTAGATGATCATATCTATTAAAAGATTGGTTTTTCATTTTACAGAGTAACCTAAAACAAAATGGCGGTCCTGAATTAGACTCGCCATTTTTTATTCATGCCTGCTTGTGAAAAGACAATTTAATAACCCGGATTCTGACCATAAAGACCAGGTGCAGCATCAAGCTGAGACTGTGGAACTGGATAGATAATAGCATTGGCCGTTACCTGGTTCATCTTATGTATTGCTACATCTTCAACCGCTATCCATGCATTCATAATTGTTATAAGATTGCCGCTTCTTTGCAGATCAAACCATCGTAGGCCCTCGCCAGCAAATTCTTTTCTTCGCTCATCAAACAATTGCGCAAGTGTGACGTTCGAAATAGCAGGTTGTCCAGCCCTGGCTCTAACCTGATTAACAATGGCATCAACATCGGCTTGAGTGCCGGTTGCTCCATGCAAAATACATTCGGCTTTTAGCATTAAGATGTCGGTATATCTTATGGCAATAAAATTGATGCCCCAATCAAAACGGCTTACCGGGATCTTTGTTGAATCCATATATTTTCTGAGGAATGCGTGATTGTCGATAGAACCTAAATTGTTGAAAGATGTTGTATGAAAAAATGGTGTCTTACGGGTATCATTTGCGGCATACGCTGCCAGCAAATTGTTTGAAACAGATGGTGTGCCCAATGCCCCACCTAAAGAAGGATTTCCTGTCGGCAGTGAATTAAAATATGCCTGGGGAACCAATTGCCATGGAAAAGTGGCACCAATGATCGGGTTCTGTCCTGTTAGATACATGATATCGAATACTGCTTCTTTATTAGTAGTGGGGCTTTGATTACTATAAGAAAAAATACCAGTGGCAGGTACAGGGAAAGCATAATTATTAGCATTGAAAACAAAACCGCCATTGGTAATGATATCCTGTAATAATGTTAATGCATTAGCCCATTCATTTAATCCCATGCCCGGACCATCGATTCCATAATTTGGACCTGAGCGGGTCATATAAACTTTTGCAAGCATTGCTTCTGCAGCATATTTTGTAGCACGGCCTACATCACTTGCTGTGTAAGCAGGATAGGCGCCTGAATAATTTGCTGGTAAATTCGCTACTGCAAATTTGAGGTCTTCAATTATAAATGAATATACATCTGCAACAGCGCTACGTTGAATGTTATTTGCTTCGACGGCCGTTACCGGGTGATCAACAAGTGGAACTTTCCCAAAATACTTAACAAGGTCAAAATAAAAGAATGCACGCAGAAACCTTGCTTCCGCAGTTAATCTTGTTGCTAATGCAGCAGAACCTATATAAGTACCATTTTTAGCGATTTGTTCAAGTACAGTATTAGCTCTGAATATTCCATTAAAATTTGCACTCCATGCCTCTTCAACATAAACATTTGGAGCTATACCGACTGCAAAATTATTAATGGGATCAGGATCACGACCAACATCATTGGTAGGATAAATATTATCAGATCTTACTTCAGAAAGGAAAAGCACTCTGTCAGGGTAGCCGCGTAGATCATTATAAGTTGCATTAACAGCTTTTATAAAATCGTTTGGCTGCTGATAAAAAGTTAAAGTAGTTTCTATTGAGATCGGCACCTGGTTCAAGTCCTTTTTACATGACGAGAGGATGCTAACCACTATAATTAAAATAAAAGATATTTTTTTCATTCTATTTAGATTAGAGTTATTTAAAAAGTAAATGACAATCCGAATATCAAAGATTTTGGCAGCGGCATACCGCCGTAATCTCCGGCTTCCGGGTATGAACCATTTGTGCTTACCGTAGTATTAGCTGCTTCAGGATTTAAACCATTGACATATTTATCATGACCAAAAAAGTTTTCCAAAGTGAAATAAACCCTTGCTTCGTGGATCGTTTGGGATTTAAAAAGAGATTTCAAATTATAACCCAGTGAAATATTTCTTACTCTAAAGTAATCGGATGAATACAACCAATCAGTTGCAGAAGTGATGGGATTATTATAAGTTGAATATGCTTTACCGAACCGGCCTTCACCCTGGTTTGTTTCCGAATACCATCTGTCTACAAAAGATGCAGGATGATTATCGGATCTCCCCTGGCCCGGACGTGAAATGGCCCTGCCTAATTGTGAATAAATTTGACCACCCCACTGACCCTGTATCAAAACATTTAAATCAAAACCTTTATAACGAACTGTATTGGTCATACCCCATGTATAATCGGGATTAGGATGTCCTACTATTTGTTTATCAGCTTCAGTTATTATACCATCTTTATTAAGATCTTCGAACTTAAAATCACCAGGTTGTTCATTGCCGTAACGAGGAACATTGTCAACAATATCTTTCGCTGTTAAAAATCCAAGTACTTTCAAAACATAAATACTGTTCAATGGAGAACCAACACGCAGTATCTGGTCTGATACAGTAAAACCATTTGGAATGATGATCTGCGTTTGTCCCGGAGCCAACGACTCGATCTTATTTGTATTATGAGTTAGATTTACTGATGTGATCCATTGGATTTTACCGGTGGTATTGTGTGAAGTAATCTCAATTTCCTGGCCAATATTTCTTACAGTACCAATATTGGTAAGATAGGACGGGAACCCGGTTACTGCCAGAACCTGGACATTTAATAAAAGGTCAGTATTTAATTTATTATAATAATCGAATGATCCTGTAATTCGGTTTTTAAATAATCCAAAATCAAAACCCAGATCATAGGTCTGCGATTTCTCCCATTTCAGATCTGGATTAGCCAACACATTTGGTGCCGTACCAATTGCTGATGCCGGAGCACCAAGAGGATACGGGAAAGCTCCCAGGGTAGCAGCCCATGGATAATCATTAGGCAAGTTATTATTGCCATTCACCCCATAAGAGGCACGTATCTTAAGATCGCTGATGAAACTTATGCCCTTCATAAAATTTTCATCAGATACCGCCCATTTCAAAGAAACAGATGGGAACGTACCATACTTTGTATTCGCTCCAAACCGTGAGGATCCATCGCTACGTAAACTTGCAGCTAAAAAATACTTGTCTTTATACCCATATTGTAAACGGCCGAAAAATGAAGTCAATACATTTTGAGTTGACGTTGTATTTCCTGTGACAGCCGCTGCAGCATTTAAGGTTTGTATCACGGCGCTTGTATATCCACCATTTGAACTTAATGTAGTTCTGTCAAACTTATCCCAATTGTATGAAAAGCCTGCCAACACATTTAAGCTGCTATGATATTTGTCGAACATCTTTATATATGAAAGTGTATTCTCATTTACAAAAGTTTGTCTTCGGTAACTATTATAAGAGCCGGATGTGGCAGTTAACAAGTTATTTGATCCGGTAAATGTCCTGGCTGCCTGAGAAACCTATTTAGACGTAGCATTATCAGTATTATTAAAATTGACAGTAGATCTTAAACTCAATCCGTTAATAATTTGCCGTTCACCCTACATGCCACCTATAGTACGGTATCGTTTAGTAGTGCCTTTATTATAAGTCAATTTACCAACAGGAGAATTGGTGGTACTGCTCCATATGTATTGTCCATTTTTACCTGTATTAACAAAAACTCCCATTGTATCTTCCTGTACCGGGGCTAAACTAAGTGCCTGGTGAAAAATTGCATCTTTACTATCTATACCAGGATCCTGTGTGATGGAATATGATGGCAGAATACTCACTCCAACTTTTATTTTCTTACTAACATTGGCATCCACATTTGCCCGCAGAGAAAAAACTTTATAACCTACTTTCATAATAAAAGCATCGTTGATACCGGCGTTTCCGGAAATAAAATATTTCACAGCATCTGTTCCTCCGCTGGCAGATAGCTCATAGTTTTGAATTTGGCCTTTTCTTTCTATTTCATCTTGCCAATCTATATACTGTAAACCTGGATGCCCTGGCATTGTCCAACGTGGATCTAACATGATATTAGCATCAAAAGCTCCTCCATTACGAAGCAACCTTGTAGCCTGATCATCATTGGCTGTTGCACCCACAGATCCATATTTTGTAACATATTGTGCATTGATAACTTCAGTAGCCTGTGCTATCCATTGGTCACCATTCATCATCGCTAATTTTTTTGAAGCTTGATTATAGCCTCCATAAGCATTAAAAGTAATTTTAGCTTTTCCAGTCTGACCACGTTTCGTTGTGATCAACACCACACCGTTTGATGCTCTCGAACCATAAATAGCCGCAGCCGCAGCATCTTTTAATACCTCGATACTTTCAATATCATTTGGATTGATATTATCTAAAGGATTGCCAGTTGAAAAAGTACCGTTACTAGTATTGCTTGAATTTACAGATAAGGGAAAACCATCAACTACATAAAGTGGTTCGTTACCTCCACTGATAGAGCCTGAACCTCGTACCTGTATACTGAAACCTTTACCTGGTATACCAGTATTTTGTCTTACAGTAACGCCGGCTAATTGTCCTACCAATGCCTGGTCTACACGAACAATTGGTCTTTCATCAAAGTTTTCATTTTTCAATTTGCTAACTGCACCCGTGACACTTTTTTTCTTTTGTGTGCCATAGCCAACGACCACTACATCTTGTAGCGAAGTAGCTATGCTCGTCGTTGATATAGAAATTTCATTTCTGTTATTAACGCTGATTTCCAGGTTGGCCATACCAATTGAGGTAACCACCAGAATAGCATTACCAGATGGAACATTGAGAACAAATGATCCATCTGTTGTAGTGGCGGTTGCTATCGAAGTTCCTTTTACGGTAACAGTAGCACCAGATACAGGCTTGCCTGTTTCATCAGTTACTTTTCCTGATACTCTAAAATTGGTTTGAGAAAATGATAATAAAGAAATGGAGAAGAAGAATATTAGCAAAATTGCAGCTCTTGCTAAAGCAGTTTTTCTTTTCATACAGCAAGCGTTTTAGTTTTAAATGAACCACAAGTTAAAATTGTGATATTCACTTCTCATCCTGACCTATCCTGCTGCAAACAAGAATTTACGCAATCGTTGCCGGAAATTATCAAATAGCGCTACATCAATGTCACTTTGAGTGATCCTCTATTATTAGATAAGATGCTTGAAAAAATCAGTCGTTCTTTCACAACCTACCTGGTCCATTACTTGTTTTAATTGTGTTTTTAATATTGAAATTGTATGCTCGCCTCCATTATTTCCCAATGCAGATACGCCATACATAAATGTTCTTCCAAGAAATGCAAACTCGGCACCAGATGCTAAAGCTCTCGCAATATCCGGACCTGAACGAATACCACTATCCATCATGATTTTAATTTTATTCTTATAATTTTTAACGATAGGTATTAGCGACCTGATCGTTGATTGACCAGCATCAATTTGTCTTCCACCATGATTTGAAATAATAATACCGTCTAGTCCTAATCGTATTGCCATTTCTGTATCTTCTGGAGAAGCAACTCCTTTCAAAACTAATTTTCCTTTCCACATATCACGAATTGGTGCGATCTTTTCTTCATTCAATCTACCTGAAAAAGTTTTGTTCATATACGCACCAAGTTGTTTCATGTCCAACCCTTTCGGCATATACGGTTTCATATTGGCAAATGCAGGCTGTCCGTGAATTAAAGTTCTGATCGCCCAATCAGGTCTGCCCATTATTTGTAAAATATTTCTAAGAGTCATTCTTGGAGGCATGGCTAATCCATTACGAATATCTCTTGGCCGGTAACCAAATGTTGGTACATCACATAAAACAACTAATACAGGACAATGTGCAGCTTCAGCTCTTTTAATAAGACTATCCCGGATCTCATTTTCTACCGGATGGTATAATTGATACCATGCTCTTCCTTCAGTCAATTCACTTACTCTTTCAATGCTTGATGTAGTTACTGTGCTTAATATAAATGGAATGTTATGCTCAAATGCAGCCTTTGCTAATATTTCCGGCGCATTCGGCCACATCAATCCCTGCAAACCAACCGGAGCTACACCAAATGGTGCATCATATACATGACCGAACAATTCTGTCTTCATATCTGAAGAAGTATATTTGGAAAGATAGAAAGGTTGCAATTCAACCTGGCGTATCTCCGCGGTGTTCTTATAAAGATTTACGTCTTCATTACATCCACCATCAAGATATTCAAAAGCAAATTTTGGAATTTTCCTTTTTGCCTTTTTTATCAGATCATCGAGCGAAGGATAGCTTGTATTATACTTCAATTTCATTTTGTAAAATTTACTATTACATATTGAAGATACAGTTACACTTTTGTACTCTGCGTAACTGAATAAAGTTTTAGGTCAATAATATCAGAAGGAAGTTTTTTTGTATTCCAATGCTGATGCATGCCTAAAGCAGCTCCCAATGCTGAAGCTTGCGGCACTGAAGCAGCATAAACTTCTATTTTTGGAAATGCCTCAGCCAGTAAATGCATATAGATTGGGTTTTTGCTAAAGCCACCGTCCACAAAGATCCTTTTTACATGAGCACCCTTCAACACAAGATTTGTACTTCGCACCTGTTGTTTCATTATATCAGCTATCAACTGATGATATGCTTCTTCATACGATGAAAACTCATCAAGTTTCCTGAATTGAAAATCTGATTGACGATGGTCGTTTGCTTCTGTTTTTGCCGGCCTCTTCTTGTTTAAGGCCGCCAGGATCTGCAGATCACACTTAACTGACGAATAATGCTCCACTGGCTTTTTAAAAAAATCAGCAAGTCGCTTTACTTGTTGCTCATGTTCATACCCTGCAAAAAGTCTTGATGCTTTAACTGGTTGGCCTTCATAAGAAAGATAACAAAGACAATCCTCGTCCAACTCATAATCGGACAACATTGTATTATTAAAAGGATTGATCGTTATACACCAGGTGCCTGTTGACAATAGAACAAAGGGCTCATGAAATGAAATAAAATAAGGGATCAATGCAGATGAACTGTCATGTAATCCCCCACCTGCGGGTATCTGACCATTTATTTTATCAGCTACTTTATTATACGATAATATGGAAGGAAATTTTCCCGAAATACCTTCTTTATTCACCCACTCATGATATTTTTTGTCCTGGAAATTCCAAAGATTGGTGTGACAACCAATGCTTGTTATATCGGAGTATAATTTTGAAGTAAGGATATAACTGAGATACTGGGGCAGGTGCAAAGCATATTTTATTTTTTCAAAGATTGCAGGCTTCTCATATTTCAACCTGTATAGTTGCATACCCGAATTCAGGTTACCGAGAACAGGTGATGCTGTTTGCTTTGAAACCAAACTTTCGCCACCATAATCTTTATAAAATTTCTTTTGTAAAGAAGGAGTATAAGGTTTTAGATAATTGTATAGTGGAGGAATAACATTGAGGTCTTTATCAAGATAAACAAAACTGGCTCCATAACCGGAGAAGTTAACAGCTTTGATATCGAAATCTTTATTTTGGGTTAAACGATCAAATGAATCTTTTACCCATTCGGTAAGTGCCAAAACGTCTTCACAGGGAAAACCATCCTCATCTTTTATCTCTTCAAATTTTTTACTTTCTTCAAAAACCAATCGGTATTGTTCA
>VBAS01000110.1 GCA_005882975.1 Bacteroidota bacterium | reverse complement strand
CCGGCACACCTACTTCAGAAATTGCATCTTATATTAGTAGCTGGGTAAAAGAACACCGCCCTTTCTGATTTTCCCTTCAACGAATGCTTCCCTGATTTTCTGACCAATTCTTTTGTAAATTCATTTGAATGAAGGATTCTTCTTTTTTACATTCTTATCATGTACAACCCAATGTTTGGGATGAGATGTTTGCATCCGAAGGTTTGCGGGATGCTTACAAAAATTTTGTCGGCAATATTGAAGATCTTTCTACCGATGAAATGAATCGCAGGGATGACCTGGCAAAAAAACTCTTCATGAGCCAGGGTATCACCTTTACTGTTTATAATAGCGGCGAAGGCATTGAAAAAATATTCCCATTCGATATTATCCCCCGTATCATTCGGGCTGATGAATGGAAGACGATCGAAGAAGGCATCAAACAACGACTTAAAGTGCTAAATATTTTTCTGAAAGATATTTACCACCAGCAGTTCATTGTAAAAGATGGAATAGTGCCGGCAAAAATGATCTATACCTGTCCCAATTTTTTACGGGAGATGGTGAACGTAGAAGTGCCACATGATATTTACACACATGTTTCCGGTGTTGACCTGATAAGAGATAATGATGGAAAGTTTTATGTACTGGAAGATAATCTTCGAACACCATCAGGAGTCTCATACATGTTAGAAAACCGAACCATTACTTTTAGAATCTTTCCTGACCAACTGCCCCGTAACAATGTATTACCGGTAAAAGAATATCCTAATTTATTATTGAAGAACCTGATGGCACTTGCCAACAGGCAAACAAGTGAACCGACTGTTGTGTTGCTCACTCCCGGAATTTATAATTCTGCATATTTTGAACATACAACTCTTGCAAGATTGATGGGTGTGTGTTTATGAAAACCACGAAAGGTTTGAAAAGAGTGGATGTTATTTACAGGAGAGTGGATGATGAATATCTTGATCCATTAGTATTTCGTCCGGATAGTATGCTGGGTGTGCCTGGACTTTATTGGGCATACAGAAAAGGAAATGTAAGTATTGTAAATGCAATGGGAAACGGCGTTGCAGATGATAAAGCGATCTATGCTTATGTGCCTGATATGATCCGCTATTATTTAAATGAAGAACCTATTTTGAAAAATATTCCAACGTATCCGTTGGCGCTTGAAGAAAATCGTAAAATGGTTTTTGGCAATATGAATAATATGGTTGTGAAAAGAACGAATCAGTCCGGTGGATATGGCATGCTGATCGGTAACAGCGCTACAACTGAGCAGATGAATGAATTTAAAATTGCCATCGAAGACGACCCGAGAAATTTTATTGCACAACCAATTATTAATTTATCATCATCGCCTTGTTATATTAATGGAGTTTTACAACCACGCAGAGTTGACTTAAGACCTTATGCATTGTACGGTCCGGATGGAATTGATATTGTACCGGGCGGATTGACAAGAGTTGCCCTGCGTGAAGGATCGTTGGTGGTTAATTCATCACAAGGTGGGGGAAGCAAGGATACGTGGGTGTTGGGAAAGTAACCCCCTGTCCCCCTAAAGGGGAGACTTAGATTTGATCAGCATTATGAATTGAAAAGTTCATTAATTGGAGATGTTCATTATCCCCCGCTGGCGGGGGAAGTAGATCGATTCAAAGAAAATTTCAAATGGGGGTGGATAAAAAGATGAATAGAATTACTGAATGTACAAATGAGTGACACAACAGACGATGATAAGAATTACTGAAGCTGGTAACATAAAATAAAAATTAACTGTAGTAACGTTTATGCTGAGTCGTGTAGCTGATTCAATTTTCTGGATGGCACGTTATATGGAACGTACCAATGGTATGTTGCGTTTATTACGGACGAACTATGTCGCTTCGCAAAGTGAAGAGAAGGCTTTTAGCTGGCGATCAGTGCTGCTTACGTATGGCGATATGCAGCCGCGGCAAATTGATGAACTGGAATTTTCATCTCAAAAAGTATTGGAACATTTGCTGCATGACAAAGAGAATAATAGCTCGGTCATTAATAATATAACGCAAGCAAGAGAAAATGCAAGAGCGGTGCAGGATCATATTACAAAAGAAGTATGGCAATGCCTGAATGAATATTATCATTTGATCCGTGACAGGCACCTGCAGGAGCAAGTATCGTTTGGCGATCCATTATCTGCGTTGGATACGTTGATCCGTCATGGCATGTTGTATCATGGCACTGTCGATACAACGATGAGCCGTGAAGAAGGTTTTAATTTTTTAAACATTGGTAAATTTTTAGAACGCACCGTCATTTCTGCCGACATGATAAATATAAAACTGGCGGAAGTGAATTATAATCTTCATTTACCAAGTGAAGCTCCACAGTGGAGATATTTGTTGTATTCCTTATCTGGTTATGAGTTTTATATGAGAACTTACCGTGGGAATATGCAACCGGATCATGTGCTGCAACAAGTTTTGTACAGTAATTTATTTCCTCATTCTGTCGTGTATTGCCTTGAACAGATCAGTCGTTATTTTGCAAGATTAAAAACAGAGAGCTTGCCGGAAAATTATGACCAGCTTGAATTTTTAATAGGTCGGCTTACCACGAATGTAAAATACAGCAGGATGGAAGTGAATGAAGGAAAATATTTGCAACAGTTCCTGATGCAAACACGACGTGAGTTGCTGGAAATATCAAAATCATTCAGTCAATATTATTTTGGATATTCATAAATAAATTTAATACCTGTAATGACCTTTTATAATATCAAACATATCACCCGTTATCGCTACGCATCGTCAGTTATTGATTGTGCCAACCAGCTAATGTTATATCCTATCCAGGATGTATTGCAGGTTTTAAAAAAACATGAGCTGCATATTTCTCATAAACCCGATGTGGAAGAGTTTGTTGATTATTTTGGAAACAGGATAGGAACTTTTTCTGTGATAGGGCCTATTACCGAGATCACAATTGAATCGGATATGGAAATTGAAATTCTTCCGGTAGTTCTTCCCGAAACAAGTTTTTCAATAGAAGAACAATGGGAAAAACTAAGTGAATCACGGGAACAGTTTCCATATATGGATTTTATGATGCTGGAAAATTTTGAATATGAAAATGAAGTGACTGCTGTTATCAAAAATTTAGTTGATCTTTCTTTGTCACCGTTTGATACCGCTCAATTGCTTTCGAAATATGTGTATGATAATTTTGAATATCGAAAAGGTGTTACTACAGTGGAAACCGGAGCCGGTGAAATATGGAAATTGAAAGCAGGTGTATGCCAGGATTTTGCTCATATACTTTTGGTGATGCTTCGTATGGTTGGTATTCCTGCACGATATGTAAGCGGCTATATCTGTCCAAAAGACCAGGAACTGCGTGGTGAAGGTGCCACACATGCATGGGTTGAAGTATGTATTCCATTTTATGGATGGATCGGAATTGATCCAACAAATAACTGCATTGCTAACGACAGGCATGTGCGATTAGCGATCGGAAGAAATTTCAGCGATTGTACTCCTGTAAAGGGAACTTATAAGGGTTCATCAGAACATACACTGGAAGTTTCCATAAGTATTGAGAACGGACAATTGAAAAAAGAAGCGGAAGAAAAAAAGATGACACCTGTTTTTAGTTATAAAACAAAAAATCCTGCTCCGCAAACAAACTCATACAGAAGATATTTGGAAATGCAGCAGCAACAACAACAGCAACAGTGATCAGATGTCAGGCAGCATTAGCCTTTTTCTTTTCGAATAAATGCGAATGCCTACAACAACAATTACACAAACCGCCAAATTGATATTGTATTCGAGTGGTATATGTTTGAGCAATAAATAAATTCCGCCGCCAACAGCACAAGCAGTTGCATAGAGTTCTCCTTTTTTTAGCAAATTGGGAATTGCATTGCACAGAATGTCTGCGATCAATCCACCAAAAGTAGCAGTGATGACTCCCATAACTAAAGAATAAATATCATTCAATCCATTTCTTAATGCGACCTCGATCCCCCATGCCGTAAATAATCCAAGACCAATTGCATCAGTATAAAAAATTGTTCTTTTAAAACGATTGACATTTTCTTTGAGCAAAAAAGTGAATGCTGTGCCTGCGAAAACAAGGATCAATGCAATATTATCATTGACCCAGTTCACTAGTCTTACGCCGATCAAAACATCACGTAGAGTTCCTCCTCCATAGGCAGTAACGAATGCTAACACGATTCCACCGAAAATATCCATTTTAACAGATCTCGCTTTAAATGCACCCGTCAAGGCAAATACAAATATGCCGACATAGGTGATAACCTGTAGTAAAGTCATAATATGAAGATACTGCATCAGGAAAGCCTATTTCTTCAATCCATTTATGCATTCTACCTAGAAGTAGACCTAAGTTGGCTTGATACAAATCAATTTTAGGCCCGGTATTTGTGCCTATTTTTTAAGAAAATCAAACTTTAAAATAGAGGACGGTTTAGGAGGCCGCATCATTTGGTGCGGCTTTTTTATTTCTGACTACTTTTGAAAAATTTTCATCATGCATCAAACATTGCTTACTTCCATAGAAAATAATGTTTTAACGATTACTCTTAATCGTCCGGAAAAATTGAATGCTTTGAATAAAAATGTATTTACTGATCTGGATAAAGCATTGGATGATGTTGAAAAAAATCCCGAAATAAGATCAGTTATTATTACTGGCGCCGGATCTAAAGCCTTTGTTGCCGGCGCTGATATCTCCGAATTTGGTGAATTAAACAAGGAGCAAGCTATGGCAATGGCAAAAAGAGGGCAGGATATTTTTTTCAAAATCGAACGTAGCAACAAACCTATTATAGCAGCTGTGAATGGTTTTGCCCTCGGTGGGGGATGTGAATTGTCAATGGCTTGTCATTTTCGGATTGCAAGTGAAAATGCAAAGTTTGGTCAGCCTGAAGTGAATTTGGGTTTGATACCTGGTTATGGTGGCACGCAACGATTAGTTCAATTAATAGGAAAAGGCAGGGCCCTGGAATTATTAATGAGTGGAAATATGATCGATGCAACAACCGCCTTGCAATACGGCTTGGTAAATTATGTTGTTAAACAAGAAGAATTATTGACGAAAGCAAGATCAATTCTTGAAACGATCAACAGTAAAGCACCATTAGCAGTTGCAGCATGTATCACAACGGCCAATGCGGTTTATGATGAAACTAAAAATGGTTTTGAATTAGAGATAAAAGAATTTGGAAATTGTTTTGCCACGGAAGATATGAAAGAAGGCGTAACTGCATTTCTTGAAAAAAGAAAATCTATTTTCAAAGGCCGATAAAATGGCATGCTTTTCTAATCCTGATCAGCGTGGTTAGAAAAGGCAAAATCCATATTGGAACTTCGGGTTGGCATTATAAACATTGGGTTGGTACTTTTTATCCTGACAAAACCAAAGATGCTGATCAGTTAGCTTACTACTTCAGTCATTTTAATACCGTTGAACTTAATAACTCATTTTACCACTTACCACTTCCACAAACATTTACAAATTGGAGAAAAGCTACTCCTCCTAAGTTTTTATTTGCCGTAAAAGGCAGCCGTTTTATCACTCACATGAAAAAATTAAATGTAGAAAAAGAAAGTATCAATATTTTTTTTCGAAGTGTTAGTAAACTGAAAGAGAAACTCGGACCCATTCTTTTCCAATTACCGCCCAAATGGAATGTAAATACAGAGAGATTAAAATTGTTTTTAAAAAAACTTCCTAAAAAATATTCCTACAGCTTTGAATTTAGAAATCCGGACTGGTATACAGAAGAGGTGTTTTCGTTATTGAAAAAATATAATTGTGCATTTTGTATTTATGAATTGGCAGGGCATCAATCACCAAAAGAAGTTACGGCTGACTTTGTATATATAAGGCTTCATGGTCCTACCCCGGCAAAATATGCCGGCAGCTATTCTGATATTATTTTAAAAGAATGGGCTGCTCTTTGCATGCAATGGCAAAATGAAGAGAAAGATGTTTATGTATATTTTGACAATGACCAGGCTGGGTATGCAGCTTTTAATGCCAAAACACTTATTCGATTTACAACAGGCAAAAAGAAATAATTATTCAAATGCATTTTTGAATGTGATCGTTTGACCTTTTTTGGTTTTCATTTCTGCAATACCGTTTACTAAATTTATTTCCGATCGATCGATACCGGTGTTGATCCATGTTTTAAATGGAAGTTTTATTCTAAGCGATCCTCCTGCTTCCGCTTTTATTTTTACTTCCTGTACCACCCCGTTCTCTTTTTTTGCTGAAATAAGAAAAGCTCCTTCGGCTCTTAAGGTTTTAAATGAAACATTTTGCCAGTCTTTTGGAACAGCGGGAAATACCTCAATAAAATCTTTATGACTTTGCAAAAGCAATTCATGAATGCCTTGCGCAAAAGCAAAATTTCCTTCGAGGGTAAAAGGACGAGAAGTGGCATCAGCATATTGTCCACCTTTCTGATCGCCGTTTAAATGAAAGCTATTCAATGAAACGAAATTGGTGGCGAACTTTTTTAAATTGGCTACAGCTGAATCCCCATTATGTGCTCTTGCATAAATAGAAGCGATCCATGCAAAAGAATAACCAACCCATTGTTTTGTTCCGAGTTTTTCAATATGCTTTAAAGAGTTTTCAATGATCACTCTTTCTGATGAATCTTCCATGTTTAATAATCCTAATGGATGAATTGCATGTAAATGATTTTGGTGCCGATGTGAATATTCAAGATCCTGTTTGACTGCAATAGTTAAGCCTGTTTCATTTGAATTAAATTGAGGCAAGGTAGACCATTGCAGTAACCAATATTTTGCTTCACCTTCCCGCTTTAGGTTTAGATCGGCGGCCCATAACATTTCAAAAGCATTTTTTACTAATGCTAGGTCATAATTTGTCCAATTAAAGAACCATGCCTTAATACTATTGTCGTTATATTCCGGCGTGGAGCTCAACGGCAATTTCCTGGTGGCGCTA
>VBAS01000441.1 GCA_005882975.1 Bacteroidota bacterium | reverse complement strand
TTACCAGACTCTACTTACTTCTATGATCAAAACTCAAGAACAGATAACAATAGCAATTCACATCGTTTTAATCTTACATATGACTACCTCATAGATTCCATGAATTCTATAAAATTTACTCCAACGCTTACCTTGCAAGAATCAAAAAACCATTCGCTAAGTGGATATGAAACACTGTCAGAACAATTGATCAGGAGTAATAGAGGAATCAGTGATAATTTTTCTGCCAGCGATGGATATAATTTCAACGGTACATTATTATACCGGAAGAAATTCAGAAGAAGAGGAAGAACTTTTTCGGTTAGTGTTGGAAGCACTTTAAGTAATAGTGACGGAAATTGAACCAGTTCTATAACAGATCGGGTATTCTTGTAAAGACCGATTCTATTAATCAACACAGCGATTTTGAAACTGAAGTGCGGGGATACAACACAAGGGCTGTTTATACAGAGCCATTATTTAAAAGATCATTGCTTGAGTTCAGTGCCTCAAAAAGTGAAAGCCGCTCTGTTTCCGATAAAGTGACCTATGACTATGATCCTAATTCGGGGAAACATGATATTGTGAACCCACAGCTCACAAATAATTATGAGAATGTTTATGGAACAACAACTGCTGGTATCAGAATTCGTACGCAAAAGAAAAAATATAATTACTCATTTGGCCTAACATGGCAAAATGCAGATCTGAAAGGGACAATCACATCGGGGATTAAAGATTCAGTGATCACAAAATCATTTTATAACCTGCTGCCTAATGCAAGAGTCCAATATAATTTTACAAGATTCAAAAATCTCCAGTTGGATTATCGTGCATCAACTAATCAGCCATCTGTAACACAGTTGCAGCCGATACCCGATATTAGCGACCCTATAAATGTAAAAATTGGTAACCCAAATTTGAAGCAAGAATTCACACACCGTGTAAATGTAAATTATACAGGCATGAATCCTTTCCGTAATAAAAGCTTCTTCTGGTTTAGCAGTTATTCATTTACCAATAATAAGATCGTGAACTATGATGTAACTGATTCTTTCGGAAAAAAACTAACTACGCCAGTGAATGTAGATGGTGTTTATAATTTAAATAACGACATAAGTATTGGATGGCCTTTACGTTTCATAAAAGCCACATTAAATTTTAATACCGGGCTGGGATATAGTAAATCGATCCAGTTCATTAACACGATCCGGAATAATATTCATAACGCTAATATTGGCCCGAGTATTGAAATATCAAAAAGCTTTAAAAATAAGTTTGACCTGACACTTAATGGCGGGATCACATACAACAAAGCCAAATACTCTTTGGAATCCTCGCTTAATAATAATTATTTGACGCAGGATTACGGCATCGATGCGGGTTGGCAATTGCCAAAGAATTTTTACCTCTCTACTGATTTTACCTATACGATTAGTAGTAAACGTGCTGATGGGTTCAACGCTAAAGTTCCTTTATGGAATGCTTCATTCAGCAAATTATTCCTGAAGTATAACCGGGGTGAACTGAAGATAACTGCTCATGATCTGTTAAATGAAAACGAAGCAATAGTTCGTTATACCAATTCAAATTATATTGAGGATCAAAGTAATCGTGTATTAAAAAGTTTTTATTTGCTAAGCTTTACGTATAGCCTGAACAAGATGAGTGCTAATGCTGGTCCGGGAAGAGGTAATGTAATTATCAGGAGATAACCGATCCAAATAGGTTAAGGGACTCAGGGTTAGTCAAGCACCTCATAGATCATAGTGGGATGTGATTTATTTTTCAAATTAACTTCTCCCACTTTATTGCAATTGAAAGATTCTTTTACTTTTTCATAGGAAGATTCGTTAATGAGGATCTGTCCTTCCTTCGCTATAGTTTGTAATCGCTGAGCAACATTCACCACGTCTCCTATTACCGTATAATCAAGGCGTTTTAAATTGGCGGAACCGATATTACCGGAGATCATTTCTCCGCTATTAATACCAATGGAAACTTTGGGAGTAAAGAAAATATTACCCGATTCGTTTGGCAGCTCAGCTACTTTTTTTCTTACAGACAGGCAAGCATCCAGGGCTCTGTCTAAATGAAAATCGCCACGAAACACTGCCATTACTGCGTCGCCCATGAATTTATCAATATATCCTCCCTGGGCAATTATTTCATTCAGCAGTTTTACCACTGTATCGGGAGATTCTTTTTCGCTGATAGTAGTAAAGCTGCAAATATCAAGAAAGGCAACGGTTGCCACTACTGTCTCATTTACCATCAACGATGATTCAAACTCTCGACCACCCATAAAATTTAGCACCGTTTCATCCACATACATTTTAAGTATGTTATTTTCTTTAATGGCCTTCATTGTTTCCCGCATTTGTTGAACATGGCTTATGGTTTTTTCCATTGTCAATTCCAGGTCCTCAAAATTTACAGGTTTGGTTACAAAATCAAAAGCGCCGCGGTTCATAGCCGTACGGATATTTTCCATATCACCATAGGCAGAAACAATAACGGCTTTTAAAAGAGTATTTTGCTCATTGATCTTTGAAAGTAATGTAAGGCCATCCATTTCCGGCATGTTGATATCACTTAACACAACATCAACATCGGTGTTTAGCTCCAATTGCTCTAATGCGTGTTTGCCATTAATAGCAAAAACAAATTCATACTTATGCTCACGAATTTTTTGCCTGAACTTTTGTTTGATCAGGACTTCGAGATCTGTTTCATCATCTACCACTAATATTTTTGCCATTAGTGTATTGCTTTTAATTTTTCTTTTAACAGGCTAAAC
Source organism: Bacteroidota bacterium (assembly GCA_005882975.1). Classification (GTDB taxonomy): domain Bacteria; phylum Bacteroidota; class Bacteroidia; order Chitinophagales; family Chitinophagaceae; genus VBAS01. The sequence goes on along the minus strand of VBAS01000441.1, from coordinate 584 downwards.
TCAAGCGGCTTTGTCAAAAAATCATCCGCGCCTAACTTCATAGCGGTATTATAATTTTCTGCATCGCCATACGCCGTTATCATCATTACCATTGGGGGTGGCAACTTGTGTTTTTCTTTGATATGCCTGAGCAATTCCAAACCACTCATGCCGGGCATATTGATGTCTGAAAGAATCAATACAGCCTCATGACTAAGGTCGCCCAGGTACTTTAATGCATCTTCGCCGGAATAGGCAAAAGCAAACTCCATTTCCTTGTTGCGGATCTCTTTTCTGAACCTTTGTTCGAAAAGAACCTGCACATCTTTTTCGTCGTCAACTACTAAAATTTTCATTCGATGAATTTATGATTTATACTGGTAAAATAACACTAAACCCGGTAGATTCTCCTTCTTTTGTTTCCACTTTTATTTCTCCTCCATGTCCCTTGGTTACAATATCATAACTCAATGATAAACCAAGCCCGGTTCCCTGCCCGGTGGGCTTGGTGGTAAAGAAGGGTTGAAAAATTTTATCTATAGCTTTTTGCGAAATGCCTGTCCCATTGTCTTTTACTTCAACTATGATTTTATTATCAATCTTTT
>VBAS01000109.1:10294-11532 GCA_005882975.1 Bacteroidota bacterium | reverse complement strand
GCCTTGCAACAAATGCACAGACAACCCCACTTAAGTCTTCTGTTTACAAAAACTATATCAGGCCAGGTTCTACAGTTAAAATTCAAACACTGGAGGGAGAGAGAATACGAAAAACAGATACTTCAGTTGTAAATAATATTCAGTTACCGGTAAATAAAAAAAATATTATAAAATATGAAAATAAAATAGCGGTGTTAGACGACGCCTCAATGAAAAAATTTACAGAAGCGGGAAATACTAATACACCTAATGAAGAAGTGAAGGTGATCCCTGAGTTGCATGTAGAGCCTGATAGCGGGCAAACAGAGCAGGTCGCATACAGGATCATTTTTACTTCGCTGCAGCCATTGCGCTACAATGACACGTTGAGAAAATTCAGTGCAAAGCTTGCATTTCTTTTGATGAATGAATCAGGAGACAATAATGCTCACATTGAGCCGGTAAAGATCGAAGTAAATTCAGATGAGGTTTCATTCATAAATCCTGGATCTTTCGAGATAAATCATTTAAGCATTCCGTCTTCCAATGTTGAATTAATTGCTGACAATGTAAACGATTCAGCAAGTATAAAGGTTATTACTGTTTCTAACCCTTCGGGCTATATCACTTATCTTAAAGTAAAACCATCATTGGAACTGACTTCCAATCGTGACAAAATGCAAGGACTGGGAATACAACAGGTTCCTATTGCAGTAAGCTTTGGTGGTTCAAAGTCCACAGACAGTGTGAGTGTAACTTTCATTCCTGAGAAAGGAACTGTAAACCCCAATCCATTAAAGATGAGATATAATGAAACGGCAACAACCTACCTGCGTTCTGAAGGAATGGGAAAGAGTTTGCTTACAGCCACTGCAAATTCCATTAAATCAAATCCATTATCATTTACATACACGTTTCCCTGGCCATTCTTACTTGCCACGATCCTCGGTGGTTTAGCCGGTAGTTTTATTAAGCAAAATTCTAAATCAACAAGAAAGAAAATGACATCTAAAGTTATTTTAGTTGGTATCGTTACCGGATTCATCGGCGCGGCCGCTTATTATGTTCTTGGAATAAATCTTCTGGGGCTTAGTTTCAATGCAGGGTTCAATGAGATAGCGGTATTTGTCATCAGTGCTTTGTTTGCTTATTTCGGGATCACTGTGATAAAACCAGGAACTAAAGAATAAAACTTATTAGTTCAAATTATCCAGTTTCTCCAGAACTGTTTTCCCTTTTCGTCTTGTCAAACTCCTGTT
>VBAS01000109.1:0-10256 GCA_005882975.1 Bacteroidota bacterium | reverse complement strand
TTAAAACCATGCGAACATTATTCTTACTCCTGCTGACTACAATCACTCTTTTTGCCGAGGCACAAAAGATAAGTGGCGTAGCTAAAGATGAAAATGGTACTCCCATTAGCGGCACTACTATCAGCCTGCATAAAGCAACTGATTCTGCTGTTGTCAAACTTGCTGTTTCAAAAGAAAACGGTAGTTATACTTTCTCCGATGTTAAAGAAGGGAATTATAAAGTAAGTGCAAGCAATGTTGGTTATAAAACTATTTTTTCAGCCGCCTTTACAGTTTCCACATCTGATGTAATTGCACCGGAATTAAAATTGAGCAAGGCTGCCGCTGCATTAAGCAACGTAACCGTTACTTCAAAAAAACCAATGGTAGAAGTTAAGGCAGATAAAACGATCCTGAATGTAGAAGGTACTATGAATGCAACAGGCTCAAATGCGTTAGAGCTTTTAAGAAAATCACCCGGCGTATCGTTAGATAAAGATGAGAACATCAGTCTTGCAGGAAAAAATGGAGTACAGATCTATATTGACGGAAGAGTGACACCTTTATCAGGTACCGACCTCGCAATTTATCTGAAAACCTTACAATCGTCCCAGATCGAATCGATCGAATTGATCACTAATCCTTCTGCCAAATATGATGCAGCAGGTAATGCAGGCATCATTAATATCCGGTTAAAAAAGAATAGATCATTTGGCACAAACGGTTCTGTGAATGCAGGATGGAATGTTGGCACCTATGCAAAATATAATGGTGGCGCATCGCTGAATTACAGGAACAAAAAGATAAATATCTTCAGCAATTATAGTTTCAGCTATGGCCCCAATCAACAATCGTTAACCATTAACCGCACTGTACTTGATAGCCTTTTTGAACAGCAAGGAACTATTCGTATGGTTGCCAATGCACATAATTTTAAAGCAGGCGCAGATTATTTTCTCAATAAAAAAAATACAATAGGGGTAATTGTAAATGGTACGTTCGCAGATCCAAAAATTACTAATAACAGCGAGACCCCTATTTCTAATACAACAACTAATAAAGTTGACCGCATTTTAATAGCCGATAACAGCAATATACTTCAGAGACATAACACAAATGTAAATCTCAACTATAGTTATAACGATCCTAAAGGAACCAGCCTTGTAGTAAATGCGGATCATGGTTTTTATAAAATGGGTAGTGATCAGTTTCAGCCAAATTATTATTATGATCCTTCAGGACAAATGCTATTAAGCAGCACCATCTATCATATGCTTGCCCCTGCAGAGATCAACATTAATTCGATCAAAGCTGATTATGAAATGAATTTTAAGAAAGGGAAATTAGGCTTTGGTGCAAAAACTGCTTTTGTAAAAACTGATAATAATTTTCAGCGCTACAATGTAATTGGTGCGGATGAAGAACTCGACAAAGATCGCAGCAATCATTTTGTATATAAAGAAAATATAAATGCAGGTTACGTAAATTATAACCGCCAATATAAAAAATTCATGTTCCAGGCAGGTCTGCGTTTGGAGAATACAGTTTCAGAAGGTGTATCAAACGGGTCAAAATTTAACGGAACTGAATACGCCCCCAGCTCTTCTTCTTTCAAAAGAACTTATACTGACCTGTTTCCAAGTGCAGCCTTAACATTTAACAAGAATCCAATGAAGCAATGGAGCTTAACGTATAGTCGTCGCATTGACCGACCTGCTTACCAGGATCTGAATCCTTTTGAATTCAAACTGGATGAATATACTTTTCAGAAAGGAAATATCAATCTTCGTCCTCAGTACACAAACAGTTTTGGAATCACACATACTTACAAATACAAACTGAATATAAATCTTAACTACAGCCATGTAACTGATATGTTCACGCAACTGATAGATACAGCCGAAAAATCAAAAGCATTCATTTCCAAGAAAAACCTGGCAACGCAGGATATTGCAAGCCTCACTGCCAGCTATCCTTTCTCGTATAAATCCTACAGTTTGTTTACAAACATCAGCACCAATTATTCTATATACCATGCTGATTTTGGTGAAGGACGCAAAGTTGATCTCGATGCATTTGGTTTCAATTTCTTTGCACAGAACAGTTTGAAGTTTGCAAAAACATGGACTGCCGAATTAAGTGGCTTCTATAATGCACCAACTATTTACCAGGGAAGTTTTAAAGGGAGATCTATATATAGTGTTGATGCAGGTTTGCAAAAACAGGTAATGAAAGGAAAGGCTACAATCAAAGCATCGGTTAGTGACTTGTTTCACACTATGAGATTCAGAGCTACTTCAGATTTTGCTGGCCAGTCAACAATGTTTTCTTCCCGCTGGGAAAGCCGGCAGTTCAAACTAAATTTCAATTTCCGGTTTGGAAATAATGGAGTAAAGCCTGCAAGACAACGTGCAGGTGGTGCGGATGATGAATTAAAAAGAGTGCAGCAAAGCAATGGAGTAGGAATAGGAAATAATTAGTATTGAGTATAGCCATGGGAAATTGGAAAATCATCTGAAACCAACTGAGATTTTCCAATTTCCTTTTTATATAGAGAATCGGCAAAATAGTATTGCCTTATCACACGACATCAAATTTTGATTTTATATATTCACAGTAGAAAAATGAGATTCAAAACCAAATACCGATTTTGGACTGTATTCCTGGTACTCCTGGTTGTCTTCATTTTGTTCGGCTGTGTTATCATTATCAGTAATGCGTTGTATCCAAACGAAGCAGCAATGAGAGAGCTAGGTTCGGTCCCTGCCCATACTTATGTAATCAGGTATACCGAAGGCTTTTTATTTATGGTTGTATTTTTTTATTTTACCACTAATTATTATTATAATCTTTTTGCTGAAAAGAAGAAATTTATTTCCTTTCTCAAAGTATCAGTTATAATTTTACTGGTTTGTTTTGGATACTATATAATTCTATTTTATTTTTTTCCACTGGCGTTGCGAAGTCATTATCCCTCATTGCTGGTGATGTTTTTCACGATGGTGATGAATTTGAGTATATTTTTCGGCATAAGTTTCCTGGTCGCTTATATAACTATATTACGTGAAGGACAAAAACAAAGAAAGATACTTGAGGCACAGAAGCTGCAGCTCGAAGTGGAAAAGTCGGAAGCCAATTTGAATTTTCTGAAAGCCCAGATCAATCCACATTTTTTACATAACACACTGAATTTTTTATACGCTAAATCGATCCCCTATTCGCCTGAACTATCAGAAGGGATTCTTACGTTAAGTGATATTATGCGATATGCCTTGAGTGAAGGCAATGCAAGGGAAGGAAAGGCTCCGTTGAAAGATGAGATAGAGCATGTAAGAAATGTGATCAAAATAAACCAGCTGCGATTCAGCAATAAACTGAATGTAAATTTTGAAGTATCGGGTGTAGTTAATGGAGCAATGATCATTCCTTTCGTACTCATTACCCTCGTTGAAAATGCTTTTAAGCATGGTGACTTGCAAAAACAGGAATACCCGATAAATATCAAGCTGGACATTAATAGGAACAAACTTTATTTTTATGTAATAAAAAGAAATCCGGACCTAAAGAACTATCTACTGGTATCGGACTGGAAAATATCAGGAAGCGACTAGATCTTGCATATGGCGATAAATACAAATTTGCAGTGAAAGATGATGCTGAATTTTATACTGTTGAATTAACCATTGACCCGTTATGATCAAATGTATCATTGTTGATGATGAGCCTCATGCTATTGAGGTCCTGGATCATTATGTGAAGCAAACGCCTCATTTGCAGTTGGTGACTAGTTTTACAAATCCGATCGAGGCATTACAGTTATTGGGTCAGCAGAAGATCGATCTTGTTTTTCTCGATATACAAATGCCTGAAATTTCAGGTATCGATTTTATCAAAGCCATCCAGGGAAAAAGCAAAGTGATATTAACTACCGCCTACAGCGAATTTGCACTGGAAGGATATGATCTTTATGTTGTGGATTATCTTTTGAAACCGATCAGGCTACCCCGGTTTTTAGCAGCAGTACAAAAAGTAGTTGAGCAACTAAATGCAATTAGTGAAACACATTCACACCCCGAAATTGTAGAAGACGATTACATTTTTGTAAAAACAGAATCAAAAGGGAAACTTCTTAAGATCAATCTTGGTGATATTGATTTTATTGAAAGCATGAAAAATTATGTGGCCATTCATCGTACCGGACAAAAAACATTAGTATATACCAGCATGAAAGAACTGGAAGAGCGACTACCCAAAAAACAATTCATACGAGTACACAAATCTTTTATCATTCCTATTTCCCGTATCACAGGCATCGAAGGAAACCTACTTCGATTAAAAAATGTAACTGCAGAAATCCTGATCGGGGAAAATTATAAACCCGAATTAATGGAGATCATCAGGGGCAAGATGATCTGATAACACTGGTCAAATATGATCATTATTAATTAATTCCATCCTCCGCCTAAGGCACGATAGATATTTGTTACAGAATTAAATTGATGCAATTTCGTTTCTATTAACTCTAGTTTTGATTCCAGCGCATCACGTTGTGTCATCAGTATTTCAAAGTAATCGGCCCTGGCAGATTTGAATAAATCATTTGAAATATCAATTGATGTTATTAATGCATCCACTTCTTTTGTTTTTAAATTATAGGACTGCTCCAGGTTATTCAGATTAGAAAGTTGAGTTGATACTTCAATGTATGCATTCAAAATTGTCTTTTCATAATTATAAAGAGCCTGCACTTGTCTTGCATTGGCCTTGTAAAATTCAGCTTTAATAGCATTCTTATTAATCAGCGGACCCGCCAGATCTCCCGCCAATGAAAAAATGAGTGATTCAGGAAGTGTCAACAGGTACGATGGTTTAAACGCATTAAATCCCAATGATGCTGAAATATTAAATGATGGATAGAATTCGGCTCTTGCGACTTTTACATCTAATTGTGCAGCGGATAGTTCAAGTTCGGCTTGTTTAATATCCGGACGGTTTTTTAATAACTGGGAAGGAAGGCCACCATGTACTTGTTGTGGTATCAAATCTAAAAATGCAGATTTATTCCTTGCAATTGGCTGTGGGTATCGTCCTAGCAAAAAATTTATCTCATTCTCTTTCTCTTTAATTTTTTGAAGAATATCAAATTCGAGGCTTTGTGAATTCAGAACTTCAGCCTCAAATTTTTTAACTGCTAATTCCGTAACCCTCGATGCTTCCTTTTGCACCTTCACTATCTCCAATGCATTTTGTTGTAACTGGATCGTTTGTCTTACAATGTCCAGTTGATTATCCAGTGCAAGCAGCTCATAATAAGAATTAGCAATTTCAGCAATCAGATTGGTGACCAAAAAACTTTTGCCTTCAATAGTTGCTAAATATCTCGTGACTGCAGCCTTTTTAGAATTCCGAAGTTTCTTCCAAATATCCACTTCCCAATTTGCAGAGACACCAAGTCCATAATCTCCCAGCACTTCCGGCACCGCTTGTCCAGGTTTAATTTCTGTTGATGCATCTCCTGCCCCCTGGCTTGTATAACGTCCAACTTTTTCAACACCTAAGCCTCCTCTCCCGCTAACAGTTGGTGATAATTGTCCTTGTCTTACTCTTATATCATTGCGTGCAACTTCTATTTCCTGCAACGTGACTAGTAAGTCCTGGTTATTTTTCAGTGCAGTATCAATAAGACTCACAAGATATTTATCTGTGAAAAAATTTCGCCATTGAATGGTGGCAGTATTTGTTGTATCCGGCGAGCTGCTATACACTGGTGCTGCAGGCAATTTTTTTGTATCCTGAACGATCGAAGGCGCCTTACAACCCGAATAGATCAAGCTACTGCAAACTAAAATAGCGATAATATTTTTTTTAAAGAGGTGCATTGTTATCAAATTCTTCAGTTAATGGATTTTCATATTGATCTTCAACAATTGGTTTGTTTTCTATCATTTTAGCAAATAAGTAATACAAGCCCGGTATCAGCATCACGCCAAACAAAGTACCGAGCAACATACCTCCTGCAGCAGCAGAACCAATCGTTCTGTTACCAACTGATCCAGGACCAGTAGCAAATACCAAGGGAACAAGACCGGCAATGAATGCAAAAGATGTCATTAAGATAGGCCGGAAACGTGAAGCAGCCCCTTCTATTGCTGCCTGGAAAACTGATCTTCCCGCGGCATGTTTTTGAACTGCAAACTCAACAACCAATACTGCGTTCTTGCCCAGCAAACCGATCAACATTACCATCGCTACCTGTGCATAGATGTTATTTTCTAATCCTAAAAATTTCAGGAAAAGAAAAGCGCCGAAAATACCAGCAGGTAAGGAAAGTATAACAGGAAGTGGTAAAACAAAACTTTCGTATTGTGCAGATAACAGGAGATAAACAAAGACCAGGCTTATAATGAAAATATAGATCGCAGTATTGCCCTGGTCCACTTCATCTTTTGAGATACCTGCCCAATCAATACCAAATCCCCTTGGCAGTTTTTGTGCAACTTCTGAGATCGCTTTAATTGCTGCACCGCTACTATAACCTGGTGCAGCGCCACCACTTATCTCAGATGAGTTATACAAATTGTGTCTTGTTATTTCTGATAACCCATACACTTTTTCAATTTTCATAAATGCTGAGTAGGGCACCATTTCACCCTTATCATTTTTTACATAAAGTTTCAACAAGTCTTCAGGTAAAGCTCTGTACTCAGGAGATGCCTGTACCATCACTTTATATTGCCTGTCGTACCTGATAAAATTCGTTTCATAGTTACTTCCTATTAATGTTGAAAGCGTATTCACGGCGTTATCGATCGTTACACCTTTTTGCTGTGCAATATCATTATCAACATTCAGCATATATTGAGGAAAGCTGGCGCTGTAAAAACTGAATGTAGATGAAAGCTCAGGTCTCTTATTTAATGCACTTACAAAATCATTATTTACTTTTTCCATTAATTTATAATCGCCGGTACCTGCTTTATCCAGCAGCCTTAACTCAAAGCCTCCGGCTGCACCATAACCCGGTACCGCAGGTGGAGGAAAGTATTCAATAGAGGCTCCTTTAATATCTTTTGATTTTTCTTCAAGCTCAGCCATTATTTCTTTAACCGAATGTTTTCTCTCACTCCAATCTTTTAAGTTTATAAGGCAAGTACCGGTGTTAGAGCCCGTGCCTTCTGATAATATCTCAAAACCCGCTAATGAAGAAACTGATTTTATACCTTCTATTCCGGTTGCAATTTTTTGTAACTGCGTTACTACATCATCTGTTCGTTCCAATGTGGCCCCAGGAGGAGTTTGAACAATAGCATAAAAAGTTCCCTGATCCTCGTTTGGAATAAACCCTGATGGAACACCTGAACTTAAAAACCATGTGCCTGCACAAAAACCCGCTAATGCAAGAAATGTTATTACTCTTCTGTTCACGATGAGACTCAAAAATTTTTTATATCGACCTGTAACACGACCAAACCAGTTGTTAAATCCAATGAGTATGCTGGTTAACCAGTTCTTACTTTTTTTACCATGAGTGTTCTTGAGAAGTGCAGCGCAAAGTGCAGGAGTTAACGTTAATGCTACCAGTCCTGATATTACAATAGAAGTCGACATGGTAATAGAGAACTGGCGATAGAAGATACCAACAGGACCAGACATAAATGCTACAGGAATAAACACTGCTGCCATTACTAAGGTGATGGCAATGATAGCGCCGCTGATCTCATGCATGGCCGCCTCTGTTGCATATACCGGTGATAAATTCTTCTCTTCCATTTTTGCATGCACCGCTTCTACAACTACGATCGCATTATCAACTACTATACCGATAGCAAGTACTAATGCAAACAGCGTAATAAGATTTAGCGTAATTCCAAAGAATTGCATGAACAGGAAAGTTCCCACCAGTGATACAGGTACGGCAATAGCCGGAATAAGAGTAGAACGCCAGTCACCAAGAAAGATAAAAACCACAAGCCCTACGAGAATAAATGCTTCCACCAGTGTATGCAACACTTTTTCCATAGACGCATCAAGGAATTTTGATACATCATAGCTTATTTCATAATCCATTCCTTTAGGAAAGGATTCCGCCTTTATCTGTTTCAGCTTTTCTTTAATATTCTTTATTACCTCGCTGGCATTGCTTCCATATGACTGTTTAATTTGTATGGCGGCAGATGGCTTTCCATTTATTTTGGAGTAGATATCATAAAAGCTGGTGCCAAACTCAACATCAGCTATATCTTTAACCCGCAACAATTGTCCATCGGGGTTTGCTCTTACAATGATATTTTCATAACCTTCTTTGGTAGTGAAGCGACCCGGGTATTTCAATACATATTCAAAAGCCTGCGATCTTTTACCTGAGCTTTCTCCGGTTCTTCCCGGTGATGCCTCCAGGCTTTGTTCATCAATGGCCTTTAATACTTCATCAGCAGAAATTTTATAAGCCGTCATACGATCCGGCTTCAACCAGATACGCATAGCATATTCGCGATCGCCCAGCACATCAGCAAAACCTACACCATCCACACTTTTTATTTCTGATAGTAAATTAATGTCAGCGAAATTGTATAAAAACTTTTCATCGAGACTGGAGTCGGTACTGTAAAGGTTTAAATACATCAGCATGTTCGATTCTTCACGGGATATCTTTACTCCTTCGCGTACTACGATCGGGGGAAGTTTATTGATAACAGAAGCGACCCTGTTCTGAATATTTAATGATGCGACGTTAGGATCCATACCAGAATTAAAAACCACTTGTATAGAAGCTTCACCATCATTACCGGCATCGGAAGCGATGTATTTAATACCTGGCACACCATTGATGGCTCTTTCTATTGGAATAACTACCGCTTTGATCATCAATTCGCCGTTAGCTCCCGGATACTCTGCAATGATATTTACCTTCGGAGGAGAAATAGAGGGGAACTGTGTTACCGGGAGTTTAATCAATGCAATAACTCCCAACAGGGTTATAATGAGAGATAGTACAATAGAAAGAACCGGTCGGTGTATAAATTTATTAAACATGGTTTTGTCTTAGAGGATTAGATTTTTTTACCGTTTTATCAATTGCAGACCGGAGATAACGTTTATAGGATCAACATATTTGTATTCTATCTTATCATCATCTTTTGCATTCTGAACACCTTCCAAAAGAATTTTATCATTTTCGGAAAGACCTGCATCCACCACGTACAGGTCAGGCAGCTTGTTTTTTATCGTAATACTTTTCGATTTCACGACATGGTTTTGATCCACTGTATACACATAGATCTTATCCTGAATTTCATAAGTGGCTTTTTGCGGAATGATCAGTGCGTTGCTGACCGGGATCGTCATTTGCACCTTGCCGGTTTCGCCGTGCTTTAATAGCATATCCGGGTTCGGGAATTTTGCCCTGAAGGCTATGTTGCCGGTGTTATTGTCAAACTCACTTTCGACCGTTTCAACAATACCTTTGTATTTATGAGTCTGTCCGTTGGCCAACAGGAGTGTTACATTAGTTTTTTCATTGGCAGTAGTCCTCGTTTTGAAATCGAGATATTCGGGTTCTGATAAATTGAAGTAAGCATATACATACTTGTTGTCGGACAAAGTGGTTAAAAGCGTTCCTTCATCAATCAAACTTCCCGGTTTAAACCGTATCCTGTCTATTGATCCGTCAAAAGGAGCCTTTATCTCCGTGAGTGAAAGATGTAGTTGGGCCAGAGCCAGGTCAGCTTTTGCTTCATCCAGTTTTGCCAGGGCAATGGATTGTTCTGTTTTTGAAACAATGTTCTTGTCTGCCAATGTTTTTGTATTCAGCATTTCCAGCTCGCTTTCTTTCACGGCAGCCTGTGCCTTCAGCAATTCCGCTTCAAACATTTTAGGCATAATCCTGAAAAGCACCTGCCCGGTATGTACATACTGGCCCTCATCCACATTTATGCTTTGCAAATACCCTTTTTCCTGGGCCCGCACCTCGATATTCCGTACAGATTGTATCTGCGATACATATTCCCTTGTGAAAGACGTATCTGCTTTTATTGGGCTGGTAACCGTGAACCTGCCCGCTTCTTCTTTTTCCTTTTTTTTCGGGTTACAGCCTGTTGTATAAACGAGGGCACAAAGGCTCATCAGCCATGCTATTCTGTTCATTATTTTATACGTGTTTTTTATGTAACGGCAATGAACCGGTACATATCAAAAGATTGAACCGGGGTTCGGTGAAACGGCCAGATCGGGCTGTTTATTTATTTTCCTGACAAATGGGGAAGAAGGATATGCATCTT
>VBAS01000108.1 GCA_005882975.1 Bacteroidota bacterium | reverse complement strand
GTACTATAAAAAGTATAGTAAAGATAAGTAGCTTTGTGTCTCAAACAAAAAAAATAATCATGGCAAAGCAAACATGGGCACTCGACCCAACACATTCAGAAGTTCAATTCGAGATCAAACACCTTATGATATCGACCGTAAGCGGACAATTCAACAATTTTAATGGAACTGTTGAAACTGATGGTGATGATTTTACAAAATCAAAAGTGCATTTTGAAGCAACAGTGGATTCTATCTCTACAAATAATGAACAACGTGATGCACATCTTAAGAATGGGGATTTTTTTGATATTGGAAAATACCCGGTAATAACCTTTGAGAGTGAAAGAATGGAAAAGACAAACGAAGATGAATACAAACTCTATGGTACATTAACCGTGCGGGGCATAAGTAAAAAAATTGTCCTGAATACAGAGTTTGGCGGAATAACAAAAGACCCCTGGGGAAATACAAGAACAGGTTTTTCAGTTACAGGCAAGATCAACAGGCAGGATTTTGGAATGAGCTTTGGAGCTGTTACAGAAACAGGTGGCCTATTGTTGGGTGATGAAGTAAAAATAAATGCCAATGTTCAATTTGTGAAAGAAGCGGTTGTATATGTTGCTTAAAATTTATAAAGCCGACCCGACTTTGTCGGGACGGCTTTTGCAATGATGGCTTTAATAAATTAATAGCCGGGATTTTGTGGAAGTATGTTTGGATTAGCATTGATCTCAGCGATCGGTAATGGCCATGTCCATGCACGATTTGTTGGATCCAATGTACAAAACACAGAACAGCTGGAACGGATGATCGTTTTAGTTGTTCTTTTCAGATCAAACCAGCGATGCCCTTCACTAATAAGTTCCTTTCTCCGCTCTAATGCAATTGCATTTATAAGAGCTGTACCAGTTTCTGTACCGGGAACAAATCCAGCTATTCTTGTTGCACGAAGCGTATTAAGATCAGCAAGGGCAGACACTTCGTTTGCTCCACCTTTACGGGCATATGCTTCTGCTCTTATCAAATACATTTCTCCTGTACGAAACGCTTTAAAATTTGTTATGCCATCCGGGCGGGGAACCTGTGCGGCCTTTGCCAGGTATTTTGATAAAACTAATCTATTACTTCTCACCTGGAAGTAAGAACTATAACGTATATCATTTACCTGGTCATATGTAGTTATCAAGGCAGGATTAGGACGATAAGAACTTCTGTTATTGGGAACAAAGTATACAGGATCCCCAATCCGTCCTTCACCTGCATTAAAACTTACTGACCAGATCACTTCTGAAGTAGAAGCATCCGTCCAGATATTTGGAAAATTTGTACGTGTTGATAATGGAATTGAATTAATAACCAGCGTAGAATATTTTATAGCACTGTCCAATTGGTTTGAATATAAAAACACTCTTGACATGATGGCGTTCACGCCTTGTATATCTATATATGCTTTACCTGTAGCGTTGATCGTTTTATCAAGTCCGCTAGTCATAAGTCCTCTTGCTTGCTGAAGATCGGCTTCAATATGGTCATACGTTTCTTTAACTGTACCTCTTGGTGGTTTTTGTTCATAATCGAATACAGTAATGTATGGAATACCTGGCTTAGTTGAGTTGCGGTCATATTCTTCGGCCCAATAGCGAAGCAAATCAAAATGAACCATGGCCCGAATAGCTAATGCCTGTGACTTGATACGATTCACTGCACCACCATCTGTTGCAGAAAAATTATCGATATCTCTAAGCAACAAATTAGCCTGTGAAATGATCCGGTAAGCGGCCTGCCATGTAGCACCGATATTTGGTTCATCTTCAGCATAGCGCCAGGTAGATAAGGTCTGGTAATTACCCAATGATTCTGATGTTTCATTTAAATTATCGCTCAACATATCAGGAAGATTAACAAACGCATTAGATCCGCTGCCATAATAATTGCCAGAGCGGAATAATGCATAAGCACCTGTTAATGCAAAATCAAAATCTTCAATAGTGGTAAATCTTGTAGAGCCATCGAGCTGGTGAGTCGGTTCTGACTCAATGATTTTTTTACACGAAGCAAGACTGGCTGTAAGTATAATTGCGGTAAATATTTTTCTGAATAACATAGCTGTAATTTTTTTTGTTTATAAACCAAGGCTTAATCCAAATGTGATGGTCTTTAATTGAGGGTATTGAGCACCACCCAAAATACCTGTAGTGATCTCAGGATCCCAACCCTGGAAGTTGTGCCACACTTTTAAATTTTGTCCCTGCGCAAATACTTTCAAACTTGTGATCTTCATTCTTTGTAAAAGAGTTTTTGGTAAACTATAACTCAGGGTCACATTCCGTAAACGCAAGTGATCTGTTTTTTCTATAAAGCGGGTTGTTTCACCATGAAAATCATTGAATGGACTTGGCACATCTGTAATATCACCCGGTTGTTGCCATTCATTAAGCAGCGATGTAGCTACACGTGAATACCAATAACCAGGAAACTCTACATTGAAACGATCATTATTATAAATAACTCCGCCGAGGGTATAAGTAAACAACGCATCTAATTCAATTCCTTTCCAATTGACATTCGTACCAAAACCACCAAACTGCGGCGGATCGATGGTACCAACAATTACAGCATCACTGGGATCATAAACATTTGTAGTTGTCTTTCCATCTTTTTTATAATATAATGCATCACCATTAGCAGGATCAACACCTGCATAGCGAACCACATAAAGTGAATTTGCTCTTTCACCAACCTTATTAATAAATAGACCATTTACGTTTTCATCCTGTCCTGCCTGGTCAAGAATTTTATTCTTATTATTAGTGTAATTAGCATTGACAGACCAGTTAAGATCTTTGCTGCGAATGATCTCTGCATTAATTGATACTTCAATACCCTGGTTTTGCAGTTTACCTAAGTTAGCAGTGAGCGATGCAAAGCCTGATGTACGTGATAATTGTTTGTCGAGAAAAAGATCAAATGTTTTATTATTATAATAGTCAACCGTACCACGAATGCGATTGTTGAGTACAGCAAAATCGATCCCTGTATTAAACATCTCTTTTGTTTCCCATTTCAATTGTGGATAAGGTAATTGACCAAGCACTAAACCACCAACGCCATTGTACACGGTCGCATTCAGCAACTCGAGTGAAGCATAATTACCAATACCCAATTGGTTGCCAACAGTGCCATAACTAACACGCAGTTTTAATTCATTCAGCCATTTTGATTCTTTAAATAAGCTTTCCTCGGTCAATATCCAGCTTGCACCTACATTATAAAAGTTTGCGTGTTTATTATCAGCGCCAAAACGAGACGATCCATCGCGGCGAAAACCCCCACTTAAATAATATTTTTTCTTGTACCCATATGTTCCATCAATGAACCATGACAACAAACCATTTTCAGTTGCACTGCCTGTAACCGTTGGAATAAATCCATTGGTTGGAGTACCCGGAGTTATACCTGCTTCATTTTTAAATGGACCAACAAGACCAAACCCTGTAAATCCAAAATTTTCAGATTTACTTTGGATGATCTCATTGTAACCTGAAACAGTTATCTCATGATCACCAAAGTTTTTTTGATAGGTAACTGATGTCGTTCCTGTATACCGGAATGTTCTTGCATAAGCTCTCGAAAGCTGACCCCTCGCTCCTGTTGATTGCGCACCACCATTGGTTGTTCTATCTAGATAAGCTAATGCTTCATCTTCTGTTACATCACCACCCCAAAGTGTTTTTGCTCTCAATCCTTTTACCCAGGGAATTTTCCATTCAAGAAATACACTTCCAACTCCTTTCATTTGATCGGTATTACTAAAGTTTTCTAATAATTCACGTAGAGGGTTTGGTTGTCCTTGTAAAAAATCATCCTGGTATTTTCCATCCTTGTCATATAATGTAACATAAGGATTAAACCAATTGATGGCATTTAACGGGCTTCCTATATACTGGTCATTTTCTCTTGTACCAATGAAACGTGAATAACCATAAGTCGCATTCAACCCAACTCTGAAATCGCCGAAACTATTTTCAAGATTTACACGACCTGTATAACGTTTCAATCCTGTTGAGATCACAATTCCATCCTGGTCGAAAATAGATCCTGAAATATAGAATCGTGTTTTTTCATTTCCCCCTGAAATACTTAGCTGGTGCTGTTGTGTTTTCCCTTTCTTAAAAATTATTTCATCCAGGTTATTATTGATCTTGCTTAAGCTATCAACTTCGGAAGGCGTCCATCCAAACGGATTCAATCCATCAGGTCTGTCGTAGTTCAATTCATAATTCAGTTTCTCAGACGAGTTCATCAGTTTTAGTTTATTTTCTGGTAAGGCCGAGAAGCCATATTGAAAATCATAGTTCACAGATGTTTTACCTGCTGCACCTCTTTTGGTGCTAATAACAATTACGCCATTTGCCCCTCTTGAGCCATAAATAGAAGTTGCAGATGCGTCTTTTAATACATTGTAAGATTCAATATCTGCGGGGTTGAGCGTTGCAAAATCGGCGGTAGAAATCTGTACGCCATCTACTATATATAATGGTGCATTGCTGCCATTGATGGAACCTTTACCACGAATAGTAACATCAGCAGCTGCACCTGGTTGACCAGATTGAGATTGAGACAGCAATCCCGGAACTTTCCCTTGCAACAATTTGTCAAACGAACCAACAGGTTGCAGTTTTACTTCCTCTCCATTTATTTTAGCAATGGCCCCTGCTACTTGTCGCCTGCTTCTTGATCCATAACCTGTGACAACAACCTCTTGCAGGTTACGTTGCGCTAATTCAAGTGATACATTCATCTCAGTTCCGCTTACGCTTACTTCTTTTTCAGAGAAACCAATACTGGAAAAAACAAGTATAGCTCCTGTTGAAGCTTTGATAGTAAACCTGCCGTCCGCATCAGTTGTACTTCCGTTATTTGTTCCTTTAATAGTGATATTCACATTGGAAATGGGACTGCCATCTTTGGAATCGATCACTCTTCCCTTTATTTCCTGTGCCTGCGCAAATGAATCGCCAATGACACACATTGTAATGATGAACAATAGCCTTTTCATAATTGTAGATTTGGTTATAACCAAATGACATAAAGCTTAAGTGTTATGCTTCAATGAAGCAGTTGTAGTTTACTGAAACATGAGAGAATAGAATTGAAACATGAAAATTGCAAACCGAATTAAATGCTGCTACAGCATAATATCAGGTAATTAGCATCCTGAAACATTTAAAATCCAAAATAAACCCATCAATTTTCTTCCCGAAACAGATATAAGAAGGATAATTTTCCTCAAAAGAATTCAATCTGCAGAATTACGGGCATCTAAAGAAATTCGAAGGGTTAAAAATGGTATTTTAGAAATACTGGTTGTGGAACTTATAAGCCGTGCTAATTATGATCACTTAGGGAATGATACAACAGATTGTACGACTTATTGCATAACAGCAAAGCCAAACAGAACATAAAAAAAAGAGGCTGCAAAATTGCAACCTCTTTTCAGTATAATTTAATTATTATTTTGTGATAACAATTTTTGCAGTTTGCATCTCGCTGCCGTTTTGTATTCTAATATAATACATACCGCTTGCCAATAAACTCACATCCAATTTCTTTAAATTATCGCCTTCATTTATTGCCATTGATTTTCTTAAAACCACGCTGCCTAATTGGTTTATCACTGTGACCACAGAATTGCCATTCACCTTTGACTTAAATGCAAGATTTGCTTCGAAGCCAGTTGGGTTAGGGAAAACAAAAAAGTTATTTCCAGAAAGTTGAACTAATTCAGGGTTCATTCTGCTGGCACTGCCGGCTTGCACTCTTAACGTATAACAGTTGACTGCATTAAATGCCCCGTTACTTTTTGGATAAACTCTTACATAATAAATACCTGGTGCTGATACAACAGTTGCATTAATCGTTTCGCTAGTAGTGCCGCTATTGGTTGATGATTGTAATGTAGCACCAGTGTTGTCTAATAAGGCAAGTTGATAGTCCGCTGGTAATGTGGTTAACGATATAGTTATGTTACCACCAGCTGTAATAACGAATTTGTAATAATCATTATCGCCCCTGACATTTATCAAACCATAAACATCAGTGCTTAGCGGTATGGTACCAGCTGTTGCAGTGTTATCATTTGAATTTACGTCATAACTGCCAGGACATGTTACCGATGTTGCTGTTGTAAAGTTCGACTGAACATAATTACTACTGCTACCAGTACAATTTGCTCTTACTCTCCAGTCGTATGATGTACCCGTTGTTAAACCAGTAAGATTAACTGACAAAGATGTTGTTCCTGCAGCCGCATTTGTCCATGTAGATACAGCACTTGTTTTATAATCCACATCATAATTGTTCGCACCACTAACAATACTCCAGCTTACAGTTGTTGAAGTTTGTGTTGGAGTTGTATTTGATAACCCGTTCGGATCTCCACAAGGAGGCGGTGGTGGTGTAGCT
>VBAS01000444.1:1806-3032 GCA_005882975.1 Bacteroidota bacterium | reverse complement strand
ATAAGAAATTATTATTGGAACAATGTCGGTGGCGGTGATGGTTTTGATGTAATGCCCGATGCTGAAGATGCAAGTTGGGTGTATAGTGAAAGCCAGGGTGGAAGTGTTGGACGCCGTAATTGGAAAACAGGTGAAAGCTGGTTTGTAAAACCACCAACTCTCGATCCAAAGCAATTACTTCGCTGGAACTGGAACACCGCGATGGCGCAAGATCCATTTGATAAAAAAACAATTTATCTCGGTAGCCAGTTCGTACATAAGAGCACCGATAAAGGTGTAAGCTGGCAAATGATATCTCCGGATCTTACAACAAATGATTCTGTAAAGATCAAAGCATTTCAGAATACAGGTGGAATAACATTGGATATAACCGGCGCTGAAACACATTGTACTATTATCACAATTGCACCTTCTGCTAAAGAACAAGGAACGATTTGGGCAGGCACTGATGATGGCAATGTTCAACTAACAAGGGATGGTGGAAAAACATGGACAAATTTCCGTGGAAAAATTCCGGGCATGCCATTGAGTTGCTGGATACCCCAAATAACTGCATCACGCTATAATGCCGGCGAAGCATTTGTTATCGCTAATGATTATCGTCGTGGTGATTTCAAACCTTATCTATTCCGTACAACAGATTATGGTCATACCTGGACAAGAATGATAGATGAAAATAAAGTAAAAGGCTATGCGCTATGTATGATCCAGGATCCTGTTGAACCCAATTTAATTTTTGTTGGAACAGAACATGGATTATGGGTGAGTCTTGATAACGGAGATACATATCAGCAATGGAAGAATGGTTATCCTTCCGTTTCCACTTATGACCTGGCAATTCAGGAAAGAGAAGCTGATCTTGCCATTGCAACTTTCGGCAGATCACTTTGGATACTCGACGATATTCGTCCCTTAAGAAAAGCAGCAGCAGATAAAGGAATGGCAATAACAAAACCAATCACTGTTTTTCCTGCGCCTGAAGCTTACCAGGCACAATACCGCGCCGCTACAGGTTATGAGTGGAGTGTAGATGGCTTATGGGATGCAGATAACAGAAGACGTGGTGCAGAAATTTCATTTTACATTAATAAACCAAAGAGATCAGATACCACTGCGAAAACACAGGCGATGGATAATGCACCGGTTATTACACAACCAGCTCAACAAGGTGGTGGAGGTGGAGGCCGTGGAGGTGGTGGAGGCTTTGGTGGCGGTCAAGGGGGACA
>VBAS01000444.1:0-1781 GCA_005882975.1 Bacteroidota bacterium | reverse complement strand
TGATAGTGTAATGGTTAGAATCTTTAATGATAAAAATGAATTGATAAGAACAATTCGCTGGAATGTTGATAGTGGATTTAATCGCCAGTATTGGGGAATGGAAGAAAAAGGATTCCGTCAACCGGGCACACCGAAACCAACACAGGGTTCACCAGAACCGGGAGGCTTTCCTGTTTTACCTGGTACATATAAAGTGATCGTTACTTATGCAAGAGCATACGATTCAACTTATGTTACTGTAAAAGATGATCCGAGATTGGGTAATCGGAACGATATAAAAATTGCACAACGAAAAATGTATGATCGTTTAAGAAAAACTGCAGATAAACTAACCGAAGGAATGGATCGTTTAACAGATGCTGAAGAAGTTTGTACAAAAATGCAAGCTCAGTTGAAAGGTGTGGAAGGAAAAGAAGCTGATTCATTGAGAAAGACCACTACCAAAATGCAGGACGAGATTAAATCTATTCGAGAAGTTATTAGTGGAAAAACTTCTGACAGGCAGTGTTTATCAAGAAGTCCGTTTGAAGTAACAGTAATGACCCAGATGCAATCAGCCCAGCAATCAATAGGCAGCAAAATGGTAGCACCTGGTCAGCAGGAAGAAACGATGGTGATGAATGCTGAAAGAGCAACAGAGGAAGTAATTCAGAAGATCAATACATTTTTTGAGGGCAAATGGAAAGATTACCGAAATCTTGTAGAAGGAACAAAAGTGAACTTGTTTAAAGATTATAAGCCGATCCAATAATGATTGGAAATGATAGTTAAGGGTTGAAAGTTCATAAGGCTTTCAACCCTTTTCCTTTGCTAACAATCGTTCTTGTTATCTCCATCATTCCTTTTACATTTGCTGCAAAATAACAGGGCATGAAATTGTCACATTTATCAGAGACATTGATCGGTTCAGAAATTGTAAAATTGGGTGGTGAGATACGTGAAAAGATGAGACAAGGTGAAAAGATCTACAATTTTACCGTTGGTGATTTTGATCCTTCTATTTTTCCGATCCCTAAAGAACTGGAAGATGAAATTGTAACGGCTTACCGGAATCATTTCACTAATTATCCTGCGGCGGAAGGTAATCTTGATCTTCGTGAAGCCATTGTTTCTTTCATGAAAGAATGGGAAAAACTTGATTATTCATTAAGCGAAATACTTGTTTCATCAGGCGGCCGGCCGCTTATTTATGCAATTTATCGTGCTATATGTGATAAGGGTGATAAAGTGATCTATGCAGTTCCTTCATGGAACAACAATCATTACACTCATTTTGTAGAAGGTGAACATGTAGTGATTGAAGCAACCGCAGAAAATAATTTTATGCCAACGGCAGATGATATTCGTCCGTATATAAAAGAGGCAACCCTAATTTCATTATGCTCTCCGCAAAATCCAACCGGCACTACTTTTTCGAAAAAAGAATTGGAAGCTATTTGTGATTTGGTCTTGGAAGAGAATGCAAGAAGAAGCGAAAAAGAAAAGAAAGTATTTATCATGTATGACCAGATGTATTGGCATTTGACATATGGCGATATCAAACATTATAATCCTGTTTCCTTAAGACCGGAGATGCGCAACTATACCATCTTTATTGATGCGATCAGTAAAGTGTTTGCAGCGACCGGTGTAAGAGTTGGTTGGAGCATGGGACCTGCATCTGTTATTAATAAAATGAAATCAATACTCGGACATGTGGGTGCATGGGCGCCGATGGCAGAACAAAAAGCTGTGGCAATTTTTTTAAGTAAGAAAAAAGAAATTGAAAATTACCTGCTTCA
>VBAS01000107.1 GCA_005882975.1 Bacteroidota bacterium | reverse complement strand
CTTTTTTGCGGCAAGGCCAGAAGGTAAAAAGAAAATCGCTGTTATTGATAAAAAAGGAAGCCTGGAAAATTTTCTGAAAGGTGATACTTCGAAGATGATCTTTGATTTTAACTCAGGAGCAGACACAAGCAATTTTGCTCAGAAAGGTTTTGATGGATTGTTATATTCTGTTGATTCCACTGGCCAACATTTCCTGTTGAAAACACAGAAAGCTGCATCGAATGAAACAATGGATCGTCTAAGGGATAGGCTGAGCAATGCCTATGTGAGCGGTAAACTGCTTGAAAAAAATATTACTGTCAGCCAAATTGATTCTATTAACAAGGCTTCTTCCTCCTATTACACTGTTGATAATACTGATGAAAAAAATAAAAATGTAAACTCATCAGTTAATGCAGGGATCGGTTTTGCAAGTGGTATCATCATTTATATAACCATGTTCATATTTGGCGCCATGGTGATGCGTGGAGTAATGGAAGAAAAAACAACACGTATTGCAGAAGTAATTATAAGCAGTGTAAAACCGTTCCAATTAATGATGGGTAAAATTCTTGGAATTGGCGCCGTTGGTCTTACACAAATGCTTCTTTGGATCATACTTATCTTTTTGATCAGCACCGCAGCATTTACCTTCCTTCCATCAGATGTACTTGAGCAGGTTAAGAATATTCAGAGTAACCCCGGAATGATGACTTCTAACCCGGGACAATACAGTGCCGCTGCAAAAGGGATCGCCAATCTTACTAATTTAAATTGGCCATTAATTCTCAGCTGCTTTCTCTTTTATTTTCTTGGCGGCTACCTTTTTTATTCCTCACTGTTCGCAGCTGTTGGCAGTGTAGTAAATGAAGATCCGCAGGAAGCACAGTCACTTATGTTTCCAATCATAATGCCGATCATATTTGCATTTATCATTATGTCTTCCAATATCGACAAACCAGATAGCCCTGTTATGGTTTGGGCAAGCATTATTCCATTTACATCTCCAATAGTAATGATGGGGCGGTTAGCTTCTTCTCCCCCATTCTGGCAGATCGCTGTTTCAATGCTGTCGTTGGTTGCCGGATTTATATTAACGACATGGCTTGCCGGTAAGATCTATCGCACTGGTATTTTACTTTATGGTAAAAAACCCAGCTGGAAAGAAATGATCAAATGGATCCGTCGTTCTTGATAGCCAAATCCCACAATTGTTAAAATTTCCTTTTTTGATGATCGGGATTTTGTAAATACGAAATCAATCGTATATTTGGTTTAATAAAGCCAAACAAAAACAAATTACTTAAACTGAGTTTTATGACCAACCTGAGAAATTTACGGATACCACTTGCTGTAGCAGGCGTGGCTATCACATCTGTATTTGTCCTGGGTTCCTGGGACTTTAAAAATACATACGCCGCATGGAATGATAACGGCTATGATAATTGCGATACGATTCCCAAAAAAGAAAAAAAGATTCGCGACCTGGATGATGTGCTTGATGAACTTAATGGCGCTGATCTTAAAATGGATATGGAAAAAATGCAGAGGGTATTAAATGAATCGATGAAGAACCTGGATTTTCAAAAGATGCGACTGGACATGCAAAAAACAATGCGTGATGTGGACTTTCAAAAGATCCAAAAGGAAATGGAACAATCAATGGCAAAGATCGATTTTGGAAATATTGAAAAAGAAATGGCAAAAGCCATGAAAGAATTTGATGCAGCAAAAATTCAAAGAGAAGTGCAGGAATCAATGGAGAAAATGGACATGAAGAAAATGCAGCTTGATATGGAAAAAATGCAAACTGAGCTAAGCAAAATGGGACCTGAAATTGAAAAATCGCTGGAGAATGCCAAAGTGGGGATCGAAAAAACAAAGGTCGAAATGAAAGAGTATAAGGAATTTGTTGATGGTCTTGAAAAAGATGGTTTAATAAATAAAAAAGAGGAATACACGATCAAACATGATAATGGCGAATTATATATCAATGGCAAAAAAGCCAGCGATGCAACTTATAAGAAATATAAAACCTTTCTTGATAAACGCAAGAAATTCACGATCGAAAAATCAGATGATGACTTCAATATCGATATAGATTAAGTATAGCCATGCCAAACCAACCCCATCCCTGTAACTATCGGGAGTAACGGGACCATGAAAAGGGAACAGCCGTAGCTTTGTGCTTCGGCTGTTTTTTTATGAATATGTATTTTATCGCCATAGTAGCTCCTGAGGATATCAATCAGCAAATATTGAAGTGGAAAAATTTTTTCAAAGAAAAATACGGGTGCTCTGTCGCACTAAGATCACCGGCACATGTAACTATCATTCCTCCTTTCTGGATGAACGAAGAACTGGAAAATGATCTTATAAATTCGATCCGCGACTTTAGTAACACAAAAATTAAATTTGAAATAGCACTCAAGGATTTCGGAGCCTTCAAACCCAAAGTAATTTTTGTTGATGTAGTGAAAAGTAAAAGCCTTGATGAACTTTACCAATCATTTACCGAATTTCTATTCACCCAAAATAAATTCCCAATAAAAAAAGAAGAGCGGCCTTTTCATCCCCATGTAACATTAGCCACACGGGATCTCTATAAAAAAGCCTTCCAGGAAGCCTGGGAAATTTTCTCTAAAAAGAAATATGAAACATTATGGTTAGTAAGCGGAATTTCTTTGCTAAGGCATAATCAAAAAAATTGGGATGTAATATTTACATCCCAATTTGCCGAAGATTAGTTATTCTCCCTCTATTCAGTATCGAAAAATTGAAAGGGTGAAGGCAGCAGATCGAATCCATCGGCCTCGATCATTTCAATACGCATTTGAAAAGTTTCATCTGTTTTAACTGATACTTTCTCACGAACAACTTTTCTGTATCCTTCTTTTTCGAAAACAAGTTTATAGATGCCTGTTTTTAATTCATCGAATTCAAAACGGCCCCACTCATCTGTGATCACGAATTTTTCTTTCTTATTAGCTGAGTAAGCAGTAACAGTAACTTCACCCAAAGCTTTTTTAGAATCACCATCAACAATGTTGCCAGCTACTTCATTTATGTTTTTTCCCGGAGTTCGGGGATCAATGCCGGATGCTCTGGATTGTATACATCCCATCGTGCAGATAGCAATTAGCAGGAGGATTCTTTGTTTCATTGACAAAGCGGTTAAGTGGTTTTCGTTTCGCATGGCTCCATCACACAACTCAAATTTAAATAATTTTAATTGGATTGGCCAAAGCTTCTTTAAACTCCTGCCACACCTCATCCACAATTCTTGCCGCTGGTAATATATTTTTAACATTTGCACTCACCTGGCCTATCTCTAACTCCCCTTCTTCAAGCTGCCCTTCAAACATTCCTTTTTTAGCTCTTGCCCGTCCTAATAATGCCTTTAATTCTTCTTCACTTGCCCCTTTATTTTCTGCTTCCTGTACCTGTTTATAAAAACTATTTTTAATAAGCCTGACCGGGGTTAGCTGTTTCAAAGTCAGCATCGTATCACCTTCATTACTATTGATCACAGCGTTCTTAAAATTAATATGAGAAGATGCTTCTTCGCTTGCAACAAAGCGGCTGCCCATTTGAACTCCTTCTGCTCCCATTACCATTGCAGCAAGCATTTGTTTGCCTGTTGCTATTCCTCCGGCAGCGATCACAGGAATTTTTACAGCATTTACAACAGCGGGTATTAAAACCATAGTTGTCGTTTCTTCTCTCCCATTATGTCCTCCCGCTTCAAAACCCTCTGCTACCACAGCATCACAGCCTGCTTCTTCTGATTTTCTTGCAAACTTTGATGAGCCGATAACATGTACTACTGTTATTCCCTTTTCTTTTAAAACTGATGTCCATGTTTTAGGATTGCCGGCACTTGTAAAAACAATTTTTATTCCTTCTTCAATTACAATTTGAATATGCTTATCAATATCAGGATATAGTAATGGAATATTTACCCCAAATGGTTTTGAGGTCGCCGCTTTGCATTTTTGAATATGTTCTCTTAAAACATCAGGATACATACTACCACTGCCAATTAATCCTAAACCACCCGCATTACTAACTGCACTTGCCAATCGCCAACCACTTGCCCATATCATTCCGGCTTGAATGATTGGATAATCAATTTTAAAAAGTTGAGTGATGCGATTAGAAAAATCAGACATGAAGTAAAGATAGTGAGAGGAAATATTCAATATTCAATGTTCAATGCTCAATTTTCAAGATGTGAGCCGTGAGCCCAAAAGAATTACAGAAGTACAACAGTGCGACGCAACGAAAGTTTAATCAGGGAACTATGGCTGATAACTCAAATTATCCAACTTACATCATTAACTACACTTCAAGAAAATAAATGGAACTTCAATCTAAGTCTCCCCTTTAGGGGGACAGGGGGTGAGTTTATCCTAAGTCCATATCCGTATTATCACCAATATTCAGCGTTCTGGATTCGCCGCGAATACCTGTATCGCTGCCGATAAGCGAGTAATCCAATACGATATCAAAAAGATTGGAGTAAGAACCAATAATAGATTGCTTGATGATGGAGTAATTGATCTTTGTATTTTCTCCAATCGAAACATTCGGACCAATGATGGAATTTTTTATATCGCAGTTGGCGCCGATACTTACAGGGTGAATGATAACAGTGTTCTCAAAATGATGCTGGTCATCAACATTGCTTCCAAATTTTTTCAGCAAGGTGGCATTTGATTCAAGCAAAGTGTCTTTCTTACCACAGTCAAACCAATTGTCTACTTTAAAACTCTTGAATTTTGCACCTTGCTTGATCATGCAATCAAGCGCATCAGTGAGACTATATTCACCATGACTGCGTAAACCTTGTTTGATATTTGATTCCAAACAACTGAACAGTTGTTCACTTTCCTTTATTTTATACAAACCCACCAGCGCCATATTGCTTTTTGGTATCTGCGGTTTTTCGATCACATGATCAATAAAGCCATCTTCATCAATTTCAGCCACGCCAAATTCGCGGGGATCATCTACTTTACGAACACCAAGCATTGAATGCGGACTATCGATCACTGCTTTTACATCATACTCGCAAATAGTATCGCCCAGCACTACAAACACTTCATCATTCTTTACAATGCTTTTTGCCATACGAACTGCATGGCCAAGCCCCAATCTTTCTGTTTGGTGAACAAAATGTGCCCTTAGTTCCGGGTGTTTCTGCTGTACATAATCCCTGATCTTATCGCCAAGATATCCCACAATAAAGATGACCTCATCAATACCGGCTTCCTTTATCTGGTCAATGATAATGCTAAGCACCGTCCTTCCCGCAAGTGGGATCAATGCTTTGGGTTGGGTGTAAGTGTGTGGACGCAATTTGGTGCCTGCGCCAGCAACTGGGATTATGGCCTTCATGTTGATTTTAGAGCCTGTGAAAGTAGTGAATTCTTAATAAACAAAAACTTATTCACTGCATCTTACGGCATCCGATGCTTTCTTATTTTTGCGGTTTAAATCATTGTGTTACCAACTGTAGTACTACTATTACGCTCCTGTTGCGTCGCACTCTTGTACTAACCCAATTTTACTCAGCAACTCAAACATTTTTAAAGCATGGTAGAAATAGAAACACAAAAAGATACCGAGGTTTTTGATCTTCTTAATAAAGAACTCGAACGCCAGCGTAATGGAATTGAACTCATCGCTTCAGAAAATTTTACATCCTTACAGGTATTGCAGGCAATGGGAACCTGCCCAACAAATAAATATGCCGAAGGTTATCCCGGCAAAAGATATTATGGCGGCTGCGAAGTGGTTGATGAAATAGAAACATTGGCGATTGAACGTTTGAAAAAAGTTTTTAATTGCTCCTGGGCCAATGTGCAACCACATAGCGGCGCTTCTGCAAATGGAGCTGTGTTTCTCGCTGTAATGAAAGCTGGTGAAAAATTTCTGGGCCTTGATCTTAGCATGGGGGGACATCTTACGCATGGAAGTCCCGCCAACTTTAGCGGCAAAACTTACCAGGCACTTCATTATGGAGTAACGAAAGAGGGAATTGTAGATTACAATCAACTTGAAGCAAAAGCAAAAGCAGAAAAACCAAAAATGATCATTTGCGGCGCATCTGCTTATAGTCGTGAATGGGATTATAAACGTATTCGTGCAATTGCGGATGAAGTTGGTGCCGTTGTGTTTGCTGACATTGCACATCCTGCAGGATTAATTGCATCAGGCTTATTGGATGATCCTTTTGATCATTGTCATATTGTAAGTTCAACAACACATAAAACATTACGTGGACCAAGAGGTGGTATCATCATGCTTCGTCATGATTTTGAAAATCCCTGGGGTATAAAAGATCCAAAAGGAAATTTAAGAACGATGAGCCAGTTATTGGATCTTGCTGTATTCCCAGGATCACAAGGTGGGCCACTTGAACATGTGATCGCTGCAAAAGCGGTTGGCTTTGGAGAAAATTTATCAGACGATTTCAGATCATATGGAAAACA
>VBAS01000089.1 GCA_005882975.1 Bacteroidota bacterium | reverse complement strand
GATAGCGTCATCTCCATTTTTTGAACCTTCATCATGAACGCCACTCATTGTATAATTTTGAGTTTTGATATCAAGCGTAGTTACTTCGATCAAAGGATTGATCATGTGGAGTCCACTGTGTAGCACATCGTTTTGGACTTTACCAAAAAGCTTTTTTACACCTACCTGCCCCGCATCAATTTGTACAATTGATCCTATTAATACACCAATAACCATAATGATTATTCCTGCAATTCTTATAATTCCTCCATAACGCTGAACAGCGCCGGGGTTACGGGCAATGACGACGCCGATAATAAGTACGATCATTCCAACAATAATAAGTGCCATGGTGAAGTTCGTTTTATTTTGTTTTAGTAAAAATCAACTGCTGTGATCGGAAATAACTACCCATTTGCCATTTATTTTCCTGAACAGAAGAGTAAAATGGCCACTTGCATCTCCAATTGTCCTGGTTAAATAGTATTTACCGGTTACATGAAAATACTCAGCTGAAAGTTGTTTGACTTGAATAAGAGTAAATGTCAGTTTACCCATTGTAGCTGTGTCAGGATAATTCTTTTTATAGTTTGCCAGAGTATTTTTATAACCATAAGTAACACCGGATTTCCCAATAAACATTAAAGAGTCATTTTCCCAATATCCAACCATAAATGCTTCTACATCGCCGCGGTTCCATGCTGCATTTTGTTTTGCAAGTACATTTCTTACTTCCAACTCATCTGTTGTTTGACTAAAAACTGAAAACGAAATAATAATTAACGAGGCAACGAATATTGATCTCATAAGTTTTTAATTGAACTTCAAGGTAGTCAAAAAGAATTTCGAATAACAAAGCCCGGAAAGATTTAATGATTGCAGTCGGTACTATGGCAATGTTTTGCCTGGCGGCAAAATTTCCAATTCATATAATATGCAAGAATGATGAGAATTGAGGAGGGGATGATCAGCCAAAATATATAGTCGGTAAAGAAATGTTTTATTGTCAATAATAACATACCGGCTATAAATAAAATTAAAGGAGAAAGTTTGTGATGATGTTTTTTATATCCATGCCACAAAGTGAATCCGCCAATAAAAAGAGCCACCAGGATCATACTTACTTCAAAGTAAATATTATCAAGAATATTAATTCCGAATAAAGGCAATGTGCTTATAAAAAGAGGTAACAATGCACAATGAATGGCACAAGCTAATCCTGCTGATACACCAAGTGCATTCCAATTGATCTGAATTTTCATGGACTGCAAAGATAAACACGTGCAACATTGTTGCAAAATATAATTATCTTTGTTTATCGAAACTGATCGGATCGATCATGAGTTAATTT
The DNA here is from genome assembly GCA_005882975.1 of Bacteroidota bacterium. Classification (GTDB taxonomy): domain Bacteria; phylum Bacteroidota; class Bacteroidia; order Chitinophagales; family Chitinophagaceae; genus VBAS01. Next base: position 29,461 of record VBAS01000089.1, on the reverse strand, counting down.
TGGTCTATATGAGCAGGAAAACTATTTTTTATATTGTTTTTTTCTTTTTGCTGGTTGTTGGCTTTTATTACACGATGAGCCGGCTATTACCTGGTTTTGGAAAATCAAGGCTTCCACCGATCGGAAGAGTATTGCCTTTTGCATTTACTAACCAAGATGGAAAAAAAATAACAGAGCAAGATGTAGCGGGAAAAGTCTTTGTTGCGGAATACTTTTTTACAACCTGCAAAAGCTGGTGCCCAATAATGCATACAAATATGAGAATAGTTTATGATCGATTTAAGAACGAAAAAGACTTTCTTATACTTTCTCATACGAGTGACCCTGCCACGGATTCTGCAGCCACATTAAAAAAATATTCAGATTCAATGAATGTGGATACTAATAAATGGATATTTCTTACAGGCACAAAGGATAGTCTTTACAGGCAGGCCAGACATAGCTATAAAATTGATGATCCTAATAACAACCCATTAAGTAATGAAGTAGATTTTCTTCATTCCCAGTTTTTTTCATTGGTGGACAAAAAAGGCAACGTTAGAAATATTTATGAAGGGAATGAGAGAAAAGATGTAGAAAGAATGATAACTGAGATAGAAGTTTTGTTGAAAGAAAAATAATTTTTATGAACACAAAGGTTCATGATATTCTTCGTCGTAACCAACTTAGTGTAACGGAAAGTCGCGAAAAGATCCTCAATCTTTTTTTAACCAATACAAGAGCTCTTGCACATGCTGATATAGAACATAAAGCAGGTGAAAGATTTGATCGTGTCACTGTTTACCGCACTTTGCAAACATTTGTTGAAAAAGGAATACTGCATACAATTCCCACCGCCGATAATTCCGTAAAATATGCTTTATGTAAGAATGATTGTTTTGAAGGACATCATCATGATAATCATTATCACTTTATTTGTTCTGTTTGTGGCAAAACAGAATGTCTTGAAGATTTTATCATTCCATCAGTCAAACTTCCGAAAGAATACCTGGCTAATAACGTTGAAATAGTAGTGAATGGTGTCTGCAGCGCCTGCCAAAAAAAGTAAGCCCCCGTGTGGAAACAAGGGGACTTAGGTTAAGGCTCTGATTAGTAGCTATGTTGAAATGCAGTTATTGCATTTTCTTTTCTTACGTAAAGTAAAACGAGAAATAAGTATAAACCAAAAAAGGGGTATACCACGTTTGTGGTATTTTGTATTATTCTTTTGTTAAGACCTGCATTTCTGCATGTACAAACGACATTAATGTGCCGACTACAGAAGGGGAAAAGTCAAAATGAAGTCCTGCAGATTTAAAAAGCTCTGGTAAAGTTCTTGTGCCGCCTTGGGCAAGAGCGGTTATATAATTATTAAGAGCCTGCTCTTTGTTTTCTTTAAACTGTTTCCAAAGACCGATGGCACCGAGTTGTGCAATTCCATATTCTATATAATAAAATGGTACTTCAAATAAATGAAGTTGCTTTTGCCAGAAATATCTGCGGTATTCTTCTAAGCCTGAAACATCAAGAACCGGTGAAGTAAATTCAGCAAAGATCTCAACCCATTTATCTGACCGTTCTTCATCAGTATGCGTTGGATTTTCATATAGCCAATGCTGGAATTTATCAATAGTGGCTATCCATGGAAATATTGTGATCACTCTTTCAAGCTGGTGCTCTTTGGCTTGTTTTAATTCTTCTTCAGATTGGAAAAACACATGCCAGTTATCCATTGAGAAAAGTTCCATCGCCATACTTGCAACCTCGGCAATTTCCATCGGGTATTCTTTGAAAGCCGTCAATTCCAGATCATGAGCAAGGAATGAATGAACTGCATGGCCGCCTTCATGCACCATCGTTGTTACATCGTCCATTTGTCCGGCGGCATTCATAAAAATAAATGGAGCTCCACTTTCAGCTAAAGGGCAATTATATCCACCGGGTGCTTTTCCTTTTCTGCTGTCAAGATCAAGATGGCCCATTGCTTTCATTTTATTCAAGCAATCGCCAAAGAATGGTTTCAACTCATTAAAACATTCGATTGATTTTTCAACCAGCTCATCACCTGTTTTAAAAGGGTTTAAAGCCTTCTCATCTGCAGGATGAGCTTCCAGGTCCCAGGGACGGAGTGTATCTACCCCAAGTCTTTTCTTCTTTCTTTCATAGATCTCATTTACCAGTGGTAATATTTTTTCTTTTACTGCCTGGTGAAATTGAAAACAATCTTGAGGTTTGTAATCAAAGCGACCCATTTCTACAAACTTATAATCGCGGTAATTTACGAAACCTGCATTTACTGCAATTCGATGACGCTTTTCAAGAAGAGAAGAAAATAATTTGTTCAGACCTTCTTTATCCATTAACCGCCTGTCGCCAACTTTTTTGTAAACGGATTCTCTTAATTTTCTGTCGTTATTCTCCAGGAATTTTGCTGCTTGTTGTAGTGTGTATTCTTTTCCATCAACCTCAATTGTCATTTTTCCAGCAATCACACCATATTGCTGCTGCATAACACTCATCTCAGCAAGAATAGGAATGTTTTCTTCGCGAAAAAGATCAATGTTCTTTTTTACAGTGCGCAGGTATGTAAAAAATTTTCGTTGATCAAGTTCTTTTGTAAAAGGACAACTGATAAGTTTTTTATTCAGCTTGTCAGCATATGGTTGTGCTTTGGGCTGAATCTCCATCATGAAAAAAGTAAAGGCCTCTTCGAGCTCCTTATTCTCTGTATCACATGTCATCTTTATTTGCCGCCAGCAACCATCTTCACTTAAAACAGCTTCCAGTTCACTAATGTCTTTTAACCATTGTTCCAGGTCTTCTTTTGAATTTATTTTTCTTTCAAGCAGATCAATAAAAAAAGGCTCAAGCTTTTCCCATGTAGTGACAGTAAAATCTTTCGGTAAAAAATGGCGGGGAAGTTTTTTTATATCTGCAGAATACATAATTAGGCTAATTTACAAATGGGCTAATATGCAAATCAAAGGCCAACGTCATTTTCACATTAGCAAACTATCGTTGATCTGATAAATTATATTTATTCGGATTTCTTTTTAGTAGCTCTTTTTTTGGGCTTTTCTTCAATGACTGGTTCTTCTTTTACTTCTTCAGCAACCTCTTCGGTTTCTTCAGGGAGTTCGGTAAGTTTTATTTCTATGTTGTGTTTTTTCAATGACTCAAACCATTTCACCATCTTCTTCATATCGCTGCTGTACACTCTTTCAAAATCCATTTCAGGATAAACTTTTTCAAAATATTTTTTAACAGCATCGTTATCTTTTGAATCTGGCAAAGAGCTACCATCTTTTTCCATTGCATTAAAAACATCTACCAGGTTCACATTGTCTCTTTGTGTATAAACCTCTATGCTTTCGAGGTGAGAAAAATTATGCACACGACTGGAAATGAACTGAGTTTTATTATCATCAAGTGAACGTACAACAGCACCATCCCCGCGACTGCTGATCAACTCAAATAAACCCGGAAGACCGGTAACCGCAACAAGTTTACTATACTCCATAAAAATTTAGAATTTGGGAGTGCAAGATAACCCGAAAAGAGCAACTAAAATCTTTCGATTTATTTTTTATTCGACCTCCCGTTACCTCTTGTATTTGAATTAATTTACATCATAAAGGAAACCATTAAACATGAAGAAAATACTCCTTTTTTACACAGTCATCATCATAACATGTTATAGTTGCAAGCAAGACGGCAACGAAGCAAAAGCCCAGGCCCAAACAACATCGAGGGACACTTCTATCAAATTCGGCACTTCCTACAGCGAAATATTTTTCGATAGTCTTCGAATGGAAAAATTCATAGCTAAACAAGCGTTTCATGATTCAATTAAGAAAAGAATGCGGAATTTCTATAATGGCCGTAATTACCAATTCGCCTGGTTTTTTAAAGAAGGAATGGCCGATTACGCTTCTTCTTTTTATGTGGCATATAAAGAGTACATCAGTTATTCGCAGGACAGTGGTTTAAGAAATTATTCATTTGAAAAGTCATATGATTCCGTATCAGGCGGAAATTTTAATTATGATATTAACGATAGCCTTGTATTAAATACGGAGTTGCTTTTAACAGGGCAATTTTTTCGGTACACAAGGAGAGCTTACCAGGGAAGAAATCAACTGGATGCACATGACTTGGATTGGTTTATTCCAAGTAAAAAAATCGATCCTTCTGCACTACTGGATTCTTTATTATCCCGTAAGGGTAAAAATTTAAAAGACATCGAACCATTGAACCGGCAGTACGATCTATTAAAGGACTATCTTCTTAAATATTATGAGATCGAAAAAAAAGGTAGCTGGTCAATTGGAAAACCAGATAAGAAAAGCTATAGGTTAAATGATACTTCAGCGTTGTTATCACTCATCAAGAAAAGATTGTATCTAACTGGCGATATGGTCAAAGAAGATACGTCCGTGATTTTTACACAGGAATTAGAAGATGCCGTAAAAAGTTTTGAAAAGCGTTATGGATTCAAACAAGACGGTATTATCAGCATGTTGCTCATAAACGAAATGAAACGACCAATAGAAGAAAGATTGCAACAGATATTAATAAATATGGAACGGATCCGTTGGTTACCTGCCGAACCATCTACTGATTACTTCCTGGTGAATATACCGGAGTTTCGATTGCATGTATATGATAAAGGAAAATATAGCTGGAGCTCAAATGTTGTGGTTGGTAGTGCAGCAAATAATACGGTGATCTTTACGGGGAATTTAAAGTATGTTGTTTTTAGTCCTTATTGGAATGTTCCGCCCTCAATATTAAAAAAGGAAATATTACCAGGCATAGCAAAGAATAAAAATTATTTGGCGAACCACCACATGGAGTGGAATGGAAATGGTGTAAGGCAAAAACCGGGACCCTGGAACTCCCTTGGACAGGTTAAATTTTTGTTTCCTAATACGTACAACATTTATCTGCATGATACTCCGTCCAAAAGTCTTTTTAATGAAGATAAAAGAGCTTTTAGTCATGGATGTATCCGACTTAGTGAGCCAAAAAGAGTTGCACAATATATTTTACGAAATGATGCAAAATGGGATTCATTAAAAATAACAAAGGCAATGAATGCCGGGAAAGAACAATACTATACTATAAAAGAACCTATTCCTGTTTTCATTGGCTATTTTACTGCCTGGGTTGACAGGGATGGTAAATTAAATTTCCGCGAAGATGTTTACGGCCATGATAAAAAAATGAAAGAAAGGCTATTTGCAAAAGCAAAATAAATATCATTATGAAAAGAATGATCGGAGATAAAATATTTATCACAATCGCTGTATTGTTTATTTTTTTTCAAGCTCTTTCTCAATCATCAAAGCAGGAAATGAAAAAATTGGTTGATGAAGATCTGCAGTTGGCCGTTAAACAATTTAAATACATGCAGAAATTATTGCCTGCTGATAAATTGCCCCGCAGTTATGATTCTGTAAAGAATGAACTCATTGTTTCGGGAACCGATTGGTGGTGCAGTGGTTTTTATCCGGGTGCTTTATGGTATTTGTATGGTTACTCAAAGGACGAAAGCCTGAAAAAAGAAGCGATACGAACCACGGCTTTATTGGAAAAAGAAAAAAATAATACAGGTACTCACGATCTTGGGTTTATGCTTTATTGCAGTTACGGAAACGGGTACCGGCTTACAAAAGATAATTCTTACAAGAATGTAATGATCACGGGTGCACGATCTTTATCAACAAGGTTTAATCCGATAATAGGATGTATTAAATCCTGGAATACTAATAGCCGATGGCAATTCCCGGTAATTGTAGACAACATGATGAATCTTGAATTTTTGTGCGAGATGACAAAGCTTAGCGGTGATTCAACTTTTTATAAGATCGCCGTTACACATGCAAACACAACTCTAAAAAATCATTATCGAAATGATTTCAGTTCATATCATCTCATCGATTATGATACGATAACTGGCAAAAAGATCAAAGGATACACGGCACAAGGTGCATTTGATGAATCTGCATGGGCACGGGGTCAATCATGGGGTTTATATGGTTTTACTATGATGTATCGGGAAACAGGAATGGAAGAATATTTGAATGAAGCGAATAATATAGCAAATTTTTTATTACATCATAAAAATATGCCTGCAGATAAAATTCCTTATTGGGATTATGATGCGACAGATATTCCAAATACTTATCGTGATGCATCTGCAGCATCGATCATGTGTTCAGCTTTATTAGAATTGGCTAAATATTCGAACGAACAGCAGCGTAAAGAATATTTAAATACTGCAACAACTATTCTAAAAAATCTTTCTTCAGTATACCGGGCTGCTGTAAATACTAATGGTGGATTTGTCTTAAAACATAGTGTTGGTCATTTACCGGGAAAATCAGAAATAGATGTACCCCTTACTTATGCCGATTATTATTTTATAGAAGCATTGATGCGATATAAGAACTGGTATTTAAAATAAACAGTAGGGGCTACTATATGGCCCCTACAATTGAAGACTTATCTATTATCTTTTTTACGCCTAAAACCAGCAAGAGAAATTAATCCTATCACACTTACTGTTGCAACCAAAATTCCTTTATCTTTTTTAGGTTTGTTTTGAATTAAAGTTGCAATAGATGCATATGATGCTTCTCTCGGTACATACTTTTCTTCTGGTTGTTCTGATACCACGTCCCAATCACTATAACCTTTTCCTGTCAGGTAGGTAAGCATCTCCAGTTCATCTGCTCTGCGTTGTTTTAATTCTTTTAAATATTTTTTGCCTGCTTCACAATTAAAATCTCCGGTTGCAGGATGGGTGATCACATATCTTGCCTGGTAATTATCAGTATTTGGAGTAACCTGGAACATAAGGTCCTGCGGAAATGATCTTCTGTTATAACGAATATGCAATCTTGTGAAATAAACCTTATCGGAATAATCGTCATTATCGTACACATCATCATAATTTGTCCAGTCACGATTGATCCACCAGACACCTGCTTGTACAAGATCCTGTGTTGAAGGCGCAGTTGCTACGCAAGGATCGCATTTCACAAAATTCTTTGGACTCACATCCCATGCATATTCTAACATGGCAAGCGCCTTACCTTCTTTATCCCATTGGTTCTGGAAAAGGTTGGCATAAAAGTTTCCAAAATTATTTTTTACAAACAACGGAATATTTTTTCCTGTCGGCAGAGATACGGTTCTGTAATTAGTAGTTTCGATTCTTCCTTTTTTTGTAAATGCATACACGATCATATCCTGGTCGCCATCAGCATTGGCCATTCCCAAACGAATGGGTAACATGAATTTTGGAGAGGTGAAACTAATTTGGATCGGACGTAGAAAATTTCCAGGCAGTTTCTTCTTTTCTTCGTCATTTACTTTTACCACAAAGAATTTCAAATTGCTTTTTATATAAGGCTCTAATACTTCATCTGCACCGGCAGGAATTTTATAACCATTTTCTTCCAGCCAGGTTTTTAAACCAGACGATTCTTTTGCGGAAAGAATAAGAATATCATATTCGCCGACTAGATATTTGGCTTCGACTTTTACACCCAAATCCTTATCTTCTTTTGAAAGCGATTTACTTCCTCTTATCGTGATGCCCGGAACCATTCCTGGTAACGCATTTTCTTTTAGCATATCATATTGATTACACGGATTCTGATCATAATATTCTACCAATCGTGGCTTGCTATATTCATTCAATGTATTGAAGATGGCCTGATCCACCACTTTAATATCTTTCTTTTGCAACACTACCGGTACCGGAACTACCATTGCAAAATCTTTAAAATTCCCTTTGAAATCATTGTACATAGTGATCACATTTCGATTACCATCTCTTACAAGTATAACCTGTGATGTTTTGTTTTTCAACGTGCCATCTGCTTTGCTTACATAAAATCCACAAAAGGCGGCAGCCTCGTGAGTTATCATTGCTGACAATAAGATCATCGCAGCTCCTTTTTTCATTATAGGCTTCATGACTATTTGTTTTAGTTTATTAATGAGGTTGAATTGAATAATTGTTGATGTCCAGTGAAACGCTTTTGCTTTAAAAACTTTATCAAGGAGTGGGATAAGTGGTGCTGCTGCTACCAATATCCAAACCGGCGTATTATATTTCCATTTAAATGCCGCGAGATAAAACGAAACAGCAGCAATAAAAACAGCCCAGATGATTCTTGCTATTGGATGATTGGGCGAAGTTCTTGGATCGCTGATCATGAAAAAGGTAAAGAGCAACAAGCTGCCTGTGCTTACTGAATGAATGAAATAGTCCATCGGCCAACCAAGCACATACACTTGTCGCCAATAAAGCAAACCAATAAAAATTAACAAGAAGGCGAGGCTGACATCTAATTTTTGCACTCTGGTTACTACGATCGTTCCGAATGTTACCACTCCAAAAAAGATGACTGCATTACTTCCCCATTGACCCGGGCTCAACCAAGCATCTTTTGTAAGAAGTAACGTTGCTACAATCCCAAAGGCGGAGGGATTGAAAATGTGTTTTTGATTAAACCGAAGAACATATTTTGAAGCAACAGTCAGAAAAGATGCAAGCAAACTCACATACCAATCATTTGTTTTTAATAAAAGGCAAAGGCTCATGGCGCTAATGAGTACGCTGAAGCCCCATCGGTCAAATTCATTTAGCTTTAAAAATCTCTTTGATTTAATTGAATCAGCTGCATATTGAAATAATAAACATCCACCAATACTAATGATATAATGATAATGTTGCCAATCGGCATTCCAATGGAGAAAAAGAATTCCATAACCAAGAAAAATGGCCTGGAAAATTACCTGGAAATACCGCGGATCTAAAGCAAATGATAGGCGCTGCATAAGCATTCATTTGCTATAAGGATGTTGGGTTTGCCAGTATTACACAAGAACGAAACTGGAAAAATTAAAATTAAACTTTTATGGAATTATACATTATTTGCTTCGCTAAGATCACGTTCAACCCAACTGGCTGATCTTTATTTGCATAACGGTAGCAATACTTAAGGCTCTCTCTTTGGCAAGAAATGCTTTTTCTCCTTCAAACAATTCATCTATCGATTCGTTAAAATACTTAAGCCATGTTTCAAAATGATGTTTCTGTAGTGGCGATTTTTGATGCAATATCAAATGGGGTTGCATCGCATTTTTACGGTACACATCATTTTGAAATAAAACACTGTCCCAAAAATTTACCAATATATCAAGATGATGATGAAGATCTATTCTTGCAATCTCTATAAACAAATAACTAATAGTTTTATCGCCTAAAAGCTTATTGTAAAAAAGGGTAACTAGCTTTAGCAAGTCTTCTCTATCCGAAATATCCTTTTTCATTTAATCTGGAAATTGTGACTTATCAATGTTAGGAATAATACGAAGGGCATTTTTATAATACACTTTTTTTAAGATCGAATCTGGTAAACCCATGCCATACATAGCCCAGAAAGCATGATATTTTTTATGATAAGGAAAATATTCATCTTCCGTCTCCAACACCCGAAAATAGGTAGCATATTCGCCGGGTGCCCAACTGTCTTTACCGAATAAGATCCTATCCTGGTATTTTTCAAAAAATTTTTTGGCCGCCTTTGGTTGTCTCCCTAACTCGGCGATCACTGCACCGAACTCAATATTCATATTTGGTATTTCATCAAGCAGGCTTCCGAGTTTAGCCAGGTCATTTGCATACCAGCCAAAATGTGCAGCGATAAAAGTTGTCTTTGGATGTTTTTTAAACATGTTGTGTTGTTCATCGATCAACTGTTGCCATGGCACAGGATTGGTATCACTTCTTTTACGATTGGGATGAGTTGCCAGCTCAAGCCATCGTTCATTTTTCTCATCCATCGGATCCCAAAAAGGTTTAGGATCGGCGGTATGAATAAGAACAGGGATTTTTAATTCACCAGCCTTATCCCATACAGGATCGAGTCTTGGATCATCAATTGGAATTAATTTACCATTTATATCTCTTGCAGAGAAGCCTAGATTTTTAAAAACTTTTAAACCATTCGCTCCATTCTTTACATCTTCTTCTAATTGTTTTGCCGCTTTTTCACCCCAGCCATTTTCGCCTACTCCGCTGAAATCAACATTTGCAAAAACTATAAAACGTTTAGGATAATGATCCTTGATATTTTTTTCTGATCGTACAATGCTATTGCCACTGCTTCCGCTCAGGTTTACCATCACTGTCATGTTCAGCTTATCCATTTCTTTTGTCAGTGTCGAAAGATCCATTGATGGCATTGATTCCTGGTGATTGTGTACATCAATAAAAGGAAACTTAGATCTTGTTAATTTATGTTCAGGCACTATCAGTGTGGATGTTGGATTATATTTTTCAAAATCCATTTTTTCCTGGGATTGTGCAGAAGAAATAAGTGAAATAGCAATTAGAATGAATGGAAAAGATCTTCTCATAAATTTTTATTTAACTACCAAGCTAATAAATGATCAAAGTAAACATTAACCGTTTGCCCAATTAATGAATTTTACATATTCATATCCGGGTTTATAAGTTCGGCAGTCAATGAATCTTGTCTGTGCGGTTTTGGCGCTTTCATGTTTTCAGGATGAATGTGTTTTACCTGGCAAAGCGTCTCTATACTGTTATCCACTAATTCTTTCGCAGTCCGTTGAATGTATTCGCTCCGTTTAAATTGCAAAACATTTTTATCCATGTCTTCCGCCGTCCAACCACGGCTCCAGCCTAAAAAACTAAATGGAGGAAAAGTAAAACCAAGATCAGTAAAGAAAACCATCATTTGTCCTGCCACTTGTTGAATATTATCCTGACCACCCGTGATAATAAATGAAGCCACCTTATTTTTTATAAGCACTTTATCTTTTAATGTGATCTGGTTCTGCACGCAGTTCAATCTTTCTGCCATCTTAAAATAAAGTGATGATGGATTACCCCAACGAATAGGCGTGGCCACCAAAACAATATCTGCCCAAAGGATCATGTCACGATACACTTGTGTCATTCCATCTTTGGGTTGCATTTCTGTAATGCTACATGGCCATGTACATGCATTCATGTGCTGCGAATAATAACCTTCGCATGCACGAAAGCCAAGATCACGAAGCTTCAGCATTTTTGTTGCAGCGCCATGATGTTCCTTTGCATAGTCCAATGCAAGTTCCAATGCCGCTTCCGAAGTACTGTATCTCGGTAGATCATTATTCATGTTCGTTGTAGAGATGCCCAAAATATTTTTTGATTCCGCTGTTGTTTGATATTCGAGTTTGACAAGGTCTTCGATCACTTTCAGGTCGTGCAATTCACGATGTGCTTTCACGATCGGCTGTTCATTTACCAGTATATCATCACCTTCTACTTTCACTTCAAATAGGGCCTGTTGATCTTTATATCCTGGCGGGGCACTGCCGGTCTTTATATTATATTCCCATCCATGCCAGGGACAAGTCACGTACAGCCCGTCATATTTATTTTCCACCAATCCCAAACCCAATGGTCCCGCTTTATGCAGACATGCATTGGCGATCGCTGATATTTCATTGTTAAAATGGAACAAGGCAATTTTATGCGGACCTAATGGAACTATCTTTTGTGAGTTGTTCGGCAACTCGCTCAGCGAACAAACTTTTATGAAAGCCATAAAAAAGTTTTTGATTAACTATCAAGGTGAGGAAATTTTTTGGGAGGATGAAATAATTTTTATTAAGCAAGCTACAACGCAATATTAGGCTGTTGTTGTGTCACTCACTTGTACTTTCTGTAACTCTATTCGGCTTCTTGCCTTCACTTCTTCGAATCTTTCATCATAGTCGCTTCTTATTGTTCCCATCATTCTATCCCAGAATAAAAAGTACAAACCGTAATTGCCTTTAAAATATTGATGATGCAGGTTATGATTCACAGAAGTATTGATCCATTTACCAAGCCAGTTCCTGCTAAACCCTTTTGGATAGATCTCGTAACCTGTGTGACCATATACATTATAAATGATCGACATTAGAAAGAAGATGGGCAAATGCAGACTGTGAATAGGAATTGTAAAAAGAAAAACTGCGGTAATACCAACTTCTATAATTGCTTCCAAAGGATGGAAAGCATAAGCTGCCCAAGGCGAAGGATTAGTAGATTGGTGATGAACAAGATGAAATATTCTAAAAACCTTTGGATAATGCATTAGCCTGTGGGTCCAATAAAAATAAGCGTCATGCATAATGAACATTAAAGGGAAAGCCGCAAAGAAATAGAACCAGCCATGTTCTTCGATCTTTGTGTAATGTGTTGTATATGGTTCAATGTTCGGATTTTTAATAAGGAAGAATGGAACAAAAGCAAACATCAGCATCGTTATAGCTGAGTAAGAGATCTCACGCAAATAATCAGCTACTCTCGGAAATTTTTGCTGAATTTTTTTATTGCTGATCCATTTGCGTAATAAAATATAGCCAAGTACAAAAGCAATGCCTGCTATATAGAAATATCTCAGGCTGATATTCTGAAGTATTTTTAAATAATCATCCCACTTCATTATTTTATTTTTTCAAGTGTCGCCAATAATTTTTCATTACTGCAATAGATCGCCTTCGGTAACTTTTCTTTTGTGATCAATACTTTTTCAGGAGTGCCACCACAAAATATAATGGGAATATATTGTCTCTTCTTCGCTTCCCAAAACCATTCAGCATATCTACGACCATGTGAAGGCAACCTGTCTAAACAGATCAAAAGGGCATCGAATGAATATTCCCGAAGATCGGCAACAGACCCGGTATTGAAATGATAGTCCGCTTTATAGCCAGCTTCTTTTAATTGCTTTATTTTTTCTTTGAGCTCGGCCTCGTGAAAATGAATAAAGAAAATTTTCTTCATAAAACACTATTTCCTCATAATCTCAATAATCCCATTAATCCTGGTTCTGATTAATGTGCATCCAGCCAATTCTTACCTTCACCACATTCCGCAATTACAGGAACTTTGTTTGGTAAAGGCATTGCGGCTTGCATGCACTCAACGATCAATGGTTTTAATTCTTTTACTTCATCTGTTGATGCATCAAAAACCAATTCATCATGTACTTGTAAGATCATCCTGCTTTTAAATCCTTCTTTTTTCATAGCGGCATGAACTTTTATCATTGCTAATTTTATCATGTCGGCAGCAGTTCCTTGTATTGGAGAGTTGATCGCATTTCGTTCTGCAAATCCTCTTACTGTAAAATTGGATGAGTTAATATCTCTTAACCAACGCTTGCGTCCCATCAATGTTTGTACATAACCATGTTCACGGGCAAAGTTGATCGTATCATCCATATATTTCTGTATGCCGGGAAATTGTTTTTTATAATTATCAATGATCTCTTTTGCTTCGCTTCTTGCTATTCCAAGATTATCTGCTAAACCAAATGCTCCCTGGCCGTAAATAATTCCAAAGTTTACACTCTTGGCTTTATAACGCATTTCTTTTGTTACAGCTTTTTCATCCACATTATAAACCCGGGCTGCAGTTGCTGTATGAATATCAGTTCCATCTTTAAATGCTTTACACATATTTTTATCGCTGCTGATGGAAGCAACAATTCTCAATTCAATTTGCGAATAGTCCGCTGATAAAAGAATATGCTTACTATCTCTTGGAACAAAAGCTTTACGGATCTCCTTTCCCCGATCTGTTCTTACAGGAATGTTTTGAAGATTTGGATTGTTACTCGCTAAACGACCTGTAACTGCTACTGCTTGTCCGTACGTAGTATGAACTCTTCCTGTTTTTTTATTTATAAGCAATGGTAACGTATCAACATAAGTTGATTTCAGCTTAGTCATTTCCCGAAATACAAGAATATCTTCAGCGATCTTATTTTCTTTAGCCGCTAATTTCAACAATACATCCTCACCCGTTTGATATTGACCTGTTTTTGTTTTCTTGGCAGAAGGATCAAGTTTTAGTTTATCAAACAATACTTCGCCCAATTGTTTTGGTGAAGCAAGATTGAAACGAACTCCGGCTTGCTTGTAAACACTCTCCTCTGCTTTTTTCGCATCAATTTCTAATTCTTTAGAATAATCTTTCAAAAACTCTTCATCGATCTTTACACCTTCAAACTCCATATCCGTTAAAACTTTTACAAGAGGATTCTCCACTTCGTAAAAAACTTTCTCGACTTCTTTTTCTTTTAGTTGTGGTAGAAAGATCTGTTTTAATTGTAAGGTAATATCGGCATCTTCTGAAGCGTACTCTTTAATTTTTTCAAGTTCTACGTCACGCATATTTCCCTGTGGAGCTCTTCCTTTTTTACCGATCAGCTCTTCAATATGCACTGGCTCATAACCAAGATATTTTGCACTCAGTTGATCCATGCTTCTTTTTCCATCCGGCTCAATTACATAATGAGCCAGCATTGTATCAAAGATCTTTCCTTTTAATTCAATTCCATACCATTTCAATACAAGCATGTCGTATTTGGTATTTTGTCCGATCCATATTTTGCTTTTATCATTAAATAGTGGTTCGAACAAAGCAAGGATCTCTTTTGTCTTTTGTTGATCCGGTGGACATGGAATATAATATGCCTCGCCAGGTTTTATAGAAAAACTTAGTCCCACTAATTCTGCTTCATTTGCATCAATGCCTGTTGTTTCGGTATCAAAACATATTTCATCATGTTTTTTTAATTCTGTCACTAGTTTTTTTATGGCAGTAGCATCTTGTACTGCTTCAAATTTGTGCGGGGTGTTATTGATATTCTTACTCACAGTTATTGATTCACCGTACTCACTTCCGTTTGATGAAGCTTGTTCAACAGGGATTGCAGGTGCAGCAGTTTCAATAATATTTCCAAACAGATCGGTTTGTACACCGATTGGCTGTTCTTTTTTAATAAAATCTTTATTGGAAACAGTGATGGCAAATTCATCACCTAATACTCTTTTGCCAAGTGTTTTAAATTCCAACTCTGCAAAAACGTCTCTTAGTATGTCTTTATTCATTTCCTTCATCCTGAAATTCTCTTCATGAAATTCCACAGGCACATTGGTAATGATCGTTGCTAATTTTTTACTTAGTACAGCAAGATCTTTTCCGGCTTCTACCTTTTCTCCAAGTTTTCCCTTTATGTTACCCGCATTCTTTAAAACATTCTCCAATGTTTCATATTCAGCGAGAAGTTTTGCTGCTGTTTTTTCTCCAACACCAGCAATGCCGGGGATATTATCTACTGCATCACCCATTAATCCCAACACATCGATCACCTGACTAACATTTTTAATATTCCATTTTTCACAAACTTCTTTCGGACCCATTATTTCAACATCACCACCCTGGTAGCCTGGTTTATAAATTTTCACTTTATCATTTACCAGCTGACCATAATCTTTATCGGAGGTTACCATGAACACTTCATATCCTTGCTTTGCAGCCAGTATACTTAACGTACCTATAATGTCATCAGCTTCATAGCCATCAACTTCAACTACGGGAACATTAAAGCCCTGGATTATTTTTTTTATATCGGGTAAAGCCGCTATAAGATCTTCTGGCGCTTCCTGGCGATTTGCTTTATAATCTACAAAATCTGTGTGTCGTTCTGTTGGAGCTTCTGTATCAAAACATACAGCAATGTGAGTTGGCTTCTGATTATTCATCAATTCAATCAAAGTATTGGTAAAGCCAAACTGTGCATTTGTGTTTTTTCCTTTTGAAGTTATTCGCGGATTGCGGATGAGTGCATAGTAGGCCCTAAAGACCAAAGCAAGGGCATCGAGCAGGAAAAGTTTTTTTGACATCCTGCTAAGATAAAAAATCATAGCGAGCCAAATAAAAATGCCTTAACCGGGGAATGATCCGGTTAAGGCATGAATTCTTTTTAGTAGTCAGTTTTACTGCTGGTGTTCCTTAGTAGCCTCTTCTTGCTTACTCAAATATTTTTCAGGATTTTGAACAAGCACAGTTCCTGTATATGCAGCAGCATTAGCGGCCGGTGTACTTACAACTGCAGGAGCTATGTCACTATTCGCCCTGTCTTTATGGATAAAGTTCAGGTAAAGAGCAAAGAACAGCAGGTTGAATGCAAAAAAGTTAACGATTTTACGGATGCGTCTTTTCATAAAAATTGGATTTAGATTCGTTCGACTAAACTATAAAACGAATAATGGTGCGCAAAATTTTATAAAAGCAAAAAAATAAAATCGGGCAAATGTACCGGTGTAGCGTTCGTAGTACTACGAATCTTTTTTTCGGGTTGTACTCATTTTTTCAATTCTTCCAATTGTTTCTGCAGTCTGAACATCTCATCTCTCAGCCTTGCAGCTTCCATAAAATCAAGATCACGTGCCGCTTTTTCCATTTCCTTTTTAATTTTTGAAATAGCTTTTTCTGCTTGAGGAATGGTTTTGTATTCTGCCTGGTCTTCTGCGGCAATAGTTACCAGGTCTTCACCCGGTAGAATAGCATAAGGATTGGCAGGATCATATCCTTTAATGTCTAATACAGATGTTTGTGCAAAAACATCCTGTGTAGTTTTTATAATTGTTCTAGGTGTGATTCCATATTTAATATTCCACTCGATCTGTTTTTCTCTGCGACGATTTGTTTCATCAATTGTTTTCTGCATGCTTTCCGTCATCTTATCTGCGTAAAAAATTACAAGACCATCTACATTTCTTGCAGCACGACCTGCAGTTTGGGTCAAACTTTTTTCATTTCTTAAAAAACCTTCTTTATCTGCATCAAGAATGGCAACTAAAGAAACTTCAGGAAGATCCAAACCTTCACGCAAAAGATTTACTCCTACTAATACATCGATCTTTCCCAATCGCAATTCGCGAAGTATCTCCACTCTTTCCAGGGTATCGACCTCGCTGTGTATGTATTTTGATTTTATGTTGATACGATGAAGATATTTATCCATTTCTTCAGCCATTCGTTTAGTAAGCGTTGTTACCAGCACCCTATCACCTTTGGTTACACGTTTATCAATTTCATCCAGCAAGTCATCAATCTGGTTTACACTTGGCCTTATTTCAATAGGCGGATCCAGTAAACCTGTTGGGCGAACAACTTGTTCCACAACAACGCCCCCGCATTTTTCCAATTCAAAATCATCAGGTGTTGCAGAAACAAAAATTGTTTGATTAAGCATCGATTCGAACTCATGAAAATTGAGTGGGCGATTATCCAATGCAGATGGCAAACGAAAACCATAGTCAACAAGGATCAGCTTCCTGCTTCTGTCGCCCCCATACATGCCGCTTACCTGGGGAATTGTTTGATGACTTTCATCGATCACACATAAAAAATCTGGCGGAAAATAATCAAGTAAACAGAACGGTCTTGAACCCGGGTTTCTCCTGTCAAAAAATCTTGAATAGTTCTCTACTCCATTGCAATAACCCAATTCGCGGATCATTTCAACATCATAATTTACTCTTTCACTCAAACGCTGCGCTTCAATATATTTTCCGGAGTTTTTAAAATAGGAAACCTGGGCATTCATTTCATCCTGTATCTCATAAAGAATTTGCTGGATCATATCTTTTGGTGCTAAATAAAGATTAGCAGGGAAGATCGCAGCATTATCCATGACACTTATTCTTTTCCCCGTCACTACATCAAAACTTTCTATCTCTTCAATTTCATCACCAAAGAATGTAATGCGATAGCCATTATCAAGATAAGGTAAGTTAATATCAACGGTATCTCCTTTTACACGGAATGTCCCCCGTTTGAATTCGATCGTTGTTCTTGAATAAAGAATATTAACAAGAGAATGAAGAAACCCCTGGCGGGAGATCGTTTGCTTTTTATGAATGCGAATGATACCATTTGCAAATTCATCAGGATTACCAATACCATAAATGCAACTTACAGAAGCAACAACAATAATATCCCTGCGGCCGCTTAATAATTCCGATGTCGCATGCAAACGAAGTTTGTCCAGCTCATCATTGATTGAAAGATCTTTTTCTATGTAGACATCACTTACTGGTAAATAAGCTTCTGGTTGATAATAGTCGTAATAAGAAACAAAATATCCAACAGCGTTTTCCGGGAAGAATTGTTTGAACTCACCGTAAAGTTGAGCCACCAATGTTTTATTATGGGTAAGAACAAGTGTTGGTCTTTGAACATTTTGAATAACATTGGCGATGGTAAAAGTTTTACCGCTACCCGTTACACCGAGTAAGGTTTGGTATTTTTCTCCATCCAAAATTCCCTCTGTCAAATTACGGATCGCATCCGGCTGATCGCCGGCGGGAGGATAAGGTGTATGAAGTTTAAACGCCATAAAATACAGGGGAACAAATTTACTATCTTCTTACTTCAGTTTTCTTTTAATATAAACAGAGTAATCTTCGATCACAGGTTCATAAGTTTCTTGCATTAGTGGCGATGTAAGAATAAAATCTGCAGTGGCTCTGTCGCAGGCAACCGGGATATTCCAGGTTGCAGATATACGCAATAAGGCTTTTATATCCGGATCATGAGGTTGAGCTTCCATCGGATCCCAAAAGAATATCAACACATCAATTTTACCTTCTGCGATCTTCGCTCCTATTTGCAGGTCACCACCTAAAGGACCGCTCTGCAATTTTGTTATTGATTGATCAAGCTTCTCTTCCAGCAAACTCCCAGTGGTTCCTGTTGCGTACAAGCGATGTTTAGCAAGTGTTACCTTATTAAATACTGCCCACTCGATCAATTCCTTTTTTTTATTGTCATGAGCCACCAGTGCTATACGCTTCCGGCGTTCCATTATTCTTGTTTCCATTATTGAATGTTTAAATAAATATGCCTTACCATAAAAAGGCAAGGCATATTCATAAAGTTACAATTAGATGTAATGACATTCCCGATAATTTTATTTAAAATAAAACCCCGACGTTTCAGTCGGGGCTTTCTAACCCATGTTTGTTAAAGTCTAAAAACAAAATTTATACAGCCTGCATTTCCTTTATTTTCTCCCTGATCTTGGTTTCAATTTCATTTGCCAATTCAGGGTTATCAATAAGTAATTGTTTTACGGTATCACGGCCCTGGCCAAGTTTATCATTATTATAGCTGAACCAGCTTCCGCTTTTTTGTACAATTCCCAGTTCAACACTCATATCAACGATCTCACCTGATTTAGAAATACCTTCTCCAAAAATGATATCAAACTCTGCAGCACGGAAAGGAGGAGCCACTTTATTTTTTACCACTTTTACTTTTACCCGATTACCAACCGCTTCTTCACCGTCTTTTATTTGTGCCATACGACGAATATCGAGACGAACTGAAGCATAGAATTTTAATGCATTACCACCAGTTGTTGTTTCAGGGTTGCCGAACATTACTCCGATCTTTTCTCTTAACTGGTTAATAAAAATGCAAATTGTATTTGTTTTGGAGATCGTCGCTGTAAGTTTTCTTAATGCCTGGCTCATCAGTCTCGCATGCAATCCCATTTTACTGTCACCCATTTCACCTTCTAACTCGCTTTTAGGAACAAGAGCTGCTACCGAATCGATCACCACAACATCCAATGCGCCAGAAAGAATAAGACGATCTGCTATTTCAAGTGCTTGCTCGCCATAATCTGGTTGTGATATTAAAAGATTGTCTACATCTACACCCAGTTTCTGAGCATAAGCGCTGTCGAAGGCATGTTCCGCGTCAATGATAGCACACATACCACCCTTTTTTTGAGCTTGGGCGATCACATGGGTAGCAATGGTCGTTTTACCCGAAGATTCCGGACCATAAATTTCCACAACCCTTCCTCTTGGTAATCCTCCTATTCCAAGAGCAACATCAAGCCCAATGGAACCGGTGGACACTACTTCCATTTCATGAATACCTTTTTCATTCATCATCATGACGCTGCCTTTGCCATAATCTTTTTCGATCTTGTCAATGGTCAGCTTTAACGCTTTTAATTTTTCATTGTTGGTTGACATATCGGTAGTTTTTTCTTTTGCTGTTTTTGCCATGTCTCAAAATTAGGTTTTCAGAGGGCTGAAGTTAAAAATTTATTTGAACAACGAAACTAATGATTTTAGTATTTAAACACTAATTTATTTGGATATTTTTTTAAAAATTCCACTTTTGGGGTATAGCATCAATTTAAAATCCCTTTCAATTCCGGAAAATTAATTCCGATATTTGGTGTCCAAAATAGTTAGGATTATGAAACAGTTATTTTCTTTATTGATCGCGGTGTCTACAGTGATATTAGTAAATGCGCAGGATGCAGAATCTGCAAAACCAGGTGTTGTTTATGGCAAGTATTCAGAAACCGGGATGACCCCGATAAGCATTAACGATCTTGAAAAAAAGATGAGTGATAATAAATTTGATGGAAAGATTCAGGGTAAGGTAGTTGAAGTATGCCAGGAAATGGGTTGCTGGGCTAAATTGAAAAAAGAAGATGGCTCTACAATCATGATAAAAGTAAAAGATCATGAATTTGCAATGCCAAAAGATATAGTGGGAAAAACAATAGTTGTTGAAGGCAAAGCGGAATTAAAAGAAACTTCAGTTGCTATGCTAAAACATTATGCGGAAGATGCAGGTAAAAGCAAAGAAGAGATCGAAAAAATAACGGAACCAAAGAAAGAAGTCATCATGATGATCAAAGGCGTGAAAGTAGTTGAGTAAAAAAATTTCTTATCAATATTTAATCCCGTCTGGCCTTAGGTTAGACGGGATTTTTTTTATTTCTATGATTTCTCAATTAACTGTTGGATACTAAGAATGCTCATCCAACTCATTGCGATCACAACTAACCAGCCAACTATTTGCATCCATACTGGATGTTTGTAGCCGTTCATAATTGAAGACTTTGTTGCCGCAATAAGTATTACAGCTAATGCAATGGGAAGAATAATTCCATTTGCGGCTCCTGCAAAAACCAATAGTTTCACTGGGTTGCCTATGCTCACAAAAATGAGAGTTGATACAATAATAAATAAGCTGATAATTATTTTTTCTTTTTTGAAAACAAAAGGATGTAACGTTTTCCAAAATGAAACAGATGTAAAAGATGCACCGACAACTGAAGTGATCGCAGCGATCCAGATAACGATGCCAAAAAATTTATAACCCAACTCTCCTGCTGCAGATTGAAAAACGGACGCAGCCGGATTTCCGGTGGCTAATTTTACCCCGCCCCAAACAACTCCCAACGCAGCGAGAAATAAAACAAATCTCATAATTGAAGTAACAAGGATTCCACTGACTGCACTTCTTGTTACATGGTGTAAATTTTCTTTTCCTTTTATACCGGCATCAAGCAAGCGATGTGCACCTGCAAATGAAATATAACCACCCACAGTGCCTCCCACCAATGTCACTATTTTCATCACATCAATTTTCTCAGGCCATATTGTTCTGTATAAAGCTTCGGCAATCGGCGGATGCGATTTAAAGGCAACATAAACCGTAAGCCCGATCATTATTAGTCCAAGCCATTTCGCAAAACCATCAATTAATTTTCCAGCTTCTTTATACCAAAAGATCCCTAAAGCGATCACACAACTTATGATGGCGCCATATTTTGGATCTATGCCGGTCAAAACATTTACACCCAAACAACAGCCGGCAATATTTCCAATATTAAATATTAATCCACCAAATGCGATTAGGAACGCAAGAAAGAAACCAAGTCCAGGAAAAATCTTATTAGCTATATCCTGCGCCCTGTTTTCACCCACACTTACGATTCGCCAGATATTTATTTGTGTCCCGATATCCAACAGGATAGAAATAAGAATTACAAATCCAAAGCTTGTAAGCAGTTGCTCCGTAAACAAAGATGTCTGAGTGAGGAAACCGGGACCTATTGCTGAAGTTGCCATCAAGAATGCGGCACCAAGTATGGCTGAGTTTTTTTTCATTATGTTACCGGCTGGAGTAATTCTGCTCACCGTCCTTGCGTCGCACACTTGTACTTTATTAATTCTATTCAGCTTTTTATTCTCTCACAGATTTCACAGAAATACACAGAAAATAATCCGTGAAAATCCTTGCCTACCGTCAGGCAGGCATGTTATCTGTGAGATGTTTATCGGCACTTTATTTCAATACCTTCTTTTTTTAAAGCAGCATGAATTGCTTTTGCAAACTCAACCGCATGTTCGCCATCACCATGTATGCAAATTGTTTCTGCTACGATCGGTATTTTTTTTCCTGTAATAGAAGTTACTGCTCCTTCTTTTACCATTTGCAATACTTGTGTGATAGATGCCTCAGTATTTTCAATTAACGCACCAGGCTTGCTGCGTGAAGTTAAACTTCCATCATCTTTATATGTGCGGTCAGCAAATACTTCATTCACGGTTTTTAAACCTAGATTCATTCCTTCCTTTACCAAATAACTGCCGCTTAACCCATATAAAAAATATTTACTATTAGTATCCAAAATAGCAAGGGCAACAAAGGGTGCCAGGCCTTTATCTCTTGCAGCCATATTATATAATGCACCATGTGGCTTTACATGATGAATGGGAACATCAGCAGCTGCAGCAATTTTTTCCATGCAATTAATTTGCTTAACGATCATCTCATAAATTTCCCCTGGATGAAGGAGCATATCAGTTCTGCCAAAATTTTCTTTGTCAGGAAAAGAGGGATGTGCACCAACAGCAACGCTATATTTTTTGCAAAGCTCAATAGTCTGCTTCATGGTCTTTTCATCGCCGGCATGATAGCCGCAGGCAACATTGGCCGATGAAATATAAGGCATGATCAGTTCGTCGTTTCCAAAACCTTCTCCGAGATCGCAGTTAATGTCTATAGTTTTCATGGATATAATTTTCAAGCCTCAATTTACAGGCAATTTCCAATTGCATCAAGTGTTGTTGTTGTTTTAATATTAAATTCTCTGCAACCTGATGATCGGTAAATTTAAACTGTATTTTATCACCTGCTTTCATTTGTGCAAGTGTTGACAATTGAGCCGAAATAATATTTCCTAATCTTGGATACCCACCTGTTGTTTGATGATCTGCCATTAAAATTATCAGTTGCCCATCGGGTAATAATTGAATGGTGCCGAAATTTACCGCAGAAGAAACAAGCTCTGTTTTTGTAGCTGAGTGCAGCGGTTCACTTGCAAGACGATAACCCATCCTATCAGAATTAGGCGAAATGAAAAAAGGATTTTTTAAAAATTTTTCTTGTGAAGCTTTATCAAGCCAATCCCATTCACTGCCCTGCATTACCAAAAATTCTTCTTTGTCCTGGATCCCAAGATTTTCATTTGTGCTCCAGGGTAAAATTTTGACATCATCATTATCTTGTAGTTTATAAGTGTTGGTGCTACTATTCAGCTCAAGTATGTCGTCTTTCAACAATTTTCTTCCTGAAAATCCACCAGCTTCTGCAATAAGATTAGTACTATAACTATTTAGCCACTTTGAGATCTTTACTCCACCTTTTACGGCAAGGTAGCAACGGCTTTTATTTTTTGGCGTAAGAAATTGAAGTGTTGTGTTTTTATTTATGATCACTGCATGATTTAGTGGTATCTGCATTCCATTAATATTTGCAGAAAAATCAGCTCCGCTTAATGCGATCATTGCAGGTTCATCGAAAAAAATTGTCGGCGCAGGAAAATGCATTTCAATAACAGCCTCATCTGTATTATTACCAACTAAAATGTTTGCAATAGCAGCAGCATATTTATCCATTGCGCCGCCTGGATTGATCCCAAACTGCTGGTAACCTAAACGACCGGCGTCCTGTATGCTGTCAAGCATTCCTGCTTTTACTATCTTCAAACTCATCTTTTGTTATTGAATAAAATTGAACCTTATCGCCGGCCTTAAATAGAACCGGGTTTATTTTTTCTTTATCAAATAGTTTTAAAGGGCTTCTTCCTATAATTTGCCACCCACCTTGTGACCGGAAAGGATAGATCCCGGTTTGCTTTCCGGCAATTCCAATGCTTCCTGCTTCAACAAACACCGGCTTTTGTTTTCGTGATGAAGAAATTTTTTCATCAACCATACCCATATATGCAAACCCAGGAAGAAACCCAAGCATATAAATATGATATGTGGCTGATGTATGGAAATAAATTACCTCATCGGTAGAAATTTTATTCTGTGAAGCAATGAACCCAAGGTCAGGGGCATATTCTGTTTCATAGCAAACTGGGACTTTGACCAATATTTGCGGATCTCCTGTTTCAATGTTTTCTTTTGGTATAAATTTTTTTAAACTTTCAGAAATCCATTCAAAAGCAGTTGTTTGCTTATTTAAGTTGTTTCGAATAAAGAGTATGTCATAATAGATCGTCAGAGAACTATAGCCCGGTACAGCTTCGATCATTCCGGGAATTGGATCATTCTGTAATTGATAAAAAAGGGAATGCACTAATTTATTGATCGATTCATCAATAGTATTTCCAAAATCAATGATCAATGCGGTTTCTCCTAAAGAGGAAATTTTATACGGCGGTAATTTTTCCATACAATAAATCATCAAATTAGAAAATTATTATCTATTGCCGCTCGTTGTTTTTTACCTTTACCGTTCGATGTCGCAATTTAATTGGAACGATAGCCTCAATTTATTCTCTAAGCTTACTTTTCGCCGTTCGTGGAATGGACTTAAAGTGCTAAGCAGCTATTATTTTAGCAAGTGGTTTAAAAAACCCGTTCAGTGGGGCTTACCGGTATCCATCTCATTTGAACCCACTACTTCCTGCAACCTTCGCTGCCCAGAATGTCCAAGTGGCTTGAGAGCTTTTACAAGACCGACCGGCATGTTGCAAAAGAATTTTTTCAAGGAAACGATCGACCAGCTTCATAAACAACTTTTATATCTCGTGTTTTATTTCCAGGGAGAGCCTTATCTCAATCCTGATTTTTTAGATATGGTAAAATATGCCTCCTCTAAAAAGATCTATACGGCTACATCTACCAATGCTCATTATTTAAATGATGACAATGCAAAAAGAACAATTGAAAGCGGGTTAGACAGATTAATTATTTCCATCGATGGCACTACACAGGATGTTTATGAACAATACCGAGTAGGTGGAAAACTTTCAAAAGTTTTGGAAGGGACAAGAAATGTGGTGAAATGGAAAAAAGAAATGAAAAGTAAAACGCCATTCATTGTTTTTCAATTTTTAGTAGTAAAACCAAATGAACATCAAATAGAAGATGTAAAAAAATTGGCAAAAGAAATTGGTGTTGATGATGTGTGGTTTAAAACAGCACAAGTGTACGATTATGAAAAAGATCCAAATAAATTAATTCCTACGCTTGATAAATACAGCCGTTATAAAAAAACAAATAATGGGTATGAGTTCAAAGGCAAATTAGCCAATCATTGCTGGCGGCTATGGCATGATCCGGTAATTACA
The DNA here is from genome assembly GCA_005882975.1 of Bacteroidota bacterium. Taxonomy (GTDB): domain Bacteria; phylum Bacteroidota; class Bacteroidia; order Chitinophagales; family Chitinophagaceae; genus VBAS01. Next base: position 4,136 of record VBAS01000089.1, on the reverse strand, counting down.
TGGGATGGATTAGTTGCTCCCTGTTGTTTTGATAAAGATGCACAACATCAATTGGGTGATCTTAAAGAAAGGTCTTTTAAAGAAATATGGGAGAACGGCGAGTATAAAAAATTTCGTATAGCTATTTTGAAAGGGAGAAAGAATATTGACATCTGCTCAAACTGTAGTGAAGGAACGAAAGTATGGGAAAGTGCATAGATGAAAGACCGTTGATTGTCCTCCTAAGCAAAAGCGAAGGATGCTCCAATTGTAGTGAGTAAACCAGAAAGCGTAATCAATAGATTGCTATACAGGTGTGAGAAAATAAATCCCCATTTTTTTAAAATATTACACAGTGTGCGATCTATTTCCAGTTTTTAACTTGTTTATACAATCCCGTATAAAAAGAAGCAAAACCTTCACAAAAATTGCGGATGGCCTGTAAAAAAATTTTCATGGTGCTTGAATTAAGTTTAATAAACCATAAAGCTACTGAAAGCAATCATTTATTAGATCATCAATAACTACCTGTTTCGTGTTATTTTCTCCTCTGGTGTGAATTTAAATTAAAGAGATAAATATTTTGGTCGGGTTTTTGAACTTTTAAAAACAAACGCCGAACCATGGCAATAGACACAGAAATAAAACAGGCAACGTTTCGCAATAATCAAAACAAGGCGATGGTGAATATCATGTTCACCCATGCGTGGATGGTGGATCATATTAAGAGCTTTGTAAAATCAGAGAACATAACTCCTCAGCAATATAATATCCTCCGCATCTTACGCAACGCCGGTGAACCTCTATCTACTCTTCAATTGAGAGAACGAATGCTCGACAAAATGAGTGATACCAGCCGTATCGTGGAAAGAATGGTTTCAAAAGGGCTGGTACAAAAAGCGATCTCAGAGAAAGACAAACGCATGGTGGATGTGATCATTACACCCCACGGGGCGGAGTTACTTGAAAATCTTGACAGGAGAAATCAAGAGTTAGATGCAGTCGTAAATCACCTTTCCGATGAAGAATTGCAAACGTTAAATAGCCTTTTGGATAAACTTAGAAATAATCATTAGTGTATCTTCGCTTTGAACTGATCCAAAATTCAAAGCATGAAAATACCAAACCGCCGTACTATTTTATTAGTCTGCCTTTTTCTATTTACTTCAAATTTATTTTCTCAATCCAAACCTGAGTTTCGTGGCGTTTGGATAGCATCAGTGGATAATATCGACTGGCCGCTAAAAGGAATGACAAATCCTGATAGCCAGCGGGTAGAATTTATTCGCCAGTTAGACATGCATAAAAGCAACGGCATGAATGCTGTGATAGTACAAGTAAGGCCGGCAGCAGATGCGTTTTATCCCTCACAACTGGAACCGTGGAGTCAATGGCTTACAGGAGTACAGGGTCAACCCCCGTCACCTTATTATGATCCACTTGAATTCGTGATAAAAGAAACGCACAAGCGTGGAATGGAGTTTCATGCATGGTGCAATCCTTATCGGGCCGATTTTAAAATTGGCGCTTCTTCTATTGCGCCCAATCATGTTACAAAAATTCATCCTGAATGGTTCGTGGATTACGGCGATAAAAGATATTTTGATCCTGCGAATAAAGAGGTTCAAAAATTTGTGGTGCAGGTCGTCACTGATATTGTTCATCGCTATGATGTGGATGCCATACACATGGATGATTATTTTTATCCTTATAGAATTGCAGGCAAAGAGTTTCCCGATGAAGAATCTTATAAAAGCTCGAAAAGCAAATTGAATAAAGATGATTGGCGAAGGAGTAATGTGGATTCGATCATGAAGAAAATATCTATTGCTATAAAAAAGGAAAAACCATGGGTACAGTTTGGTATTTCTCCATTCAGTGTATGGAGAAATATAGATAAGGATCCAAGAGGTAGTGATAGCAAAGCGGGGCAAACAAATTATGATGATCTGTATGCAGATATTTTGTTATGGCTTAAAGAAAAATGGGTTGACTATGTAGCGCCGCAGCTTTACTTAGAGATCGGCCATGATAAAATTGACTATGCAAAAATGCTGGAGTGGTGGAGTAAAAATTCTTACGGCCGTAATTTATATATAGGTCTTGGTATTTACCGCTCAGGTAGCAATGCCGCCTGGAGAAACCCTAATGAGTTGCCTAACCAGATAAAACTGTTGCGGCAATACCCCAACGTACAGGGAAGTATTTATTTCAGCAGCAAATCATTTAATAATAACCCCAACGGATGGAATGATAGCTTGAAAAATAATTATTATAAATTACCAGCAAAAGTTCCGCAGATAGAATGGTTGCCAAAGAACCCCAATCAAAATAATTCTATTTCTTCCCTTCCAACCGATCTACATAATCAAGCGAACCAAGCCGGAAACGGAAAGGGACAGAAGTGATCTTTTCTAATTGAATTTCCTTTTTGCAAAAAAAACCGAGATTATTGCAATAAAATTTTTTATCTAAAGAATTCTCTATTAAAGGAGGATATTTTGTTGTAATAAAATTGTCATTAGATGTTTGTGAATTCAAAGTTTTAAAGTAAAGGCCTTTAAAACGATCATAACTTTTAATACGATCCATTGAATTCGGATCAGATCTCCTGATACTTTTAGAAATTAATTTTGGATCAACGGGAAAAGTTTTTTCCTGGGAAAAAATTTTTCCCGTTAACATTAACAAGACAACAAGAATAATATTTATTCGTTGCAGCAAACTAATTTCAATTGTATGTAAATTTACGGCCTGATTTTTGATATTTGGCCCGATTTTTTCAAAAGGGCATATTTACCCGAAGAACTACAAAAAGCAACCATGGCCCTGAGTCAAAACTTACAGCAAAAGCTTCTACAGAAACTATCGCCCCAACAGATTCAGCTTATGAAACTGTTGCAGGTCCCTACAGCCAACCTGGAAGAAAGGATAAAAGAAGAAATGGAAGAAAATCCCGCCCTGGAACAGGAAGCAGAAAATCATGATGATCACGAGGAAGCAAAAGATGAATTTACAGAGAATGCGGAGGAAAATTTTGAAGAACCGGATGGCAGCGAAAATGATTACGATAATATAGACATCAGCGAATATGTAAAGGAAGGTGATGATGACATCGCTGATTATAAAATGCGGGATGATAATTACGGCAGCGATGATGATGATAAAAAAACAATTCCATTTAAAATGGAAACAAGTTTCTATGAAACACTGCTTGATCAGCTTGGATTATTAAAATTGGATGAGAAAGAACAGAAGATCGCTGAACAAATTGTAGGCAGCATTGATGAAGATGGTTATTTGCGCAGGGAAACCACCGCCATAGTTGATGACCTGGCTTTTCGTCAGAATGTAATGACAACAGAAGAAGAAGTTGAAAGCCTTATAAGACGTATTCAGCATTTTGATCCTCCCGGTGTGGCGGCAAGAGATCTGCAGGAATGTTTGTTGCTTCAACTGAACAGGTTGCAGGATGAAGGAAAGAACGTAAACATAGCTATTAAAGCTATTTCAAAATACTTCGATGAATTCACTAAAAAACATTATGAAAAGATACAGCGTGGTCTTGATCTTAATGATGAACAGTTAAAAGAGGTAATGCAGCAGATCGTGCGGTTGAATCCCAAACCGGGTGGCAATGTGGGAGAAATAAACAAAGCGGAGAGTTATGTGGTGCCTGACTTTTTTATTATGAATAATGGTGGCAAGTTAGAGCTAACGTTAAATTCAAGAAATGCACCCGAACTGCGCATCAGTGAAGGATATCGTGACATGCTGAAAGAATATGATCGTGGTACAAAAAAAGATAAACGTCAAAAGGAAGCTGTTTTATTTATTAAACAAAAGATCGATTCGGCTAAATGGTTTATTGATGCTATCAAACAACGCCAGCATACCCTGCTTGATACAATGACGGCGATCATGAATCACCAGCATGATTTTTTTCTCACGGGTGATCAGACTACACTTCGCCCAATGATCCTGAAAGATATTGCGGAAAAGACCGGGCTTGACATCTCTACTGTAAGCCGTGTAGCCAATAGCAAATTTGTACAAACAGAATTCGGTACTTATCGATTGAAATTTTTCTTTAGTGAATCATTAAGCACAGAAAGCGGCGAAGAAGTTTCAACAAGAGAAGTAAAGAAAATACTTAG
>VBAS01000106.1:6833-13435 GCA_005882975.1 Bacteroidota bacterium | reverse complement strand
TCAATTGCATTTCGAAGACAACTGCATTAAGTTTTGCTTCGGGCAAAATTGCTTTTGGCACATCCCAGGTTTTATCCTCATTAAGGTAAACCCTCAATCTTTCTTTTTGTCTCCATATAGACACATGAACGGGTTTAATTACATCTTTGAAATGGCTGATCTGTGTCTTAGTAGGTGCTTCACCTGTACTGTTCTTTGTTCTTTCATATTCAGAACTACCGTTTCCATCAACACCGGGCAGCATGTTTAATGCAAATGAATTAACGGCCTTTCTCCAGTCTTCTGGTTTATTTCGATCGTTCAATTGTGCCATAACAGTTGTTATTCCCCATGAATGAGCCGGCGCATCGGCAAACACATCAAACTCAAGAGTGAAATTTTCGGGAAGTGAATCAATAAAATCAGGCATGAATACACCCGGTTTTGTAAGCATAAACCAATGCCCGGGCTTTCCTTCAAGAGTTACTGTTTCGCCTGCCGAATTCGTATTCCATTTATCCGGAAGATCTCCTACGGCATCCTGCATGAAATCTTCATATACAATTATTTTTTCCCCAGATATAAAATCATATTTGCTGTAGACTTTTATTGAAGCCGATTTCTCCAGTTCTGAATTATTACCATTACCGTTTCCCTCTTTCTCAGTATTATTCTCATTTCCTTTGGTGGCATCCTTGATCCCTTTTTCTGTTTTACTGAATGCAGAATCCACAGTTTGATCCACTTTTGTATCCACCTTTTCATTTGTTTTGTTTTCAGCACGATTTTTTGCCCGATCAGCGATCTTTTTTAAGATCTGGCTATTTACAAAAGAAGCAACGACAAGAAATGCCGAAAGGAGAAGAACCTTTTTCATAGACCGTCAATTTTGAAATTCAATTGTGAAGAATTACTATGCTGAAGTTATAAGACTTGATAATTGAGGTCAATAGATAAAAAATCAGTTTTTACTATAACGAATGTTATAGTCAGTGAAGATCATTTACGATCGAAATATTTATTTACCGCTTCGGTGCGGTTATTTACATGAAGTTTCTCGTAAATATTGTGTATGTGCTGGCGCACTGTACCATGACTAATAAAAAGTTTGTCTGCGATCTCTTTATACAATAAACCGCCGGCCAATAATTCCAACACTTCATTTTCACGATTGGAAAGGATTTCTTTTTTTGTTATTTTTTTTTCGTGAAGAAAGATATTTAGAACCTTCCGTGCAATGTTACTGCTCATGGGTGATCCCCCCTGGTTAAGTTCTTTTATACTTTCAAGGATTCTTTGTGGCTCAGTTCTCTTTAATAAATAGCCAGTCGCTCCTGCTTGCAAAGCCTGCAAAACTTTCTCATCATTTTCGTAAACAGTGAACATCATGAATTGAGTATCGGGGCATTTTTCTTTTACACTCCTGATACAATCAATACCGCTCATTCCGGGAAGATTAATATCCATGATAACAATGTCAGCCTGGAGTTTTGGCAATTTGTCAACTGCCGATTCAGCATCTCCAAAGCTGCCAATCACCGAAAGCTCCCTGTCTGATGATACCAATTCAGCAAGACCCTCTCTTACTTCAGCAAGATCTTCAACTATGGAAACTTTTATCGGCATGAATAATTAAAATTAGTGGTAGCTATTTCTTTTACCAATAGGACGAACGTTATAAATTCAATGGGATCGCTAAAGAAACTTTTGTTCCCTTTTCGTTTGAAAAAGTAACAGAACCATTGATCTCTTTCATCCGTTTTTTTAGATTTGCAATCCCATTACTAAAAGCCCGTTGATTGTTCCAGTCAATTCCTTTTCCATTATCATGAATAATGACCTGCATTTTTCCATTCACTTGTATCGAAAAAAATACTTTCGTCGCCTCTGCATGCTTAACAATATTGTGCAGGCATTCCTTCACTGATAAAAAAATATTGCGACGCATTTCTCCTGTAATAAAATTGCCCGGCAAATGCAACGGGGTAGTGGCTTCACATTTGATCCCGTGATTTGCGAGATACTCCACTGTGTATGATCTGGTATAAGCAATAAGGTCAGCAAGGGTGTCATTTTTTTCATTGAGTGCCCAAATGATCTCGCCCATTTTTTCAGACATCTCATCGGAAAATGAAGTGATCTTTTCCAGTTCTGCAGTAATTACTTCATCATTTCCTCTTTTTTTCAAAATAGATTGGCTGAGAAATTTTATTCGTGAAAGACCTGCTCCTAGGTCATCATGCATATCAGTGGCAATTCTAGTCCTTTCTTTTTCAATAGCCTGTTGTTTCTCCAGCAATGCCATTTGCTTTTCCAGTTTTCGCCGGTAATAAAATCTAAATCCAATAATTAATAATACAATGATCAATAATCCGATCACACTTCTGAACCACCATGTTTGCCACCATGCTGGTGCTATTAAAAAATTATAGCTGATGATTTGTTCTGGATAACGGTTTGCGGGGAAATTTGCCTTAATATCCAACCGGTAATTACCCTGGTGAAGATCAATAAATGAAACCGTTGCATTATTTGATGGCTCTGACCATTGATCGTTGCTTCCGCCCTGCAGGCGATAACTATACATCACTTGCTTTTCATTAAGAAAAGAACTAGCTGCAAAACTGAAGCTGAGATTGTTTTGTTTGTGTGATAGCGAGGCTTTATCGGTGATGGTATCTTTCCCCGCTTTGATCATAGTTACCATTAACATTGGTGAATAATCAACTGATCGATCTGGCTCCGGTATGATCTTTATAAGGCCATTTGAACCCAATCCCCAAACTATGTTGTTTTTATCGATCGCAACTTTAAAAAGGCTTTGATAAATGTTATTCTGCCTGGTGATGTTTTCAACAAGAGGAGTTCCATTTCTTACTACAATCTTATCAAGCCCCGAAACACTACTTGCCCAAATAACATTTTCAATATCGCAGGAAAGATGAGTGGTAAACTCATCAGATAATCCCGATGCAGGTGTAATGATATATTTCTTAATAAGTTTTTTATTGATCAGGGAAAATACATGAATGCCATGATTTCTTGTTCCGATCCAGATATTATCATATTTATCAATAATGATTGATCGGGGTGAAATTCCTTCAAGTTCCTTTTTGAAATAAAGTTTTTGTTCCAGGTAATTTGATGGGTCTTCCGGATGTGTTTGATACATGAGAAGATCATTTGATCGGGTAGCCAACCAAATATTTCCTTTACTATCTGAAACCGGGACATCCGCAAAAAAGGGAACGCTTATTTTGTAAATTTTTTTTCCATCGATAATGGCGCTTAAATGATACTTACCGGATACAAGCAAATTGTCATTTTTATCAATAATGAAATTCGGATACACGTTATCAGGAGAATCGGATAGTATTTTTGTCGGGCAAAGCATTCCATTTTTTTGATCCAACTTATAAATGTTATTGCGACCTATCCCAAAGAAGCCATACGGACTTTCTATTAACCGGGTTAAACTAACCGAATCTTTAAAATGGAAATATTTTTTTTCGTTGTCGTGAATAATAACAGCAGTGTGAGCAGAAGATGAATAGATAAGTAAGTTTCCGGTTGTTGCGTTATAAGAAATATCAGAAGGATGGCGGATACCAAACGGTTCTTCGATATAAGAAAAGTTGCTATGTACTAATTTGGTTACTCCATCATTAATACTGGCTATCCAGGTTATTCCTTCCCGATCCTGCATAATAAAGCTAATTGTGAACATATTAATTCCGGATCCAGGTGTGAATGTGGTAACAGAACCATTTGGACTTGCTTTTACTAATAAATTACTTTGATTTCCAAGCCAGCAGTTGTTTCCTGCGTCAAAATAGATAAGGAAATTTCCCAGGTTTCTTATTTGTACATATTTAGCGGGCAGGTCTTGCAGAACCAATTCCCCTTTTTTAAGCAAAACTGTATCTATTGCTTTAATATGATCTTTAGTGCCAGCCCAGATCCGTCCATCGGGAGCTATTTGAACAGTATTTAGATTGGATAATTCTGCAGTCACCTTTTTAGTGATCTTATTATATAAATAAAGGACATCGGCTGGACCGGGAAACATTGAATTATCTCTTTGAATAAGCAAATAGTCACCTGCCGAAAATACGTATGACAGGTAGGAATTGATATCCTTACCGTTTAAATCTATTAGTGGAAGCTTAATGAACTGATCTTTATCAAACATGCAAAGTCCTTCTTCAGCTGCTCCATACAGATTACCTTTCTCATCTTTACATATATTGTTAATGATAAAGTCCATTTTTTTCAAAGGAAGAAGTTTGAGCTTACCGTTTACCAGGCAATTGATGCTTTTAGTATTCGTTACGATCCATACAGAATCATTGGCCATTTCCATTATACAATTCACTACATCGAAACTAAGACCGTTCTTTGAATTGTAATTAGTAAAGCGGGAACCATCATAAACACTTAATCCATGAACCGATGCAAAATAAAGGCGGCCTTTGCTATCCTGGTAAATGCTTCTGATCACATTACTGATCAAACCATCTTTAGGAGTATAATGAACAAATGGATACTGCTGTCCAAAGCAGCAGTTTACACAAATAAAAAAGTATGCAAGAATGATGGTAACTCGTTGCATACTTAAATTTACTTAGAATTAACTTCTGATGAAAAACTGTTATCCCGGAAAACTATCCAACCACTCCGGATCACTCATTTGTTTTTGTATTCTTGTTACATCACCTGAGAAAGTAACTAGTTGATCATTTTCGTGATCATTTATCAAATCTTCCCTGAACCAGTTTTTTGAATGATTATCGCTGCAAATATATTCAGCCATTTGCTGACCGACTATTTTCATTAAAGGATAATGTTTAAGATTTGCCATGTCAACTTTTGCAAGAGAATCTTCTTCCAGGTCCCACAGCCATTTTGATCCATATAGTTTCTTATCCAGTTTATCACAGTTAGGTAGTTTTCTTAATGCTGTTGGGTCAAGTGAGATCTGGTACCGGTTGTAGCGAACTTTATTCTGTATCATCAATGACCTGAATGAATTTTCCTGCACGTTACTTGCATCCTCACTCGTTTCGTTTATCAGCCAGTCGAGCCAGAATTTTATATCATTTCCTTTGGGGTTTAATGTTTGAGTAGGCTTTATAAAATGTTGTGTGGCCCCGGTGCCGAAACTATAAACTGTAACATTTGGAAGTATATATTCGGATGGCTTTCGTTTGCCATTTTCGTCTCTGTTTGTACTATAAGAAATCGCTTCTATAAAAGCGCCAAGACTTGGATTGTTATGCGTGGTTACTCCGCCATCCACAAATCTTTCAAGCGGATAAAAATAAGTGGGGGCCGACATCGTTGATTCCATTACTGCACGAAGTAATACATCTTTGTAGGTGCCATGATAGTCGGGCCCGTCTCCTTGTTTAAATGCTGTAAAAAAAGTTTCTTCTGCAGCCGACATGTCCCTTGATGTGATCATCAGGTCGAGATCCTTTATCCTGCACGCCTGTTCCAATGTAAGATCATAACCAATAATATCCTTCAGCAATTCCCGGTATTTTTTCTTTGTGTATTGCGGAGGATTGATGAAGCGGTTACCGATCGGTCTTTTGTGAAATACCTCAGTTATTAGTTCGTCATATTTCTCTTCGATCTCTGTAGCAGTTAATCCTTTTACAATTAGCCCGGCGATTATCCCCCCGGTTGAAGTACCCGCTACCATATCAAACAGATCAAAACATGGAATACCTGCTACTTCTTCTAATTTTTTTAATAATTGAATGGTGAGTATTCCACGCATACCGCCGCCATCAAGTGAAATAATTACCCTGTCGCTAAGATCAATATTTAATTTTTTAAATGCTTTTTTTCTTGCTGCGGACATTTTTTCGCCGAGTGGTTTGGCCATGGTGGTAATTTTTTAAATGAAAATTAGTAATTCAGGGTGCTGCCAATAAGTAATCACAGTGAAAGAAATGCTTCTTATAAATATAGAAAAACTATTGAAGCAAATTTGTTCGCGGAGTTTTATTTTTTATTGGAGCAGAGTATTTACAGAAACTTTTCCTTTCATCATTTCAAGCACAGCTTCTTTAATAGCAGGCGCATCGTAACCACATTCATGATGAAGTTCTTTGGGAGTGCCGTGTTCTACAAGGCGATCAGGGATGCCGAGAATTTTTATTTCTGCTTTATAATTATGTTCATTCATAAATTCAAGAACTGCTGAACCAAATCCACCAACTACCGTTCCATCTTCAACAGTAATTATTTTTTCAAATTTGCTAAACACTTCATGTAGCAAAGTTTCATCCAACGGTTTTGCAAAACGCATATCATAATGTGCAGGATTCAAACCATCATTTTTCAGATCACGAATAGCAGCGGCTGCAAAATTTCCCGGGTGACCAAGAGAAAGAATTGCAATGTCACTTCCATCTTTTAATTTTCTTCCGGTGCCAATTTTAATTTCCTTCATTTCTGTTTTCCATTCCGGCATTACACCTTCGCCACGAGGATAACGGATCACAAATGTAAGATTTGTTGATTCCAGTTGTGCTGTGTACATCAAATTGCGCAACTCACTTTCATTCATTGGCGCACTTACGATCATATTTGGAATGCAACGCATATAAGCT
>VBAS01000106.1:6259-6765 GCA_005882975.1 Bacteroidota bacterium | reverse complement strand
CATGCACTACTTGGTCATAAGCTCTTTGCATAAAGGAGGAATAAATATTGCAAAACACTTTCATGCCTTGCGTTGCCATACCTGCGCTAAGTGTTACAGCATGTTGCTCGGCAATGCCAACATCAAATGCACGATGCGGCATTTTTTCCATCATATATTTTAAGGAGGAGCCGGAAGGCATTGCAGGAGTTATACCGAAGATCTTTTCATTCTTTTCTGCTAACTCAATGATCGTATAACCAAATACGTCCTGGTATTTTGGTGGTTGTGGCAGATCAAATTTCTTTTTATGTATTTCACCAGTTACTTTATCAAATAAACCCGGAGCATGCCACTTCGTTTGATCTTTCTCTGCCAGGTCATATCCTTTTCCTTTTACAGTAACTATGTGCAATAATTTTGGACCGGGAATATTTCGCAGGTCTTTTAAAGTATCTACCAGTTTAGTTATGTTATGTCCGTCAATTGGACCGAAATAGCGAAGGTTCAATGCTTCAAAAAGATTA
>VBAS01000106.1:0-6192 GCA_005882975.1 Bacteroidota bacterium | reverse complement strand
TGTTCCAAACCTCATCACGAAACTTATTGTAAGTTGGAGAAGTAGTGATATCGGTCAAATATTCTTTTAATGCTCCCACATTTGGATCGATGCTCATACAATTGTCATTGAGTACGATCAATAAATCAGCATCGGCAACACCGGCATGATTCAATCCTTCAAATGCAAGACCGGCTGTCATGGCACCATCTCCGATAATTGCAACAGCTTTCCTGTCTTTTTCTCCTTTATATTTTGCAGCCATTGCCATTCCTAACGCAGCGGATATTGATGTAGAGGAATGGCCAACACCAAATGTATCATACTCACTTTCGCTTCTTTTTGGAAATCCACTTAAGCCTTTATATTTTCTATTCGTTGGAAAACTATCGCGACGACCAGTTAGAATTTTATGTCCATAAGCCTGATGACCAACGTCCCACACAAGCTGATCGTAAGGAGTATTGTAAATATAATGGAGTGCCACGGTCAATTCAACTACACCAAGACTGGCGCCAAAATGTCCGCCATGAACGCTAACAACATCGATAATATATTGACGAAGCTCATCACAAACCTGGTGAAGTTTTTCACGGGATAGTTTCTTAAGATCTTCCGGGAAATTAATGGTTTGCAAAAGCGGCCCTGCGGTGATCTGCATGTGTTGTTTTTACGATGACAAAATTAATCGTTTTGAAACTTTATTCTGTATTTTAACAAAACTGTCATAAAATTGTTTTCTCCCGACGCATCTTTCCATTTAGCTGTGTTATTTACCACTAATCAAAAGAGGATGCGTATGGCAGGTGAAACTTTTAATTTTGAACTTATATTTATGGCCGCTATGTCAAGAAATACGAGGTATTGGCTCTCACAGTTATGTGGTTGGGGTTTGTTTGCCCTTATTAATGTTTTTTTCGCTTACTCTTTTGATAAACTAGGTTCATCACAGGAGAGAAGTGATTTTTATTGGCGTCTTGTCATCTTCGTTACCACTGGGTTTATTTTATCTCACCTGATGCGTTATATCATTATCGGCTTTAACCTATTGCAAAAAAGACTGGAACAACAATTAATAATTTTTGTACTTATTACATTAGTGCTTGCTTTTTCTGCATCCACGCTGGAAAATCTTTTGCTGATGCAATTTGAGCTGCAAAACAAAACCGAAAGAGCTTTTAAGAATAACTTCTTTCTGCTTGTATTAAGCGGCGCTTTCTCGATGTTCACTTTATTCTTTATCTGGAACCTTATTTATTTCATGTATCATTTTATTACCAAGAGCCAGAAGCAACAGCTCGATACATTAAAGCTGGAAGCATTGGTAAAAGAACTGGAATTAAAAACGATCAAAGCACATATTAACCCTCATTTTATTTTTAATTCATTAAATGGCATTCGTGCATTGATAGATGAGGATCCCAACAGGGCAAGAAATGCGATCACTGAATTAAGTAATATTTTGCGCAGCAGTATGCAAACAGATAAACTTGAATCTGTTTCATTAGAAAAAGAATTGAATATAGTAAAGGATTATTTGGCTTTGGAAAACATGAGATTTGAAGATCGCCTTCGTGTAGAATATGAGATCGATGAGGATACATTGGATCAGCCTGTGCCACCAATGATGCTGCAAACCCTTGTTGAAAATGCCATTAAACATGGTATCAGCAAACAAATTACCGGCGGAAAGATCAGGATCGTTTCTGATTTTAAAGATAGCTATCATGAACTCGCTGTTCAAAACACTGGTAAGTTGGTGAATGGGACTGCTAAAGGAGATGGTTTTGGTTTGCCAAGTACGCTGAACAGGTTAAGCCTTCTATATGGTGAAAAAGCAAGATTCAGCATAAAGCAATTAACTACTGAAATTGTGGAAGCAAGAGTTTTACTTCCTGTACAAATGACTATATAAATTCATCCTGCATGAGAGCAATAATTATAGATGACGAAAGACTCGCCAGAACTGAGTTAAGAAAACTTTTACAGGATTATCCTGAAGTGGAAGTGGTGGATGAAGCTGCGAATGCTGACGAAGGAATTACTAAGATCGATACCCTGCAACCTGATCTTGTTTTTTTAGATATTCAAATGCCGGGTAAAACTGGTTTTGATATGCTGGCAGAATTAGAAAGAGCACCTCATGTGATCTTTACAACTGCATATGATGAGTATGCATTAAAAGCCTTTGAAGTAAATGCACTTGATTATTTACTGAAACCGATAGAGCCTAAACGTCTTGCGGATGCGATGCAGAAGTTGCATGTGGCAGAAGTAAAGGAAAATCATATTATACCTGAAAATTTCAATCAATCAATTTTAACGGAAGTTGACCAGGTTTTTGTGAAAGATGGTGAACGCTGCTGGTTTGTGAAATTGTCGGATATAAGATTGTTCGAAAGTGTTGGCAATTATGCCAAAGTTTTTTTCGGTGGCAACAAACCACTTATTCTTAAATCATTAAATGCATTGGAAGAAAGATTAGATCAAAAAACTTTTTTCCGTGCGAACAGGAAACATATTGTAAACCTTCGCATGATCGAAAAAATTGAACCTTACTTCAACGGCGGCTTATTACTTGAATTAAAAGGCGGCGAAAAAATAGAAGTGAGCCGCAGGCAGACTGTGAAGTTTAAAGAGATGATGAGCCTCTAAAATTTTAGATTTAAGATTGCAGATTTCAGATTTAAATAAAGTAACTCTAACATGAAAAGAATTTTTGTATTGGGGTTGTTCATCACAACAACCTTTTTTGTTTCAGCACAGAAAGCAGAAAATATTATTAATGCTAAAGAAGTGGAAAGAATTGAAAGGGTTATTTCATCAGATGATATGCGGGGTCGTAAAACTTTTAGTCCTGAAATAGATAAAGCTGCAGACTTTATTGCTGATGAATTTAAGAAAGCAGGCTTGCAAACTTTCAATGGTGCAAACGGTTACAAACAGGACTTCGCCATGGTTAGCCCAAAGTTTTTGAGCGGTTCTGCCACTTTTGATAATGACCAGGTTGATTTTAAAAACGTGGTAGTTATTACTTGTCAGCCAGTATTTAATATAAATGAGAAATCTGGTTACGAAAAGGTAAAAATAGAAGCGGGAAAAAGTTTCCAAAGTGAAGTAATGAAGTATGTTCGTTCCGGTAAAAACTATTTTGTACTTGTTGATACAAGTTATTCAAAAAATTTCAGTCGTCTCACAGGTTTAAAAAGGGCAATGTTTAAAATGGATAATAGTGTTGTGTTTGCATTAACGACAACAGATCCAAAAACATTTACTGTTGAATCCCGTCATGATATAACCGAACAAAAGCTGGCAAACGTGGTGGGCATTTTACCGGGTAAATCAAAAAAAGATGAATATGTGATCTTTTCTGGTCATTATGATCATTTAGGGATTGGTAAAGCTCTTGACGGTGATTCGATCTATAATGGAGCTAATGATGATGCAGCAGGAACAACAGCAGTTATTATGCTTGCGAAATATTTTAAAGCTCTTGGGAATAATGAAAGAACAATTGTGTTTGCTGGTTTTACTGCAGAAGAAGTTGGCGGCTTTGGTTCGCAGTACTTTTCAAGACAGTTTGATCCTGCAAAGGTTGTTGCGATGTTCAATATAGAAATGATAGGAACTGAAAGTAAATGGGGAAAGAACTCTGCATATATAACCGGTTATGAAAAAACAGATATGGGAGCCATCATGCAAAAGAATTTAGAAGGAACTGGTTTTACTTTTTATCCTGATCCGTATGCTACGCAAAATCTTTTTTATCGATCTGATAACGCAACGCTGGCAAGATTGGGTGTGCCGGCACATACAATTTCAACTTCAAAAATGGATAGCGAACCAAACTATCATAAAGTAAGCGATCATATTGAAACACTCGACATGGAAAACATGACGATGATCATTAAATCAATTGCATTGGCTTCAAGAAGTATTGTTGCTGGTAAGGATACGCCAAGTAGAGTGAAGGTGGATGAATTGAGGTAATTGCAGATTTAAGATTTCGGATTTTAGATTTTAATGGAAGTGAAAACAAATCCGAAATCTGCAATCTAAAATCTTAAATTAAATTTTAACCGGGACACTGTGAATCGCAGCCGCCATTTCTTTAATTAGCGAAGCATCTTTTTCAATTGCATTACCAACCACAATTAGATCAGCGCCGGCTTTGCAATTCAAATAAGCTTTTTCAGGACTTGTGATCCCGCCGCCAACTATCAATGGCACTTCAATATTTTTTGCAACTGATTCGATCATGCTTTCGGTAATAGGTCTTTTAGCACCGCTGCCGCTGTCCATATAAATGAGTTTCATGCCAAGCATTTCGCCAGCCATTGCGGTACACATTGCAATTTCATTTTTATCTGAAGGAATGGGAGATGCATTGCTTATATACGAAACAGTTGTTGGGGCACCCCCATCAACAACCATATAACCAGTCGGCATAATTTCCAATCCACTCATTTTTACAAACGGAGCAGATACCACATGTTGCCCGATCAATAACTCGGCATTTCTTCCTGATATTAATGAGAGATAAAGTAACGCATCAGCATACTTGCTTACCTGGTTGGGGCTGCCGGGAAAAAGTATAACGGGTATTTTACAGTTGGCTTTAATGTATTGAACAACATCATCAAGATGATTGCTGATAACTAAACTGCCGCCAACAAGAAAATAATCTACTTTGCCAGCAAGTGACAGATCGATCAATTCATCGAGCATGGAAGTATTCACTTTGTCCGGATCAATAAGAACGGCAAAAGATTTTTTTCCTTCCTTTTTTCTAAGCTGCAGCGATTGGTAAATTCCTTGCTTCATTCGGGCTTATTACAAATGCAAAAATGCAAAAACTTTTTGTCTTTTTATGCTTTTTAATAATATTAGATTTACAAAGGAAAACAGCGTTACATGGCTTGGTTGTAGTTGAAAAATTGATCTTTTCATTGGGAATTATTGATCATTCATTTTTTTTAAAAGCATACTCTTTATTGTTTT
This sequence comes from Bacteroidota bacterium, assembly GCA_005882975.1. GTDB lineage: Bacteria > Bacteroidota > Bacteroidia > Chitinophagales > Chitinophagaceae > VBAS01. The sequence goes on along the minus strand of VBAS01000106.1, from coordinate 1,212 downwards.
CATTGGAGAAATGAGTTGCTACATATCTTATGTTGATTTACCAAAAAAAATTTTGGTATAAATTTTAAGTCTGTTGTGCAAAAATCCTGAAACGTGCTTCTACGCTGCATTAGAAAATTTTCCACTTCGCTTTTCCACATTGTGTTAATATTTGAAGGTTTGAAATACAAGATGATAAAAATATTTTCGTAAACGCCTTTCGCCAGAATGGTAGGATAACCAAGAACCGACAAAATCTTTACTTACTATGCCCATTAAAAAACAAGCTTCCGCTAAAAGCGGTTTGCAGTTCCCTCGTCGCTTCACTCGTGAAGATGTAAGCGTATTTGATCTATTCGAGTATGATTACCGTACTTCAGTAATTCGTAACCCGAGCGGTGAAGTAGTATTTGAAATGACGAACGTTGAAGTTCCCAAACAATGGAGTCAGATCGCTACCGATATTCTTGCCCAAAAGTATTTTCGTAAAGCAGGAGTGCCGCAACCGGACGGAAGTCTTGGTCGTGAAACTTCAGCAAAACAAGTTGCACACCGCATGGCCAATTGTTGGCGAGTGTGGGGGGACCGTTATGGATACTTTGCTTCGGAAAAAGATGCACAGGTTTTTTATGAAGAGTTGGTGTATTCTATACTTGGTCAAATGTGTGTGCCAAATAGTCCGCAGTGGTTTAATACCGGCTTATATGAAAGCTATGGTATAAAAGGAAAGCCTCAGGGACATTATTATGTGGATCAAAATGATGGAGAATTAAAAAGATCTACATCGGCATATGAACGTCCTCAGCCGCATGCATGTTTTATATTAAGTGTTAGCGATGACCTGGTGAATGAAGGCGGTATTATGGATCTCTGGGTTCGTGAAGCAAGAATATTTAAATATGGTTCTGGTGTAGGTACAAACTTTTCTCATTTAAGAGGCGAAGGTGAAAAACTTAGTGGTGGTGGTACGTCATCTGGTTTAATGAGTTTTTTAAAGATCGGAGACCGTGCTGCCGGTGCTATTAAAAGTGGTGGTACTACACGTCGTGCTGCTAAAATGGTTTGCCTCGATCTTGATCATCCCGAGATCGTTGAGTTTGTTAACTGGAAAATGGAAGAAGAAAAGAAAGTAGCTGCATTGATCTCTGCTGGTTATGCGAGCGATTATGAAGGCGAAGCCTATAAAACAGTAAGCGGTCAGAATTCAAATAACTCTGTTCGAATTCCTAATGA
>VBAS01000088.1:48074-95559 GCA_005882975.1 Bacteroidota bacterium | reverse complement strand
CTCTTTTGATGAAGATATTTATTTTATTGCGACTTTTGCACTTAACCGCAAAGGCGCAAAGATTTCTTTGTGAACTTAACATTTGCCTTGGCGACTTTGCGGTTAAAAATTATTTCTTATGTCAACACTTACTCAAACACGATACGACGCTATCAAATATAAAACGCCAACTGGAAACAAACTCAGTTGCAAAGGCTGGATACAGGAAGCAGCATTAAGAATGTTGTTGAATAATTTAAATCCCGAAGTAGCCGAACGTCCCGATGACCTGATCGTATATGGCGGTAGGGGAAAAGCCGCCAGGAATTTTGAAGCACTCGATAATATTATTGCAGCACTGAAAGTTTTGGAGAATGATGAATCGTTGTTAATACAATCCGGCAAGCCTGTTGGTATTTTAAAAACACATAAAGACTCACCAAGAGTTTTGATAAGCAATAGTCAACTTGTACCTAACTGGGCCAATTGGAAACATTTTGATGAGCTCGAAAAAAAAGGATTGATGATGTATGGACAAATGACGGCAGGTAGTTGGGTCTACATCGGCAGCCAGGGAATTGTACAAGGAACTTATGAAACATACGCAGCAATTGCTAATAAACATTTCGATGGAACATTAAAAGGAACATTGAATGTAACAGCAGGCCTGGGAGGAATGGGTGGAGCCCAACCGTTGGCGATAACAATGAATGAAGGAGTAGCATTGATCGCCGAAGTAGAGATGTGGCGTATTCAAAAAAGAATTGAAACTAAATATTGTGATATATGGTTTGAAAATATTGACGATGCAATAGACCGTGCACTGGAAGCAAAACAAAATGGCGAAGAGATCTCTATCGCAGTACTTACCAATGCTGTTTGCTTGTTAGAAAAATTGATCGAAAGAAATATTATTCCGGATACATTGACCGATCAGACATCGGCACATGATCCATTGATCGGTTATATACCGCATACAATTAATAATACGCAAGCCACTATTATGCGGGAAGAAAACCCCGATAAATATTTAGAGCTTGCTTATGCAAGTATGAAACAACATGTGGAATTAATGATCGAATTGCAGGCAAGAGGTGCGATCACTTTTGATTATGGAAACAACCTTCGTGCAAGAGCTAAAGAAGCAGGATTGGAAAATGCATTTGATTATCCGGGTTTTGTTCCTGCCTATATTCGTCCGTTATTTTGTGAGGGTAAAGGACCATTTCGCTGGGCTGCTTTGAGTGGTGATCCGAATGATATCATGATCACGGATAAACTTATTGCAAACATGTTTCCACAGAATGAAGGCTTGCAACGTTGGTTGAGGCTTGCAAAAACCCGGATCGCTTTCCAGGGATTGCCGGCTCGCATTTGTTGGTTGGGCCAGGGTGAACGTGAACAAGCAGGGCTTGCATTTAATGAATTAGTAAAAAGTGGTACTATCAGTGCGCCCATAGTTATTGGTCGTGATCATTTGGATACAGGGAGTGTAGCATCTCCAAACAGAGAAACAGAAAGTATGTTAGATGGAAGTGATGCGGTTGCTGACTGGCCAATATTAAATGCATTGGTAAATACAGCCGGCGGTGCCAGCTGGGTTTCATTACATCATGGTGGCGGAGTTGGTATGGGATATAGCATTCATGCAGGAATGGTTATTGTTGCCGACGGTACCGATGATGCTGAAGCAAGATTAAAAAGAGTTTTAAGAAATGATCCGGGCATGGGAGTGATAAGACATGCAGATGCAGGTTACGAATTAGCAAAAGACACTGCCAGTAAAAATGGACTTGATCTTGAGAAACGTTTGTCATCCTGAGCAAAGCGAAGGATAGCAAAGGATACGGCAAATAAAAATGGACTTGATCTTGAGAAGCGTTTATCATCCTGAGCAGCGAAAAGAATATTATAAAAACTAATAAAAATTAAAATGAGTACAACGGTAACACAATCGGATCTATTGGTGAAGATGTCATTGATGGCATGGGATGCGCAAAATAATTATCTTGATAAACTTATAAGTTCGTTAAGTGATGAACAGTTGGCAAAGGAAATAGCGCCGGGTAGAAATACCGGTGTGTATTTACTAGGACATTTAATTGCAGTAAGCGATGGTCTCTTGCCTTTATTAGGATTCGGCGATCGCTTATTTCCCGAAATGGAAGAAGTATTTCTCAAAAACCCTGATAAGTCAGGGCTAAGCTTTCCTACGGTAACAGAATTAAAACAACGATTAAAAACAGTGAATGCAAAACTCAATAGCCATTTTCAATCAACTGATGTAAATGGATGGCTTAGCAGGCATATGTCAGTATCACCTGAAGATTTTGTAAAAGAACCACACCGCAATAAATTGAATGTGTTGATCAATCGTACCGGGCATATGGCCAATCATATCGGGCAAATGAATTTACTAAAAGGGTCTTAAGTTTATTGACCAGCGATTCCTCCGATCCTTTAGATCCCTAAAAATTAATGAGTACATTCATGTTCCTCAAATCATCATCATGTTTAAGCAACTAACAATTTTATTCCTGTTCCTAAGCTTGCTGTTGCAAATACAAGCACAGCAATTCAAAATTAGTTACACACCAGAAGTATTCAAAGGTCCATTCACCGGTAAAGTTTTTTTATATCTGAGCAAAGACAACGCTGAACCAAGATCAGGAGGTGTGGGTATTGAATTTTTTCCTTGTATGTCGATTGATGTAGTGAATATTAAACCGGGTGCAGCTGTTATTGTAGATGATAAGGCAAGTTCTTTCCCTGTAAAATTGTCTGAGATCGAAAGAGGAGAATATTATGTACAGGCTGTATGGGACAGGAACATGGGCGGTCGTGCTATTGCCGAAAGCCCGGGTAATATGTTTTCCAGATCAGAAAAAGTATTGCTGACAAAAGATTTTTCGAAAGTATATACACTGGTTTCCAATGAAGCAGTACCTGAACCAATTTTTAAGGAGACGAAATTTGTAAAAGAATTAAAAGCTTCATCAACGTTGCTTGGATCATTTCATCATAAAGCGATGACAGTAGACGCAGCAGTGATCTTGCCGGAAGAGTATTATAAAGAACCGCAAAGAAGTTTTCCTGTAATGTTCATTGTATCTGGTTATGGTGGTGATTATCATTTTTATTCAGGAGATTCAGTTATCCGCAGCAGGGCTATTGATTCTTTTCCATGCATCACTGTTTATTTAGATGGTAATTGTTCATTGGGTCACTCAGTATATGCTAATAGTGATAATAACGGTCCATGGGGCGATGCATTAGTAAAAGAATTTATTCCGCAATTAGAGAAAAAATTTCGTTGCAATGGTGCCCGGTTCTTACGGGGACATAGTAGTGGTGGTTGGACCGTATTGTATTTGCAATCGCATTATCCAACTGTCTTTGCAGCTTGCTGGGCCAGTTCACCTGATCCCGTGGATTTCAGGGATTACCAGAAAGTGAATTTATACGAAAATGAAAACCTGATCTATGATAAAAAAGGCAAGCTTCGCATGGTGGCTACTGTTGCCGGCAGCATTCCATGGGCAAGCAGTAAACAAGCTTACCAGGCCGAACGTGTTATTTATCGCGGTGAACAAATGCATTCATTCGATGCAGTATTCAGTGCCCGTGGCGCAGATGGAAACCCTGAACGAATTTGTGATCCGTTCACTGGTGTTATGGACCAAAAAGTTTTTGAACACTGGAAAAATTATGATCTCACACTTTATCTCCGCACTAATTGGGATAAATTAAAAAAAGACCTGGATGGAAAGATCCGTGTAACAGTAGGGGAGCAGGATAATTTTTTACTTAATGGCGCAGTTCATTTGCTGGATAAAGAAATGAAAGCATTGAATGCGAACATGACCTTTGAATATTTTCCCGGCGATCATTTTACTGTGAGTACACCAGAATATCGTGAGAAAGGCCTTCATTTTATTTCCGAAAGATATAAAGAGTGGCAGAGTAAAAACCTAAAAGGGTTTTGATATAATTAAAGAGACTGAAATATCCGTCTCTTTTTTTGTCTTTAATCCATAACTTTAGTAACTACTCTAACTTAAAGTTGCTATATGAAAAAAGATATCAAAACGGATGTCGATGTTAATGACGTTCAAAAAGAAAATAATACCAGAAGCAATTCTCAATTAACCCGTCGAAAATTTGTTGGAATGACTGCTGCTTCAGCAGTTGGTTTTACAATTGTTCCAAGAGCCGTGTTGGGTGGTGCAAATTTTATTGCGCCGAGTGATAAGATCACACTTGCATATATTGGTGTAGGTACACAAGGTATAAGGGAATTATTGCCAATGCTTGCTGTACCGCAAATACAAGTTGTTGCTGTTTGTGATCCTAATAAAGAAGCAAAAGGCTATCGTGATTGGTCACCTGAAGGCATTAAAAGTGAAATACGGAAAACAATTCAGGATCCAAATTGGACACCGGGTGGTGATAATTTAATTNNNNTTCCTGGTGGAAGAGACAATGGAAAAGCGATCGTTGATGCCTATTATACTAATGTAGTTAAACAGGAAAAATATAAGGGCTGCACCTCATATGAAGATGTGCGGGAACTTTTAGAAAAACAAAAAGACCTCGATGCGGTAAAGATCATGACACCGGATCATTTACACGGTGTTCTTTCTATGGCGGCAATTAAAAAGGGTAAACATGTGCTGGTGCATAAACCAATTTCAAATCGTTTGGTGGAAGGCAAAAAAACGATCGAGATGGCCCGCAACAATCCTAAGATCATCACGCATTTGATACCATGGGACTCAAACGGCTCAATGGAAACAGTGATGGCATGGATAAATGCGGGAGCAATTGGTACATTAAAAGAAGTGCATAACTGGACAAACCGTCCCGTGTGGCCACAATATCCGGATCTGCCTGCCGACAAACCGCCGGTACCCGAAGGATTCAATTGGGATCTTTGGTTAGGCCCTGAAGCTGACAGACCCTATAGTCCTGATTATACACATATGGTTTTTCGTGGCTGGTATGATTTCGGCGGAGGATCAATGGCTGATATGGGACACTATAGTTTATGGACAGTTTTCAATGCATTAAAGTTAACATCACCAACAGTTGTTGAACCGCATCGCAGCCATGTTTGTGGCTTTAAAGGAGCTATTCCTTATCGTATCAATAATGATTTTTCATTTCCAATGGCAAGTACAGTTCGTTTTAGTTACCCTGCGAATGGAAATCGTGGACCGATTGATCTTTGTTGGTACGATGGTGGAATGCGACCACCAATACCAGAAGAATTAACCCGTGACAATAAAGAATTACCACAGGAAGGAATGATGTTTGTTGGTGATAGTGGAAAGATACTTGCTGGTTTCAATGTGCAGAATCCGCAAATTATTTCCGGTAAAAAAATAGAAGCACCAGTTAATACAACACCGGCAACACAAAACCAGGTACAACAAACTTCTGCTGCGCTTCCATTATTTGTGGATGCATGCAAAACCGGTAAACAATATCCCGGTAATTTTTCTGAAGCAGAATATTTAACGGAAGCAGTCAATTTATATGCAGCTGCACTAAGAACAAATAAACTACTGAGATATGATGCATCAACCATGAAGATCACGAATGTGGCTGATGCGAATAGATATTTGATAAGAGAATACAGAAGCGGATGGGGCCCTGATCAGATATAGTCAGAACCACAATTATTAGGATTAAAAATAATTAAGGGGAAATAAAATTTAGAACTCTTTGCGATCTTACGATGTATTTCTTTACGCCTTTGCGGTAAAATTCAAAGCACTAAAAATTTACTATGAAAAAAATAAACAGGAGAAAGTTTTTCTCAACAACAACAAAAGCTGCAGGTGCTGCATTTGTTTTATCAAAATTACCAACTGAAATTTTTTCAAACGCTAAAGCTAATAATATGCCTCTTGGTTTTCAATCATGGACAATAAAAGATAAACTCAGCGCTGATTTTTCGGGCACGTTGAAAATGATGGCGAACCTGGGCTACAAACAAATAGAAATGTGTTCACCAAAAGGGTATGAACAAATTGGCTTTGGTGCATTCACAAAAATGAAAAATTCTGACATTCGAAAAACTATTGAAGACGCAGGAATGAAATGTCCAAGCTGTCATTTTGGTGCTAATGAGTTCAATGATGAGAATATTGATGATCGTATCCAATTCGCAAAAGATTTGGGTATGACTCAAATGATCTGTTCTACTTTCTGGTTGCCAAAAACTGCAACTATAAGTGATTACCAGGCTGCGGCAGATAAACTAAATAAAGCAGGAGAAAAAGTAAAGAACGCAGGATTGCAAGCCGGTTTTCACAATCATGATTTTGAATTTGAAAAAATTGATGGACAACTTATCTATGACGCATTACTTGCCCGCTTCGATCCAGATCTTGTAAAGTTGCAATTCCAGACACAGGTAATAGTGCACGGATATAAAGCCGCAGATTATTTTACTAAATATCCCGGCAGGTTTATTTCAGCACATTTATCTGATTGGACAGCTGACAAAAAAGAAGTACCAGTTGGCCAGGGTATCATTGACTGGAAAGAATTTTTTGCTGCGGCAAAAACCGGTGGAGTAAAAAACATGTTTGTTGAGATGGCGCCTGATAAATTTAAAGACAGTGCGACATATATTCAAAAAATGTACGCTTAAATTATTTAAACCAATTTCACCGTTTGTTTCGTTGCTGCTGATCTATAGATAGCTTCCACAATACGAATATCTCGTAAGCCTTCTTCCCCGGGCACAAGCATCGCTTTGCCATTCATAATAGATAATACATCGTCGTCCATTTGTTTGGCTTGCTGCCATGGTGTATTGTAAGGATTGTTTATTTCGCCAAGCGGACTAGTTGCTTTTACACCTGAATAAGCCTGGTATGGTGCGATCTTTATATCACCCTTTTCGCAAACGATATTCATGTAATTTAAATTCTCACCAAAGCTGGTTTTAATTGTGGCCTTCACACCATTAGGGAATTCCAAAACAGCAGTAGTTGTTTCATCCAATCCATTCTTATAGATCTCGGGTCTTGTTGTTGACGTATTTGCGGAAACAATAGCGATCGGTTCCATATTCGTCCCCAATCTTGCGCCTTGTATTGAATAAACACCCATATCATAAAGCACGCCGCCACCCATTTCTTTTTTTTGTTTCCAATGATCTGTGCGATCATCCCTGTAACCAGCTGCACAATCCACACTTTTTACATTCCCTAAAAGTTTTTGTCTTACGATACGCTGGTATTCCTGTGTATTGGGTTCATGATGTAACCTGTAACCGATCGCTAATGATCTTTTATTTTTATTACATGCATCTATCATCTCCTGGCATTCTTTTACTGTCATCGCCATTGGCTTTTCACAGAACACATGTTTTCCGGCATTCGCTGCTCTTATTACATATTCTTTATGCATAGATGGTGGCAGCACTACATACACCACATCGATATCATCGTTGTTGGCGATCTGGTCAAAACTCTGGTAATTATAAATGTTCTTATCAGGAATATTATACTTTGTTTTCCATGTTTCTGCTTTTGCCGGAGTGCCGGTCACAATTCCTGCGAGATAACAATGTTTTGTTTGTTGTAACGCTGGCGCCAACAGATCGGTACTGTAATAACCAAGTCCAACTAATGCAATACCCAAACGATCTTTTTTAAAAATATTGGCTGATCTCAAAATTTTGGGAGAAAGAATAAGGCTTCCTGTTCCAAGCGCCAATGTTTTTATTACTTCTCTGCGGGATGTTAAACTCATGATCGGTGATTTAGTTCTTAAAGTTAAAAAAAATTAGGTAGTGACTTAGTTTGGATTTGAACCACTAAGTCACCAAGACACCAAGACACCAGGACACCAAGCCTCACAAAGTAAATTCTTAGTGATCCTCAGAGACTTTGTGTCTTAGTGGTTATTTTAATATTTATTAAACTAAGGCAAATGCCGGTTATCCTTACCTTTTGTTTTGTAAATTCGTATCCCTAACTTACTCACGATGCGCCAATCAACACGAAAAGAATTCTTGCAAACATCATCAGCCCTGCTCTTAGGAGCTGCGTTTGCAAGAAATTCATTTGATCTTAAAAAAGACAAACTTCCTTTAGCATTTTCGACATTGGCATGTCCTGATTGGGACTTTAAAAAAATAACAGACTATGCAGTAAAGCATGAGTACACCGGTATAGAATTACGTGGATTGAAACGGCAAATCGATCTTCCAAAATGTCCTGAGTTCAGCAATACCAAAAGTATTGAAGCGACGTTGAAAATAATGAAGGATAAAAAACTTCGCTTTGTTGATCTCGGATCATCCAGCACATTACATTTTAGTGAAGGTGCAGAAAGAGAAAAAAATATAAATGATGGCAAAGCCTTTATCGATCTTGCACAGCAGTTGAATTGTCCCAATGTAAGAGTATATCCTAACCTGCTTCCAAAAGACCGCGATAAAGATGAAACGATGGAATTCATTGCAAAGGGATTAATGGAACTTGGCAATTATGCAAAAGCCAGTGGCACAATGGTATTGATGGAAACGCATGGCGATCTTGTATGGACTCACGATATTGAAAAGATCATGCAGGATGCTGCTCATTCAAATGTTGGCCTGGTATGGGATCCATGTAATATGTGGACGATCACAAAAGAACCTCCGTCAGAAATGTTCCGGATCTTAAAAAAATATATTCACCATACACATATAAAAGATGCAAAGTTGATAGATGGCAAACCGCAATACACAAGATTAGGACAAGGAGAGGTACCGATCTTCGAAGCAATTGATGCTTTATCAAAGAGTGGATACAAAGGATATTACAGTTTTGAATGGGAAAAACTTTGGCACCCCGAACTTGAAGATCCCGAAACTGCATTGGCTGATTATCCTCTTGCAATGAAAAAACATTTTAAAGTTTAAAGTTTATAGTTTGTGGTTTGTAGTTTTTGCCTCCTTTTTTACTTTGCTTCTTATTAAAGTACATTCACATTTTAAAACCATAACTACAAACTATAAACAACAAACCACAAACATTTATCAATGCCCGATAAAAACACATACGACGCAATTATAGTAGGTTCCGGCATCTCCGGCGGATGGGCCGCTAAAGAACTTTGCGAAAAAGGATTAAAAGTTTTGGTGCTTGAACGTGGGCGTAATATTGAACATGTAAAAGATTATCCAACTGCAACAACACCATCATGGGAATTTGCACATCGCGGAAATCTTACACAAAAAGAAAAGCAAAATAATTTTATTCAAAGCCGGCACTTCTCTTACCGGGAGGATAACAAACATTTTTATATCAACGACCAGGAGAACAAGTATGACGAAACAAAACGTTTTGATTGGATAAGAGGTGATATCGTTGGTGGTCGTTCGCTTTTATGGGGCCGTGCCACTTACCGCTGGAGTGATCTTGATTTTGAATCCAATTTAAAAGATGGACATGGTGTGGACTGGCCGATACGTTATAAAGATATTGCGCCGTGGTATGACTATGTAGAATCCTATATCGGTGTAAGTGGAAATAAAGATGGCATACCAACATTGCCCGATGGAAAATTTCAACCGCCATTTGAAATGAACGTGGTGGAAAAATATTTCAAGCAACAGGTAGAATCAAAATTTAATGACCGTCACGTTATCATTGGCAGATCGGCTAATCTTACCCAACCGGTAAAGGGCCGGGGACAATGCCAGGCAAGAAATCTTTGTCATCGTGGTTGTCCATGGGGCGCATACTTCAGTACCAATGCAAGTACGATGCCCGCTGCTTATGCCACAGGCAATCTTACTGTGCGGCCACATTCGCTGGTGAACAGGGTGATCTATGATGAACAAAAACAAAAAGCAACCGGTATTGAGATCATTGATACGGAAACAAAACAAACAGAAGAATTCTTTGCACGCATTATTTTTCTTAATGCCTCTACCGTTGCCACCGCGTTCATCCTGTTGAATTCAACATCCAATCGTTTTTCCAATGGATTAGGAAATGGCAGCGACCAGGTTGGCCGCAACCTGATGGATCATCATAAAGGACTAAACGCAACCGCCGAGGTAGAAGGGTTTGAAGACAAATATTATTTTGGCTCCAGGCCTTTGCCGTTATTTATTCCACGTTTCAGAAATATAAAAGAGAAAAGAACAGACTTTATCCGCGGCTATCATGTGGGAGCGAATGCATACAGGACTTCGGCAAAGACTGATAATATGATGGGGGCTGAATTAAAAGAAACATTGTGTGAGCCGGGCCCATGGCAAATGAGTATGAATGCTTATGGTGAATGTCTTCCTTATGCGGACAACCGTATCACGTTGGATAGAAACAAAAAAGATAATTGGGGAAGACCAGTGATCAATTTCGATTGTGAATTCAAAGACAATGAAAAAGCAATGCATGAGGATATGAAGGTGACGATAAAAGAAATGCTGGAAGGAGCCGGATTTAAAAATATAAAAGTGAATGGCGCCATATCTTTCCCCGGCAATGCCAATCACGAAATGGGTACAGTACGCATGGGCCATGATCCCAAAACTTCTGTGTTGAATAAATGGAACCAATTGCATGAAGTGCCCAATGTATTTGTTACCGATGGTTCGTGCATGGTATCCAGTGCCTGCCAGAATCCCTCACTCAATTATATGGCGTTAACAGCAAGAGCTTGTGATTATGCGGTGGGAGAGATGAAGAAGATGAATCTTTGAAGTGATGATTATTTGCCATGCTGTATTACTACTATTAAACTTCCGTTGCGTCGCACTCTTGTACGTTCTGTTTATTATTCTGCTAACTTTATTCATTGCCTGATTCTAACGACAAATTGTTAAATGCTTCATATGATTCCACGTCAAAAACCGGCTAATTACTGGACAAAAGAAAAGTGTCATCAGGAATCGAAAAAGTATAATACAAGAAATGAATTTCAAGAAAAGAGCCGAGGTGCTTATAATAAGGCTTTAAAAAGTGGCTGGCTAAATGAAATTGGTTCACATATGACAGTTGTTAAAAAGCCTAATGATTATTGGACTAAGGAAAGGTGTCACTCAGAAGCATTGAAATTTGAAACAAGGTCAGAGTTTAATAAAAAAAGCGGGAGTGCTAGTAATAAAGCCAAGAAGAATGGATGGTATAAAGAAATTTGCTCACACATGATAAGATTGGGCGATAGACGCCATAAACTTATTTATTCTTATGAATTTCCCGATAGAGCAGTTTATGTTGGATTAACTTATAATATACAAGATCGAAAAACTAGAAGAAAAGCAGACCTAGATGATGCAGTGACAAAACATATAACTCAAACAGAATTGAATCCTTCAATAAGACTGCTGACAGATTACATTTCTGTTGATAATGCGGTAAAGCAAGAGGCCAGATATATAAAACTATATCAAGAAAACGGTTGGTCTGTTTTAAATAAATCGAAAGCAGGTTCTGTTGGTGGGAATGTAATAAAATGGACAAAAGATGAGTTGCGAAAAGAAGCATTAAAATATAAAAGCAGGGTTGAATTTCAGAAAAGTAACGGGACGGCATATACAGCTGTACGCAAAAATGGATGGTTAAAAGAGTTATGTTTTCACATGCCTTTATTACAAATACCAAATGGTTCTTTAACAAAAGAAGTATGCAGAAAAGAAGCACGGAAGTATCAAACAAGAACTCAGTTTGCGAGAAATAGCGCAGGTGCTTACGATAAGTCACGGAAAAGTGGTTGGCTTGATGATATTTGTTCTCACATGACTTCTATACTAAAGCCAAAGGGTTATTGGACAAAAGAAAAATGTAAAACTGAAGCATGGAAGTATAAAACAAGAACTGAGTTTCAAAAAAATAGTCCTAGGGCTTATGATATATCGCATCAAAATGGATGGCTTAACGAATTTTGTTCTCATATGAAATTACAAAAGCTACCAAATGGTTATTGGAGAGATGATAAAGAGGCATGTAGGAAAGAGTCCTTAAAATACAAGAACAGATCTGAGTTTTCGCTGAGAAAAAATGCAGCCTATGTGTCGGCAAAAGAAAATGGGTGGCTCAACGAATTTTATCCTTCCTAATTCCTCTGCTGTCGGTAGTGTTCCCATTTGTTTTCCATAAATAAAAAATACAATAAATGCTGGCCTGAGTCTCCTGCATAAGGCGGGACAAGTTGTAATTCAGGGTGATCTTTTATTTTGTCATAATTTGCAATGTGTGGTCCTCTATAAATTACTCACTTAATTAATAATTATGCAACAGGATAAAACAATTGTACTGCAAACCTTTTCAGATCTCATGGAGGCAAAGGCAATGCAGAATAAGCTGGAAGAACATGGTATTACATCATCTCTCACAGATGAAAATGTGCTTGGCCTGGATCCTGTCTCTGGCATTGAGCTTAAAATTTTTGAAAAAGATAAAGAAGCAGCGTTGAAATTAATAGGTCAATGATCTGAAGGCAGGAACTAAAAACAATATAAAATGGATAACAATAAGGTATATGTTTTTCGTCTCAAGCCCGGTGAAGATCTTCGTAAGAGTATTGAAGCTATTGTGAAAGAGAAAAATATTACAGCCGGCTGGATCAACACCTGTGTAGGCAGCCTTACTGATTATACGATACGCTTTGCCAATCAACAGCAAGGCACCCGTGGTTCCGATCATTTTGAAATTGTAAGTCTTACAGGTACGGTTTCAGTTAATGGCAGTCACCTGCATATTAGCATCAGCGATAGTACCGGTAAAACAATTGGCGGTCATTTATTGGAAGGATGTAAGATTTATACAACAGCAGAAATTGTTATCGGCACTACTTCAGCTTATGAATTCACAAGAAAGAAAGATGGAACTACTGAATGGGAAGAATTACAGGTAAATGAAAAATAGCTTCTCAAAAGAACCACAAATACACAAAGGCTCTAAGTATCACTAAGAATTTACTTTGTGCAGTCTGGTGTCTTAGTGACTTTGTGGTTCAAAATCATAATAGAGAAACTACCTGTTTAATTAGATTAGCTTATTGTCTTTTATTAGTCTATCTTTACTATGTGCGATTTAATTAGGCTCACATTCAGTATAAGACCGCTTCAAATTTTTTACTTTTTCCTTCAGTATTAATTTATCCTTCTTTACTCTTTGTCTCTGATTTTAGTCACAACTGTTCCGTTGTAAGCGGGAAGTATTTATTTTATTATTTTAAATTATTTATTATGAACATGTATGTTTCAAATTTAAGCTTTCACACAAATGAGGAAGCCTTAAGAGATCTGTTTACGCCATTTGGTAATGTCACTTCTGCAAAAGTGATCAATGACAGGGAAAGCGGAAGAAGCCGTGGTTTTGGTTTTGTTGAAATGGATGTTGTTGCAGAAGGACAGGCCGCAATGAAGGCACTGAACAATAAAGAAATTGAAGGAAGAGCATTATCAGTTTCAGTAGCAAAAGAAAAAACAACCCGTACCGATAATAAAAGATGGTAAGATAATAGTATCGGGCTATGTCTTTTAAAATTGATCTGCGGGATACTCGTCCTGCAGATTTTTTTATTCTCGGTTCCTGCAGTGGATACGAGTGCAGAGAATTATAAAATGCCAATCGCTCCACGAACCACAAAGACACAAAGGCTCTAAGTATCACTAAGAATTTATTTCGTGCAGCTTTGTGTCTTAATGACTTTATAGTTCAAACCCGAACTGAATACTACCTATAGTGTATAATCTGTCTAAATAAAAAAGAGCTGCACTGGCAGCTCATAAATTTTTAAAACACAAAATAGGATCAGTTCAATGCGACTTCTTTTTTTCTATCGGGCAAACCAATGCCAGCCACTTCATTTACTTCATAGCAAAAATTAGTGGCCAGGCCTTCTGATGCACCATCAAGAAATTTTTGAAGTTGATCAGCACTGTTTGCTTCCCAAACACAAGTGCCCGTCTTTCCATCCTGTGATGGGAAAACAGATAGAACGCTGCTGCCTGCAGGTGTATTCCCGACTACAGATTGTGCCTTTGCCCAGAAAGCTGCAGGGTCAGTGATGTTGGTGTGTTGCGCAATTACTAACATAATTTAAAATTTATATCCTTTCCGAAATAATTCAGGATCGGATGTGGTTAAAAAATAAATACAAAAGATCAAATAAAAGTTTTCGCTTTATACAAGCTTAGAGGGGATGAATAAAGTGGTGAATGTTAAATGTAGTCTTTTTCTTTCAACTGTTTGTTAATTCATAAATTTACCAGCAATTAATTCCAGGGCTCATAATTTTTATAACCCAATCAGCCACCGCCACCAATGCATAACCAATACTTCTTGCGAAAAAGAGTATTTCAATTCCTCTTTTTTATAATGCTGACATTCCCTGTGTTTGCGCAGGAAAAAAAAGACAGCACTCTACCAGTTTTACCAGCCAAAAGTTTTGTAACTATTCATAAGGGCACATTCGGAGGAAAGCCCATTTCCTATAAAGCTACCGCCAGTGAGATACATTTAAAAAATGATAAAGACGAAGCAGTAGCTTCTATCTGGTCAGTAGCGTATACAGAGGAAGGACTTACTGATCTTACAAAAAGACCGGTAACATTTGTATTCAACGGCGGCCCGGGTTCAGCTTCTGTTTGGTTGCAGATGGGAATGTTTGGTCCGCAAATAGTAAAAGTAGATGCGGATGCAAAAAAAGACGATGGCGCTGCACCTTATGTGCTTACTGAAAATAAAAATGCATTGCTCGATCTCACTGACCTGGTTTTTATCGACCCGGTAGGAACTGGTTACAGTCGTGTTATCGGTAAAGGTAAAGTTGAAGAATATTGGGGATTGAATGAAGATGCGTCATCAATTGCTAAATTCATACGGCTATGGATCACAGAAAATAAACGCTGGTTCTCTCCTAAATATATTGCGGGTGAAAGTTTTGGTACCACCCGTGCAGTGGCAGTGGCCAATACATTAGAAAGCGACGGCCAAACTATGTCACTCAACGGATTGATATTAATTTCCCAGGCATTGGATTATACAGGTTCTACTTCTATAAATGATAACATTACTTCGTTCCTTACTTATTTACCGAGCATGGCTGCTACAGCATGGTATCATAAAAAAGCAGGAGCAGGCAAACCTTTGGAAGCATTTGTTGAAGAATGCAGGCAGTTTACTTACAACGTTTATGCACCTGCACTATATAAAGGCAATTTATTAGACAGTACAGAAAAAAATGCTATCGCACAAAAGCTGGTGTATTTTACGGGGCTCACTAAAGAATATATTCTGCGATCGAACCTGATGATACTGATGCCACGTTTTCAAAAACAATTATTGGCTGACCAGGGTTTGTCTGTTGGCCGGTTAGATGGAAGATTTACCGGTGATGAAACGGATGATATAACGCAGGAACCACATTTAGGGGATCCTGCCAGTTACCACGTTGATGGTGCTTATACAGCTGCGTTGAATCATTATTATGCATCTGTATTGAACATTACAATGGACAGGCCTTATCTTACCTCTAATGGTGCAGTGAATGAAAAATGGCGTTGGAGAACAACACCAGATGGAAAAGGTTGGGAACCGTTTCCTGTAAATGTTGCACGACAATTAGCTGAAACCATGCGGCGTAATACTGCCATGAAAGTACTTGTTGCAAGTGGTTATTATGATCTGATCTGCCCGTTCTTCGACACTGAATATACTTTTTCAAGAAATGGTATTATCAAAGAGAGAGTTACTAAAACTTATTACGAAGCAGGTCATATGATGTACCTCCATGAACCGGACATGATCAAGCTGTCTGCTGATATAAGGAAATTTTTTGCTGAATAATATTACGGTATTTATTCATCTCCACTTAAAAGCAAAATAGCTGCAAGGTTTATTGGTGGCATTGCTGATGCCATGCAACTGACCACTTACGGCAACATACAGATCACCGGGGCCGGCTTTATAATTTTTCCCATCGATCATCATTTCAGATTCGCCGTCGATCATCAAAATGATCTCTGTATCCACATGCTGATGTGGTGCATGGCTCGGTCCTTTTTCTTTCAGGTATGTAATATGCATTTCGTAATTATCACACATGGCCGTTGGCCTGTCAAAATATTTACGAGTGCCTTTATTATTATTTTCTGTATAAGCAAGAGAGTCATATTTTAAAAGTAATGTGCCACCCGCATTTTTGCTTCGTTCCATATCTGCTCCTTTTCTTGACCTGAACATACACACATAATAAGTAACCGGGTCGTCACCGGTATTCTCAAAAAATTGTTCTTCGTATGGCGGTATTAACAATACGCTGCCTGTATTGAGTGTTGAAGTATGGTTACCAATTGTACATTTAAGTGTTCCTTCTTTAATAATGATCACTTCTTCTATGCTGTCCTGTGCATGTGGTGGCCTGGGCACAGCGCCTTTGTATTGTGTTGTTGCATGTATCTCGAAATATTCAAATTCCGGAGTAGAGCCTTCGAAAATTTTTCGGCTTTCCCGATCCTTGTCTTTTTTAACAGGCAGGTCATTCCAGTGAAAGACGCCTGAAGTGATCGGTTGTTGGGCAAAATTGTTCATGAAAATAGTTTGTAAAATGATTATAAAAATGATCTTCATGAAAACAGTATTTGTTTCCGAAGTTAATCTTTCAGCCGGTAGCTATCGGATGAAAGATCAAAATAACGAGGGCGATACTAGACCCATGAGAACGTTTATATTTTTCTCTATGGATACTGTGTCTCTTTGGCAAAAAAACAAATTAAATGTTGCCAGTCTCTGTTTAATGATTTATGATTAATTTTATTATACATTAATTAAACAATGTGATGAAAGTACTGCTATTGTTGTTCCTTATTTTGATCGGCTACACCGAAATATCGGCACAGGATTCAACATATGTTACTGTTAAAACAGGGGAGAAGATCGAGGATGTTCTCAAGCCGTCTGACATATATTTTTATCCGCAATTTGTATATAGCAAGATCCTTTTTAAAGATGGCAAAGTGGCGGACCCTTATATGAATTATAATCGCTTGTATGATCAAATGTTGTTCATCACTGAGAAGGGCGATACTCTTGCACTGACTGAAGTAAAGAACATCGAATACATCGTGAATGATTGGAACATATTTTTTTATAACGAAGAATATTTAAGGCTTATTGCTGACGATACCGTTATAAAACTTGCCGAGAAAAAAGTTTGGGAAGTTGCAGATGTCAGAAAGATGGGTACGTTCAACACACCTACAAATACTGTAGCTATTACTTCTGTAGGCTATTTTTCAAATGGACAAGACGCAGCAAAAAGTAAAGAATTAATAATGAACGCAGAGACTTTGTTGCGGAAAGAAACACAATATTTCTTTGCAGACAGATACAACCACTTTGTCCGTGCCAGCAAAAAGAAATTATTCGATCTTTTTCCCAAAGACGAGCAGCGCATTGAGAATTATTTAAATGAACATAAGGTCAACTTTGATAAAAAGGATGATCTTGAAAAACTGTGTCAGTTCATACTTCAGCTTAACCGGTCTTCAAAACGGCCGGTATAAAATAATGACTCGATCAAACTTATTATACACCACTTAAGCCATATCATGAAAGCACTGGTATCGTTGCTTCTTAGTTTGATCGTTTATGCAGATCTGTCTGCGCAGGACTCGACCATTGTCACCATTAAAACAGGCCAGAGTATTAAGGATGTTCTTACACCAGCTGACATATATCATTACTCCCAGTTCACAAATGGCAAAGTTTTTCTGCGAGATGGTTCAAAGGCTGCAGGCAAAATGAACTATAACCGCCTGTACGGACAAATGCTTTTTATCAATCCCAAAGGAGATACTCTTGCACTGGCTGACGAAAAGAATATCAAATTCATAATCATTGACCGGGACACTTTTTATTATGGTGAAGGATGTTTGCGGCAAATTGCGAACGATGGGGCAATAAAGTTGACTGAAAAACAATTTTGGGTGCTTGCCGATATCCGCAAGATAGGAACTCACAATACTCCTACTACCACTGTTGCTGTTACTTCTTTTAGCTCCTATACAGATGAACGTGATGCAGCAAAAAGTAAAAATTTAATAATGAACGAAGATATTCTGTTACGAAAAGAAACACAGTATTACTTCGGAGATAAATACAACTTGTTTGTTCCAGCCAGTAAAAAAGGATTATTGCAGCTTTTCCCCAAAGAGCAACGAACCATTGAAAATTATTTAAAAGAAAACAAGGTCAACTTTAATAAAAAGGATGATATTGAAAAACTGTATCAGTTCCTGTGTCAGCTGAAGTGACCGGAATGATCGTTGATCATGAATCTGCATATATGAAAAAACTATTTGTCTTATTCATTGTAATATCATTCTTTACTTCTTTTACAAAGAAAGAAATTACATCGACCGCTATTGGTGATTCAATTACTTATTTGAACGATCATCCCAATGAAACAGGAGACCGGATCAGTAAGGGGTATATGACAAGAGTAACTGAAGCATTGCCGAATATTCATTTTATAAACCAGGGGCACAATGGATGGACATCAGGAAGAATTGCAACTAATATTGAAAAGCTCGGGTTGGTAAAGTCTGATGTGTATTCTGTTTTTCTGGGTACCAATGATTGGTGGCATGCAGACACATTGGGAAGTTTTACTGATTATAAAAACAATACGGGCAGTAAAACATTGTATGGTTCATTTCGAATCATTATTGATAAGATCCGCAGTTTGAATGATAAAGCAAAGATCATTTTGATCACACCTATGCAGCGGGCAGATTTCGTGTATATAAGCAATCCAAAAAATAATGCGTACGGTTCATACAGGGCAAAGAATGGTTTTACACTAGAACAGTTTGCCGCAGCCATTGAGAGTGTCGGGCAGTATGAACATTTTAAGGTTGTCGATCTCTATCATAAAAAAGAATTAGCTGTAAATTACCTGGTAAAATATAAACGTTTAAAAGATCCCGCAACTGGTCTTTATAAAAATTACTCTTATCCTGATTTCATTGATATTCCTTTCAATCCTGAAACAGATGAATATCCTTATCCCACAGATGCGATCGATATGACTTATGATGGTCTCCATCCCTCAGATAAAGGTTATGAGATCATTGCAAACATGCTGATAAAGATCATGAAGAAGTATTGAATAATCTTTTAAGCCCCTTAATTCTCATTTCTCAACTACAGGAAAAGTATTTGAATTTGCCAAATGACTCGTCTTCATTTTATTGAACTCACAGCAGCACTTTTATTTTCGTTTAACGTTTGACTTCTGACTTCATTATTCACAGTTGCCCTGATGGCATAATAAATGCAATAAAAAGCTTTGTATGATCATTTCATAAAACATTAAATACAACTTTCATTATGGAAAAATTACTAAAAGACTATAGCGACCTTGAAAAAGGCGCCTATATTGGTGCGGTATCATCAATAGCTACTGCAGATCGGGCAGCTTCAGAAGAAGAAATGGAATATATAATGGCACTAGCTGAATCAGCTGATCTTTCTGATGAGCAAAAGAAAGCGGTGAGTCGTGCAGCAACAGAGCTTACGGGACAAGAGCTGAAAAGATGTCTTGATATATTAAAAGACAGTGATCTGAAATTTTCGTTGGTCACTGACCTTATCAGTTTTGGCCAGGCAGATAAAAATTATTCAGATGAAGAGAAGGCGAATGTTGAAAAAATAGCTCATTATCTTGGCATCGATCAGCAACAGTTTAGCCTGCTCGACCAGTTTGTCAAAAAAACGGCAGAAGTAAAGCCAGATCCGGAAGAAGTTACTCATCCAAGTTTTTTATCAAAGCTTGGACTAGATGATAAATTGAAAAGATCAGGGATCAATATAAATAGTCTTACAAAAGGTTTATTAAGTATTGCGGGCCCAATGATATTAGCTAATCTTATAAGGGGTCGGCAAAGCAGGGGCCTGAGTTCTTCATTAAATCCATTTAGTATGGGTGGAGGAGGAGGACTAGGACTAGGATCGATCATCTCCATGCTTAGCGGTGGCAGAGGATTTTCGAGAACTGGAAATATGTTCAACAGGGTATTTGGATTATAGTTCAATAGTTAATAGTTATTGGAAAATTATGTATGCAGCTCTGTTCAGGAGCTGCATACTATTATTGATTAGATTGCATTATGACGTTAGGAAATGTTTTTAAACACTTATGGCCCTATGTAAAACCATATAGAAAACTTGTAACGGCTACTCTTATTCTTACTGCTATAGGTTCTTTTGCCGCCCAGGTAAATGCGATCGTATTGCGATACACTGTTGATCACATTAATGGTCTTGCTTTAGCAGATCAACCGCTCAATAAAGGCTTTTCACTTCTTCTTACTATCAGTATTATTTTATTATTAAAAGAGTTAGTTAACGCATTTGTACAATTTGGGCAAAAATTTTATGGTGAAAAATTGCGCATATATGTATCCCGTGATCTTGCGCAACAAATAGTTGAAAAGGTGCTTAGCTATCGAATGGCTTTTTATACATCTTCTGAAAATGAAAGTGGTAAACTGCAAACCCGAATTGACCGCGGAATAGAAAGCCTTACAAGACTTGTACAGAATTTTTTTATTGACATACTGCCTTTATTTGCAAGTTCAATAATAGCGCTGTTGCTAATGTTCAATGCAAACAGGTATGTTGGATTGATCGGCCTTTGCCTTGTGCCAGTTTATTTTTATGTCAGTCAGCAGCAAGCAAAAAAATTAGGCGGCTACCGGCGACGGATGAAAACATACCGGGAGAATAAGAGCAGTGGCATAATCAGTATCATTGAATCCATCAATGTCATCAAATCTTTTGTCAGGGAAAAAGAAGAGTCGGAAAAACAAAATGCATTGCAGTTGGAAATGACGACCAACCAAATGCAAACCAGGAAACTAAGTTTTATTTTTGATGGTGCTAAAAACTTCATTGAACAGATCGGCGTAGTTTTTATTATCATTCTCACTGCCTATTTTGTATTGGAAGGGAATATGACGATTGGCGCTATCATGTTTCATATTCTATTATTCAATAACGTTTCTGCTCCCATTCGTCAACTGCATCGCATCTATGATGAGGTAAATGATGCCCTTATATATTCGGAAGGTTTCTTTGATATTATGGATGCGGATGACGAAAAAGAACAATCAGGTAAGTATGTTCCTGAAAAAATAAATGGCCATTTTGAAATTAAGAATGTGTCATTTACTTATCCAAATGGTACTCCTGCTTTGCGTAATGTTAATGTGGATATAGATCCCGGGTGTATCACCGCACTGGTAGGATTATCGGGAGCAGGTAAAAGCACACTCATTAACCTGCTGGATAAATTTTATGAACCAACATCAGGTGAAATATTTTTAGATGGCTTTTCACTCAGAGATTATAATACAAAAGAATTACGTAATGAGATCGGTCTTGTATTGCAGAAGAGTCATATTTTCAAAGGAACGATCGCTGAGAATATTGGTTATGGTAAAAGAGGTGCAACCATGGAGGAGATACAAATTGCTGCGCAGAAAGCATATATCCATAACGAAATATTGCAATTACCACAGCAGTACTTGTCAGAAGCAAAACTTTTGTCTGGTGGACAGCAACAACGCATCGCTATTGCACGTTTGTTTTTAAAAGATCCCTCTGTTATTTTTTTAGATGAACCTACTGCCAGCCTTGATGCGATCGCTACAGAGCAAATAAAAAATAGTCTTGATGCTATCAAGAAGGACCGTACCGTGATCATTATATCACATAGTATTTCCCAGATCATAGATGCCGATAAGATCATTGTGTTAGAAAAAGGAAGAGTAGTAGAACAGGGAGATCACGAAACAGTTTATGATAAAGCGGGAACATATAAATCAATATTTGATGCAATGGCCCATAGTCTAAATATTGAAAAGATTGCAAGGACATTAAACGAATAAATAAATTAAACAACCGTTTGCAAGAATTCAAAGGCAGCAAAACATCATCCTGGTCAACTAACAATTATTATTTTAATGAGGTGTATGTAGCTTCAAAACCAATCATATTGCGGGAATTTAAGATAACCGGCGGGTTGTTGTGGTAAACCTTGTTCCTCGCTCATAGTCGTTTCAACAATTTTTTTCTTCTGATTATCGAAAAACCCTTCCTGTTGTCTGTAATTATTCACAACCACTTTAAAAAGTGATCTCGGAGGTTCAATAACAAGAAGTTCAGTGTTTTTCCTTACAGAATTAAGATGTTTTTTTTCTCTTTCTTCAAATACTCTCATCACAAAACTGGATTTGGAATTTTAAATACGAGTCGGCGGGCTTATCAAGCAACAACCATGCAGCAATGAAAATATATACTTCATTTTATTCTATGAATTATCCACATAAATTGTAATTTTTGAGTCATGAAACAGCGTAATCATCCATGAAAACTAACACACATAAGCAAGCCTGGTATGTGATTAATTGTGTTACGCTTTACAGGATAATTGCTGCCCCTGTTTTATTAATATTGCTTTTTACCAAACAGTATGGCATATTCAAATGGCTGCTGGGTATAAGCTTTTTTACTGATCTGATCGATGGTTATCTTGCCCGGAAATTTAAAGTCACCAGTATCCTGGGGGCAAAGCTCGATTCCATTGGCGATGATCTTACCGTATTGGTGGGCCTTATCGCTTTGTTTGTTTTGAAACTTGAATTTATAAAACAACATGTTATCATATTCATCATACTTTTTGTGTTGTTTATTATTCAAACTACATATGCTTTTATCCGTTATAGAAAAATGACCAACTTTCACACTTATCTTGCAAAAACCGCGGCTTTGTTGCAGGGTATTTTTTTAATACTTGTATTCTTTACAGAAGAACCAAACCTTATTCTATTTTATGCCGCAACTATTGTTACCATGTTAGAATTAATTGAGGAGATCATTCTAGTCGGCTTGTTGTCACAGTGGCAAGCAAATGTGAAAGGAATCTTTTGGGCATTAAAAAAATAAGAATAAAATAACTGCTTGACAGTCACACCAACCTAACAACACAAACCTTCTTCCTGCATATATCTGCTAATTTTTTTGAACCTTAATAGGGGTAAATGCTCCTTCAGTTGTTATATTAAAAAGTATTTTTGGGCGCAGCTTTATTAATAGAACCGTTATACCGGGCACAAGGAATGGAACTGGACAACGAATCCATTGGCACATTACTGGCACAAAGGAATGAAGCATCCTTTGAACAGATGTTTAAAACATATTTTAAACGACTGCATGCCTATGCTTTTACCATACTAAAGGATGAGATACAGGCGGAAGAAATAGTGCAACAGGTGTTTTTTAAGCTTTGGGAAAGAAATAGTAGAAATTTCCGTGGAGAAAATCTTTCATTAACAGGGTCTGTTTCTTCTTATTTATACCGTGCAGTGCACAATGAAAGCCTTAATTATATTAAACATCAGAAAGTGAGATCAGATCACCAGTTGAGTGTTGCTTATAATATGAAAAATGAAGTGGAACATCCTGCAAAAAAAATAATGGCCGGGGAACTGGAAAAGAAAATTCGTGCGGCACTAAATGAATTGCCGGAACAATGTCGAACTGTTTTTCAAATGAGCCGCTTTGATGAATTGAAATACCGGGAGATCGCTGATAAGCTTGGTATTTCAATAAAAACGGTGGAGAACCAAATGAGCAAAGCATTAAAATTGTTGCGGGTGAAATTGGCTGACTTCCTGATATTTATTTTATTATTTATTCATAATTAATACCACTAAGCTGGAACAAAATTTTTACCATATTGATGATGACCTGCTGGTGAAACACCTGCTTGGTGAAGCATCTCCTGACGAAGAACAATCGGTGACAGAATGGATGAAGGGGAATGAAACACACCAGGAATATTACAACCAGTTTAAAAAGATCTGGGATCAGAGTAAAGCACTTGCTTCGGAATCAAATGTTGATGTGAATAAGGCATGGGAAAGATTTCAGAACAGGATCACCGAAGGACATGTGCCTGCTAAAATTTTAAAACCACGTTTTTCCTGGCTTAGGATCGCCGCATCGATCATTTTGATTACCGGCCTTGGCATTACTTTATTTATGTTGGTTAATAAAAATACTGCGCCAAAAGAAATGGTTGCTCAAACCGGGCAAAATGTTTTGATCGATACGTTGTCGGATGGCTCAGTAATTACATTAAATAAAAGATCAACTATTACTTATCCTTCTAAATTCAAGGGCAATACAAGAGCTATTGCTTTGAAAGGTGAAGCGTTCTTTAATGTGGCGCCTGATAAGAAAAAACCCTTTATCATTTCAGTAAATGATGTACAGGTAACAGTAGTAGGAACATCTTTTAATATAAAAAATGAAAATGGGAATACAGAAGTTGTTGTGGAGACCGGTATTGTACGAGTGACAAGAGCAGGGAAGACAGTTGAATTAAATCCTGGTGAAAAAATAATGATCAATACAAACGACAGTGTCGCTACCAAACAAAAAGTGACTGATAAGCTATACAATTATTATCGTACAAAAGAATTTGTTTGCGATGATACTCCTCTATGGAAACTGGTACAGGTGCTGAACGAAGCTTATGGTACCAAAATAATCATTGGCAGAAAAGAATTGAATAATATGCAGATCACAACTACTTTTTATAATGAATCCCTTGAAAAAGTATTAGAAGTCATACACCTCACACTTGATATAACAGTTATCAAAAAAGAAGACGGACAGATCATTTTACAATAACCCAGATTTATAGTCATGAAGCTTAGTACGGTTTTTTATTTTACCATTCTTTTTATTTTTATCAGTTCTGCATCTTATAGCCAGGCTATTCTGCAGAAAAACATTTCGCTTGATGTAAACAGGCAGCGGCTGGAGAATGTGCTTGAGATATTAAGCAACAAAGGCGATTTTTATTTCTCTTATAATTCCAGCATTGTTAAGAAAGACAGTCTTGTTAGCTTCAGGGCATCGAATAAAACGGTAAAAGAAATTCTCACCGAATTGTTTAATAACACTTACGAATTCAGAGAGAGTGGTAACTATATCATCATACGTAAAGCCCCGATCAGGATGACACTGGTGACACAGAAGGGAATAACAGAAGAAAAAATTTATTCAGTAAGTGGTTTTGTGTACGATGAACAATCAGGCGCTGCAATCAGTGAAGCCAGTATCTATGAAAAAAAGATGCTTGCTTCGGCTTTAACCAATGAAGATGGTTTTTTCAAGATAAAACTCAAAAGCAGTAAAACAAGTACCGCTGAATTGACAGTAAGTAAAGAATTTTATGAAGATACCACAATAAAAATTCAACCGCGGTTTGATCAGCAATTGTCTATTACAATGATGCCGGTTGAAATTCCGGAAAATAATACGGTGATAAAACCAGAAGATTACCTGGCTCCGGACTCATTACAAGTGCCCACAGATACTACAGAACAGCAGTTACCTGTTTCCAATGATTCCATCAAAGTGCAACAAACCGGTGTAGGAAGATTTTTGCTTTCAGGTAAACAAAAAGTGCAGAGTCTTAATTTAAAGAATTTTTTTACTACACGTCCTTTCCAAATTTCACTTGTGCCGGGCGTAAGTACTCATGGCCAGTTGAATTCACAGGTGATCAATAATTTTTCATTGAACATATTCGGCGGTTACACGGCAGGAACAAATGGTTTTGAAATTGGTGGTTTATTTAATATTGATCAAAAAGATGTAAAATATTTCCAGGCCGCCGGTTTATTTAATTCAGTAGGTGGTGAAGTAAAAGGTTTCCAGGTGGCTGGTATAAATAACCTTGTTCAGGATAATGTATATGGTTTCCAGGCTGCCGGTATTAATAATTTTGTGACTGGAAAAATGCACGGTTTCCAGGCAGCCGGAATATATAATCATGTATCAGATAGTGTAAAAGGTTTCCAGGTTGCTGGTATTGGAAATTTCTCCAAAGAAAAAGCAAGTGGGGTGCAAATAGCGGGTGTCTCTAACATAAGTAATAGAGAAATGAATGGTGTACAAATAGCCGGTGTTGTTAATTATGCAAAAAAATTAAAAGGGCTGCAGATCGGGCTTATTAATATTGCCGATACATCAGCAGGATACAGCATTGGTTTGATCAATATTATTATAAAAGGTTATCATAAACTCAGTTTTTCTGCTAATGAGGTTGAAAATGTGAATGCCGCTTTTAAAACGGGCAATTCAAAATTGTACAGCATACTCAGGGCGGGTGTAAATCTTAGCGACAGTAACAAAGTTTATTCTTTTGGATATGGTCTTGGCAGTGAACTGTCATTGAATAAAAAGAAAACCTTATCTATTAATCCTGAATTAAGCTGTCAATACCTCTATCTCGGTTCGTGGGACTATCTCAATCTTTTAAACAGGTTCGATCTCAACTTCAATATCAAGCTTGGAAAATATATTTCCCTGTTTGGGGGTCCTTCTTATTCAGTTTACGTAACTGATCAGGATGTGGCTTTTGGCGGCTATCGTTTCCCTGTCCCTCCTTCGCACTATAATACCACAAAATTCAGCCATAAGGTTACTGAAATTCAGCCATAAGGTTACTGGCTGGTTTGGATGGAATGCCGGAATCAATTTCTTCTAAAAAAAATGCTAACGCATAGGGGTAGGTCTTTCTTTAGTTGTTATACTATAGGATAAAATACGGGTGATATATCTCCGATCTTAAAAAAAGGATTGAGTAGGTATCAAATTGGCTGATAAATCCTGTAGTATAAAATTGAATTTTTAATTATCAAAGCAGAAATCAAAATAAAATGAAAAAACTAGTTTTTATGTTAGCAGCAGCCGCAGCTTTACTTACAGCTTCTTCCTGCAAAAAAGTAGTGGGAGAGGGAGACCTGCAAACTGAAACCCGGAACATCATAGATTTTTCCGGTGTATCAGCAAGTATCGGTGGTAAGATCTATTATAAAATTGATCCGGTTTATAAGGTTGAAATAACGGCACAACGGAACATACTCGATGTAATTCAAGTCACTAAATCAAATGGGCACTTGTTAGTAAAAGTGAGAGATGGCGTACGTATAAAATCAAATGAAGAAATAACGGTTAATATCAGTGCACCAACTGCAGACTATCTACATCTCAGCGGCACGGGAGACCTGGCAGTGATCGGAAATATAAATAGTGCAAACCTGGATATTGCTATAAGTGGCACAGGAAATATTACAGTACAGTCTGCAACGGTAACTGATAAAATAAACGCTGATATCAGTGGCTCTGGCGATATTAATGTGCAGACAGGTGCAGCTAAGAATGAAGATCTGAGAATTAGTGGCAATGGTAAACTGATAATGGATGGAGTAGCTGCTGAAAAGGCAACAACTCACATCAGTGGTTCTGGTGATATGCAAGTAAATTTATCGCAGTCACTTGATGCAACAATTAGCGGAAGTGGTTCTGTTTATTATCGTGGGCACCCGTTGATCAGCACAAGTATTTCAGGCTCGGGGAAAGTAAAACCGTTATAATAAAATGATGGATGATTTTTTTGCAATTAATAAAAAGGAAAGCTGCGGTTAATGGCAGCTTTTATTTTATAGACTGTTATTACTTTTTCTTCAGCGCCTCTCTCACTTTCGGAGCGATCATGGTTCCATAGATCTCAATTGATCTCATCATTAATTTGTGTGAAGGACCACCCACATCCATATGCGCTGAAAAACGAGTGAGGCCAAACAGTTCATGCATATGTAAGATTTTGTCAATGGATTCATTGGCATCCCCAATAATTAAATGTCCATTGCTACCGCGACCAATCACATATTGTTGTTTCTGATAAGGAGGCCAACCACGACTACGACCCACTCTATCCATTTGTGAAGAATAGATCGGGTAATACTCATCAGCAATTTGTTTACTGTCATCGCCAAAAAAAGCATGCATATGTACACCAACCTGGAATTTATTCATATCATGTCCATAATGCTCGTACACTTTTTTATAGTATTCAAACAACGGCTTGAATTGTTTTGGATCACCTCCAATGATAGCAAAGATCACAGGCAACCCATGTTTGCCTGCTCGCAACACTGATTCCGGCGTACCTCCGACGGCGATCCACATATTAAGATGATCATTAACTGCACGTGGCAATACCTGCTGATTGTTTAGTGCAGGTCTGAATTTACCTTTCCATGTAATGGGGTTTTCTTTATTTATTTTCAATAGCAACTCCAGCTTTTCTTCAAACAGGTTATCATAGTCATCAAGGCTGTAACCAAACAATGGAAATGATTCTATGAAACTGCCACGACCGGCCATTAACTCAGCCCGGCCATCGGAGATCAGGTCAATCGTAGCAAAACTTTGATAAAGCTTCACCGGGTCCGATGAACTTAACACGGAGACTGCGCTACCCAGTTTTATGTTTTTAGTGACCGTAGCTGCTGCTGCAATAATTATTTCAGGTGTTGATACGGCATAGTCCGGACGATGATGTTCGCCGATACCATAAAAATCAATACCCACCTCATCCATCAGTTTTATTTCTTCGATCAGTTCTTTAAGTCGTTGTCCTGCCGGCTGTGTTTCTCCATTCTTATTTATGTGCAGGTCGCCAAACATTCCTATGCCCAATTCCATACAACAGATTTTGTAAGCGAAGTTAAGTTGAAAAGCATTTTTATATTTTGCTTATCTTTCTAACTAAATACAAAACTTACTATGATAAAGATCATCAACCTCCGTACTGTTTTTGTTTCGGTTGTCTACCTGGTTACGTCCCTGGTGAGTCAGTCGCAGGTAATACAAACTGGCATAAAGAATAATACTGTTGATTATGAAAGATTAGCGAAGATCGATGGATTGGTAAATGAGTATATCAGTAAAAACTGGTTAACAGGTGCTGTTTCTATTGTGATAAAAGATAACCAGGTGGTGCAATATAAGGGATATGGATATGCGGATGTCGCTACAAAAAAACCGATGAAGAATGACGCCATCTTCCGTATCATGTCTCAAACAAAAGCGATAACCAGTATTGGTATCATGATCTTATACGAGCAGGGAAAGTTATTGCTTGATCAACCTGTTTCAGACTTCATTCCTGAATTTAAACATCCGGTTGTATTGGATAAATTCAATGATGCAGATACTACTTACACTACTATTCCGGCAACCAGCGAGATAACCATTCGACAGTTGCTCACGCATACTTCAGGTCTTGATTATACAGATATCGGAAGTTCAAAAGTTGCTGCTATCTATTCAAAAAATCATATCCCCTCTGGTCTTGGTTATTTTGACGCAGATCTTTTGGAAAGAATGAAAGCGTTGGGCAAACTTCCTTTAAGCTTTCAGCCGGGAACAAAATGGCAATATGGATTAAATAGCGATCTGCTTGGATGTTTAATAGAAGTGATCAGCGGAATGAACCTGGAAGATTTTTTAAGAAAAAATATTTTTGAACCACTAGGAATGAAAGACACTTATTTCAATGTGCCTTTTTCTAAAGCTGATCGTTTGGCAACAGTATATACGGAGGATGCTTCAAATAAAATTATTCCATGGAGTCATGAGTTTCGCCATATAGATCCTGATTATCCTCTTATGAAGAAACGTTATTTTTCGGGAGGTGCCGGTCTCTCATCTACCGCATTTGATTATGCTATATTCATGCAGATGTTATTGAATGGGGGAAAGTATAACGGTCATCAAATATTAGGAAAGAGGACAGTGGAAATGATAACCAGTGGGCAGCTAAAAGAAGGAATGTTTGGCGACGATAATATGGGATTGGGATTCGGTATCACTTCAGAAAGATCTGCTGCTAAGGGTCCACGGAATGCAGGCTCATTCGAATGGGGTGGATATTATGGTACAACTTATTGGGCTGATCCAAAATCAAAACTTGTTTGTCTTTTCATGACACAACAGAATCCAAACAGCCATGGTGATCTTGAAGGAAAGTTTGAAGCGATCGTTTACTCCAGTTTAAAATAAAATTTCCTTATTCTTCTTTCAGGAAAGAAATAATTTTTTGATTGACCAATGCTGGCTTTTCGAGGTAAGGCAAATGAGCAGCATCATCAACAGGAAAAAAATCTACCGGTACTATTTTTCTTAATGAATCACTGTATTGAAATAAAACAGTTTGATCTTCTTTACCCCATATTAATAATATTTTTTTCTGAAGACCGCCGAGCACCTGGTAATTTGAAATAATGGAATCAGCCGAATAATTATTTCTTGTAGAGATCAATGCATGCCTGAATCCTTTGTATTGCATCTGCACTTTGTATTTATCAACCCATCCCAGAAATTGCCCGGGATATTTAAAATCATCTAATTGTCCTTTCGCTTGTTTCTCATGATCAATGGCCATTTTATAATTTGCAACGATCTCCGGAGCCTCTATTTTACCAAAAGCATAAACCGGGTCAACCAAAATTATTTTATCGATCAATTGGGGAAAATGCGCTGCAAAATCAGATACAACTGCACCGCCAAATGAAACGCCTGCTAAACTTACAGGAGTTTTTAGTTTGAGTGAAGTGACAAGGTCGTGTAACTGGGTTCTATAAAAAACAGGATCATAAACAACGTTGGGTCGATCAGAAAAACCTCTTCCAAATTCATCATAGCGTATTACATGAAATCCAGCTTTTGCCAGACTGTCATATGTTCCATCCCATATATAATAGGGAACACTGAAACCATGAACCAGTATAATGGCTTTGGCTGTATCAACTCCGCCCGATTCATAATGTGTAATGCCGGCGGTGAGTTCTATGAATTGGCCGGTCGTATTTCTTGCCGAGGCATTCATTGTTTTAGTTTCCTGGTTATAGATAAGAAACTTCACCCAGGAATAAATTCCAACAACTACAATGATCACTAATAAAAGAAGCAATATTCGTTTGATAATTTTCATGGATTCAAGATAGCAAAACTCCTATTCATTTTTTACACAATGTTCAGCTCTGCATGATTTTTGCAGGATACAAAAACCAACCAGGTCAAAACCTATCCCTCCCACTTGTAAGAGGTTAATAATAACCTTAAACTTCCTGTTATGAGTAAAGTTCTTCACAAATCTCAAAGCACTATCAATGCTTTGAGCCTGGTATTTACAATTGCTTCTCTTTTTGCTTCTGTATATAGTGATGCACAAACATATCCGACCGGCTTTCAACAAGTGCTTGTTGCAAATGGTATCAGCAATCCAACAGTAATGGAATTTGCACCCGATGGTCGTTTATTTGTTGCACAACAAACCGGCGCATTGAGAATAATCGAAAATGGGACGCTACTTGCTACACCTGCGATCACACTAAGTGTAAATTCGTCAGGAGAAAGAGGTTTACTTGGAATTGCTTTTGATCCAAATTTTGCAACTAATCATTTTATTTATCTTTATTACACACTTTCTTCTGCGTCAAATAATCGTATTAGCAGGTTCACAATGAATGGCAATACAATTATAGCAGGCAGTGAATCTGTAGTGCTAAATCTTGATCCATTAAGCAGCGCTACCAATCATAACGGCGGAACAATACAGTTTGGACCGGATGGAAAATTGTATGTGGGGGTTGGTGAAAATGCAAACAGTGCTAATTCACAAAATTTAGATACTTATCTTGGAAAAATTTTGCGGATAAATTCAGATGGCAGTGTGCCCTCCGGAAATCCCTTTACCACCGGAACTGCACAAAGACAAAGAGTTTGGGAATATGGTATGCGTAACCCTTACACACTTTCAATTCAACCAGGAACCGGTCGCATTTTTGTAAATGATGTAGGGGAAAACACATGGGAAGAAGTTAATGATTGTACAACTGGTGGGAAGAATTATGGTTGGCCAACTGCAGAAGGTGTAAGTAACAATCCTGCCTTTGCCAATCCAATTTACACTTATATGCATGGCAGCGGTATTGGTTTTGGTTGTGCAATAACCGGTGGCACTTTTTTTAATCCAACTTCAAGTAATTATCCTTCTCAATACACTGGCAGATATTTCTTTTTAGACTTTTGTAATAACTGGATCGATATGCTTACTTTATCCGGCACAACTGCAACAAGAACAAATTTTGCATCATCAATTGCCGGCAGTCCGGTAGGTATAACTACAGGGCCAGATGGAAATCTTTATTTTCTTTCAAGGGCAAATAGCGCTGTGTATAAAATTACTTTCACGGGTTCTAATGCACCTGTCATTACCACACAACCGCAAAGTATTAGCGTTGCTGAAGGAAACGCTGCAAGTTTTAGTGTTACAGCCAATGGTTTACAACCGTTGAGTTATCAATGGAGAAAAAATACAAACAATATTAGTGGTGCTACTAATTCAACCTATACTATTCCTGTCGTTTCACCAGGTGATGCAGGAAACTATTCTGTAGTTGTAAGCAATAGTGCAGGCAGCGCAACAAGTAACAATGCAGTATTAACTGTAACTTCTCCCAATCAATTACCAACTGCAACAATAAATACCCCGGGTGCCGGAGCAACTTATGCAGGCGGAGATGTGATTAATTTTTCGGGAACAGGAACAGATCCTGAACAGGGGAATCTTCCTGCTTCAGCATTTGAATGGTATGTAATATTTCATCATGATGCGCATACGCATCCGGGTCCTACAGCTCCTGATGGTGTAACAAGCGGATCTTTTTCAATTCCCAATAGCGGTGAGGCCTCTACCAATGTATTCTATCGTCTTTATCTTGTTGTGACAGATGCGCAGGGTGCAAGGGATACAACCTTTACTTAAACACCAATCCGCAAGGCTTGCAAATAACACTGGACGGGCAACCATTTACTGCACCATTAACAGTCACAAGTGTTGAAGGTATGTTACGTACTATCGGGGCGCCATCGCCGCAGGGGAATTATACATTCATTAATTGGAGCCAGGGAGGAACTCAATCGCAAACATTTGCAACACCGGTTAATGATGTTACCTACACAGCTAATTTTATTACTGGAACAATTCTTACACTTGATCCTATAGCAGATGCTTATGTGAACGGTGGCAAAAATGCAAACAACAACTTTGGCTCCGCTATTTCGCTTATTGATCAAACAAATTCATCGCCAAATAAAAGCTATGAGACATTTTTGAAATTTGATATCTCAACTATCAGTGCAAGTGTGTCTTCTGCTATTTTAAGGGTGAATGGAAGATTGAACAACACCCAAACTCCATCTATTGCAGTCGAAGCACATAATGTAACGAATACTTCATGGCTGGAGAACACGATCACGGGGAATAATAAACCTGCTGCACAGCCAGCGATCCTTGCTACAGTAAATATTAACAGCACGACAAATCAATACTATCAATGGGATCTGACATCGCTTATTGCGGGTTTAAGAAGTACAGGCATCAGTTCAGTTACTATAAAATTGATCAATGGGAATTCTTCAAATAACCAGGTTATATTTAATTCAAAAGAAGCTGCATCAAACAGGCCACAATTAGTAATTGCAGATGGCGCTGCAGCACGGGCAACGTTTATCACCAAAAAGGATAATTCTGTAATTGAAATGGGTGTAAATGTTTATCCTAATCCCGTAAAAGATATTTTAAATGTTCGCACCAATTCAAAAACTGCGACATTAAAATTCTATGATGCAAGCGGCAGATTAGTAAAACAACAACAGATCACCGGAAAAACAATTCAACAAATAAATATCGACTATTTAAAGAACGGATTGTATTTATTAAAGATCGAAAATGAAACAGGTACGACAACAAAAAAAATAGTAGTACAGAATTAGAATTATAAAGGGGCAGTAAAACTGCCCCCTTGTTTTTTGCACATGGTTATTACCATTGACTCCTTTTATCATTCTATAAATTCCATATCTCTTCAATAAAGTTAAGGGTATTTGGGTTTTGCGTTTTTGCGTTTTTCTTTAAAAAGAATAAAAATTATTAAAAAAAACTTACCCTTTATGCATGCATGTGCTGTTTTGTGTGTATTTTTTGCCGGATTTTGCGTGACGCCTTTTACCTTATTCCTACCAAAATACACCAAGACTTTTCATTTTGCTTTATAACTAATAAATATGCTTTTATGAAGAAACTACTGCTTTTTGTATTGTCCATTTTTTTTCTTTCTATGCCTTATCTCGCATTTAGTCAAAGCCGGCAAATAACCGGAATTGTTAGCGATGAATCTGGAATTCCATTATCATTCGTATCTGTTCTTCAAAAAGGAACGTCCAGTGGAACAACAACCAATGAAAAAGGAGAATTTACCATTACAGTAACGGGAGCAAATCCAGTGTTGATTTTTTCTCACGTTGACAGACAGTCACAAGAAGTTGCGGTAGGTAGCAGTAACTCTTATAATGTAAGTTTGGGAGCCAAAGGTTCTTTGACTGAGGTTGTAGTAACTGCGCTAGGCATTAAACGAAGTGAACGTGCCGTAGGCTATTCTACGCAACAAGTAAAAGGTGAGAATCTTACTTTAACAAAGGAGCAAAATGTGCTTGGTTCTTTATCAGGTAAAATCGCCGGCGTGCAGGTGGTAGGCTCATCTGGCGCAAGTTTGGGAGGTACCCAAAAAATTAAAATACGTGGGGTGAATTCTTTAAATGGAAATGATCAGGCTCTTATTGTAGTAGATGGTACGCCAATTTCAAATGCAAACTTTGGTTCATCAAACGGCAATGGACCTGATCTCGGTAATATCGCTCAGGATATTAATCCGGATGATGTTGAATCCATAAATGTTTTAAAAGGTCCTGCGGCTTCAGCACTATATGGATTAAGAGGGCAGTATGGAGTTATCATCATTACAACAAGGAAGGGAAAAAAAGGACCTAAAAAAGTAGATGTTCAATATAGCTCTGCGTTTCTGATGGAAAAAACCGGAAATTTTTTGCCACTTCAAAATATTTATGGTGTTGGAAACGACCAGGTTTTTAGAACGCTTGCAAACGGTGATAAATTCGTAAATGGTAATGATGAAAGTTGGGGACCTAAAATGGATGGAACTCCTGTTCGCATGTATTACAGTTTCTATCCGCAGGATCCTGAGTTTGGAAAGCTTACACCGTTTGTACCTCATCCAACTAATGTTGAAGATTATTTCGAAAAGGGTTATAATCTTAATAACAATATTTCAGTTACAGGAGGCAGTGAGAATATGGACTTTAGACTGAGTTACAATAATGCTTATATAAAAGGTGTAATGCCCGGCACTTCTTTAAAAAGAAATAATTTAGGTTTAAGTACTTCATTAAATATCACAAAAAAATTGACGGTTGGTGTAAATGCAACATTTAGTAATAATAAGGCTACACGACCGTCGCAAGGTTACCAGGGAACTGCAACCGGCCAGGTACAATGGTTTCAGAGAAATTTAGATATGGAAAGATTGAAAAATTATCGTTACTATGATGGTACTATAATGAATTGGAATGTAAATCCAACTACAGCCGGCCTTATTACCAATAACCGTCCGAGTGATTGGAACAATCCTTATTTTGATGCTTATGCTAATAGTAATGATGATAGCAGAGATCGGGTTTTTGGTGACGTAAATATTAGTTACCAGCTTTTGCCAGGACTGAAATTAAGCGGTTTCCTCAGAGCCGACATGTACACACAAAATGTTTCTCATAAAGAAGCTTTAGGTGGCAGACTTGATGAAGGTTATTCTGTAGGAAAATACCAGAGTAAAGAATTTAACTATGAATTTTTAGGTCAGTATAATAAAGCATTCGGCGACATATCGATGAATTTGAATGTCGGGGCAAATAAATATACAGTTGACTTCACCTCTGTAAGTGGCAATACAGTTGGCGGTCTTGTAAGTCCTGCATTTTATAGTCTTGCCGGCTCAAAAGATCGGCCCACTATTTCATCCTTCATTCGCCGTAAAGAAGTAAGAAGTTTTTATGGAATGGCTTCCTTCGGTTATAAGGATATCTACTTTATTGATGGAACCATCAGAAATGATGTATCCTCAAGTTTGCCTGTAAATAATAATTCTTATTACTATCCATCGGTATCTGCCAGCATTGTATTTAGCGAGTTATTAAAGTGGAAGCCGTTAACATATGGTAAGATAAGGGCAAGCTATGCAATAGCAGGTGGTGATCTGCCTCCTTATCAAACCGGAACAAGTTTTAGCGTAGGTACAACGTATACGGGTGCGGCAGCTACAATAAATCCAATTACTGTTCCTGATGTTTTGACAAATCCTAATATCAAACCATCTTTTGGAAAATCAATTGAAACAGGCATTGAGTTAAGATTTTTGAATAACAGGGTAGGCGTAGATTTTACTTTGTATCATCAAAAAAATGAAGATCAGATCATACAGCTTGATGTTCCCGGTTCAAGTGGTTATTCCGCAACAGTAGTAAATGCAGGGTTAATAGAAAATAAAGGATTTGAGATATCTCTTAATGCCAAACCTTTTCAATCGAATTTCTTTTCCTGGACCACCACTTTAAAT
This sequence comes from Bacteroidota bacterium, assembly GCA_005882975.1. Classification (GTDB taxonomy): domain Bacteria; phylum Bacteroidota; class Bacteroidia; order Chitinophagales; family Chitinophagaceae; genus VBAS01. The sequence continues at coordinate 59,156 of VBAS01000088.1, read as the reverse complement.
TTTGCGCGGAACAAGAGTATGGTAAAAGAACTTTATCCTGGCATTAATGTTTACCAGTTAGATAATAATACTTATTCAAGTGTTCCTATCTTTTTAAATGCAACTGTTAACGAGCCTTTTGGAAGCTTAGTAGGACAGGCATATTTGCGTGATACAAAAACCGGAATGATAAAGTTAGATGCCGCTAATCTTCCACTGTTTGAGACCAATCATAATTTCGGAAGTGTATTGCCAGATTTTACAGGTGGTTTCCTGAACACATTTAAAATATGGAAGATCGACATAGGTGCTATGATAGATTTCCAATCAGGTGGACAGTTTTTCAGCTGGACTAAAATGTTGGCAATAAAATCTGGCCAGGCAGCGGAGACAGCCGCTTTAAATGATAAGGGATCAAATGTCAGGGATCCGATAGCAAGCGGAGGTGGAGTAAAAGTAACTGGTATTTCACCAGCAGGACAGGAAGTAACTGCTTATGTAGATGCCAGGTCATATTTTAGAAATACAATCGGAACCCGTATCTATGAAGAATGGCTTTTTGATGCATCCTATATCAAATTGCGGGAAGTTAGTATCGGGTATACTTTTGATAAAGATATTTTATCAAAAACACCTTTTAAATCTGTAAAGATTGCTCTTTTAGCACGCAACCCGGCTATGATCTGGCAAAAAGCACCAAAAGGATTAGAGCCTTCAGAATTATCCTATAACAGCGGCTCTATTAGCTGGCTGGAAAAAGGTGAGTTTCAAACTGTCCGTTCTTATGGCGTAAGCTTAAACTTTTCATTTTAATATATACAGCATTATGAAAAAAATAAACAAATCAATATATATATCACTCACCACATTAGTGTTGATGAGTAGTTGCCAAAAATTTGACGGAAGTATGAATGTTGATCCGAACAGGCCAACAAAGGCATCAGGTACACAGCTTATTGCAAGTGCGGAAAGATCATTACCTGATATAAGTTCTTCGGCTTTTGGAGTTCATTATCCCCAGCATTTATCTAATACCTCTTTTACGGATAATTCAAGATATACTACCATTAACTTTAATTTTAATGGATGGTATACCGGTCCATTAATGGATCTGGAAACAGTTATTACTTCTCCCACTCTTGATGCCAATGAAGGACCGGTTGTAAACCAGATTGCCGCGGCTAAAATTTTAAAGGCTTATATTTTTTGGTTTTTAACTGATCGCTGGGGTGATATTCCTTATTCAACAGCATTAAAAGGCCAGGATAATTTCACTCCTAAATATGACAAGCAACAGGATATTTACAATAGTCTTTTCGCTTTGCTTGATGAAGCGAATGCTGCTATTGTAACTGGCAATATCAAGAATGACATCATGTACAATGGTGACATGACCAAGTGGAAAAAATTTGGAAACACTGTGCACATGTTAATGGCTCTTCGTCTTTCAAAAGTTGATGCAGTTAAAGGGGCAGCCGAATTTAACAAAGCATCTATCAATGGTATCATGACGGCAAACACTGACAATTTTGCTTATCCTCATTTACTGGATAAGAACAATGAAAATTTCTGGTACACGCAAATGAATGTCATGGGCAGGCTTTGGTATGCTGTTAGTAAACCATTGGTTGATACAATGCAATCTGTGGCTGATCCACGGTTGCCGGTTTTTGCAAATAAAGCTACATCAGGTCCTTTATCCGGCACTTATGTAGGACTTGATTATGGCTTAACGACAACCGTTACTCCAACAAACTTTTCCTTATTGGGCGATAAACTTCGTTTGCAAAATTCACCGGTATATTTGGTGACTTATGCAGAAGCATTGTTTGCAAAAGCTGAGGCTGCTAAATTGGGTTGGATAACAGGTGGTGATGCAACGGCGAAAACAAATTATGAATCTGCTATTCAAAACTCAATACTTCAATGGACCGGTAGCACAACAGGTGCAAGTACCTATATTGCCCAGCCGAAAGTGTTATACGATCCTGCAAATGCAATTAAGCAGATTGCTGTTCAGAAATGGATACATTTATTTTTACATGGTTATGAATCATGGGCTGAATGGAGAAGAACAGGTTATCCTTTATTAATTGCAGCGCCAGGTGCAAATGGTGACAAGATACCAAGAAGGGAAGGTTACCCAACTATTGAAAGATCTAACAATACTACTAATTACAATGCCGCAGTTTCTGCATTTCCATATGGTGGAACCGATGATTTAAATACTCGTGTCTGGTGGGATAAATAAAATAAATTTTTAATTAAAGGGCTGCCTTCGGGGCGGCCCTTTTTTTTAATAAAATGTTTTCTGCCCCGCTGATTAATCCGAAATTGATCACTGCCCGAGACCTTTTACTTTCCTAATCAATCATTTTTTCTATCCAATCTTTTGTAATAGTTGTAAGTAGTTTTATGATATCCTGTTTACCGGCTTTAAAACCATGATTGGCTCCTTCTATTTTTATAAGTTCAGCAAGCGGAAGTGATGAGGTTACCTTTTCTATCAATTTCCATGTGGCAAATTCATCTCTTGATCCTTGTAAAAACAACATTGGTGACCTGACGTCTTTTAAATGTTCGGCTCTTTCTATCGAAGGTTTGCCAGGTGCATGTAAGGGAAAGCCATAAAAAATAATTCCCTTTATGTTATCATAAGGATGCAATGCAAGACATTGTGAAGTCATTCGTCCTCCAAAAGATTTCCCTGCAACAAAAAGTGGAAGTTTTGGAAATAATTTTTGTGCTTTTAAAATTACTGCTTCAATTGTTTGATGAGCAACCACAGGAGTATCTGGTCTTCCTTTTTTATTTTCAGTAAATGGAAAATTGAAACGCATCGTAGCAATGCCTGCTTCAGAAAGTGATTGAGACAATGTGACCATGAAAAAATGATGCATGTCTGCACCTGCGCCGTGAGCAAGTGTCATGATACATTTGCTTTTCGACGGAACAAAACATTCAGCAGATACAGAACCGATAGCAGGAGAAATTTTAACGGACAGGGATTTGGTCTTCATCTTTAAATATTTAGTACTACCAATTTAAAATTTTAAATGATAACTCCTGGAATTCTATTGATTTGCTTTATTTTTTTATTCTTTCCTTCCATCTTATTTTCACCAAATGCACCCGCATATTCAAATATTATTACGATGCATTGAGCTTGAGGAAAAAGAGCAGTTGCAGCGTTTTAGTCTGGATCAACAGCATACTTTAAGATCCTTAAAAGCGGAAGGCCTAGCGTTGCATCCGATCATCGTTACACGGAAAACTTTTGGTTATGCCGATTACCCTGAAATAAGTTTCAAGCTGAACTTTCCACCTGAAGCGAATATGTTTAGAGATGGCGCCGCCATTGAATGTTTCATTGCAGGTGAAGAACCCGTGAAAGGTGTATTATTAAGTTTGGACGGAAAGAATGGGGAATTCCGTTTGTTTGCTCCCGATTTTCCTGATTGGATTGAAGATGATGGCGTGGGTATTAAGCTGTCTCCTGATACCCGAACTACAAGCATCATGAAAAAGGTGTTGAATGAATTAGAGAACGACAAACCTTTATTCAAATTATTTGAACGGTTACATGATAATACAACAAAAACCTCTGGTGATCCTCTTTTAAAAAATACTTCGCTCAGCTTTCGTAATCGTCAGCTAAATGAAAGTCAACAGCAAGCAGTTGCTGCTATCACTCAAAACGAACAAATAACGATTGTGCATGGCCCACCGGGTACAGGAAAGACCACCACGCTGATCGAGGCTATTATACACCTTATCAACAATGGCGAAAAGGTATTGGTATCAGCGCCGAGTAATACAGCAGTAGATAATATAGCCAAAGGTTTACTTCAGCAAGGCGTTAAATTATTAAGAGTTGGCAATGCAAGCAAAGCAGATGAAGCGATCTTTGCTCATACGCCAGAAGGAAGGCTGGCAAACAGTAAACAGCAAAAAGAAATTAAACAATTAAAACAAAGAGCTGAAGAATTTAGAAAGATGGCGCTGAAATACAAACGCAGTTTTGGAAAAGCAGAAAGAGAGCAGCGTCAACTATTGTTCAAAGAAGTAAAAAATATACGACTCGAGATAAAGAAACTACAGGCTTATAATGAAGAAAAATTATTTAAAGAAGCGGATGTGATCGCTGGAACGCCGATTGGATTGTATGATGCCGGAATTGATCGTGTTCATTTTCAAACACTCGTCCTTGATGAAGCAGGTCAATGTATCGAGCCATTAGCATGGTGCATATTTCCATTAGCTGAAAAGATCGTATTGGCCGGTGACCATTGGCAGCTTCCTCCTACAGTATTAAGTTATGAAGCAGCAAAACTTGGATTTAATATTTCCATATTGGAGGTCGCTATTAAAACCGTTGATCCGGTTTTTTTACTCAATACACAATACAGGATGAAAGAAGTAATTGCCGGATTCAGCAGTAATTATTTTTACAATAACGAGTTGTTGAGCCCGGCACATTTACGAAATACAGGAACGCATATAACTTTTATCGATACAGCTGGCTCTGGTAATCATGAAGAACATGGCGCTGATGGTAGCAGCCTGCAGAACAAAGGTGAGTTAGCGATCGTTCAAAAACTATTCGAAACAGAATCAATTGATCCGTTAAAGACGGCATTTATTTCACCATATGCAGGTCAGGTAGCTGCGGCAAAAGAGCTTTTCCCAAAGCAACTTCGCATCAGTACTATTGACAGTTTCCAGGGACAGGAAAAAGAAAATATTATTCTATCATTAGTACGAAGCAACGATGATGGAGAGATTGGTTTTTTAAAAGACTATCGTCGTATGAATGTTGCCATCACACGAGCAAAAGAACAATTATTTATTATTGGTGACAGCGCCACAATAGGAGCCGATGTTTTTTACAATGCATTCTTAACTTATATCGAAAAATATGGAGTGTATCGAACTGTTTGGGAATTTGAGCTATAATGCCTTATTCATTTTTCCCTTTACCTTTTTTTACGGCCACGTTCTTTTTTATCTACACTCTTTGAAGTTAGTGGATCATTGCCCTTACCAGTGTCATCATAACCGGCTCCAACTTTTCTTACAGACGAAGGTGAATGACTGCCGGTATTAAAATCGTCCTCATGGTTTGATTCCGCTTCTTTTAATTTCTTCGGGTTCTTCTTGTTATTTTGACGAGCCATAAGATATTTTTACAGTATAAAAAATTCAGATCAATAAAAATTGATTAAATGACGGCGAGTTTTTACTTAACATACAAGCTGACTAATGGATTTGTTAAACTCGGCCTTAGAGAAGGGTTTTTCGAAAAACAGATCAGCTCCATTTTCCAAAGCCACATCTTTTGCCGAGGCAAAGCCAGAGATCATGATGATCTTGATTGCAGAATATTTTTTCTTGATATAGCTGATAAAATCAACACCAAATCCATCTGGTAATTTATTGTCCAATATGATAACTGAAGGTTCTTCTTTCTGAAGATACTCGTCAGCAGATAAAAGGTTGCTTACATAGTCTAACTCAAAATCCTTTTCATTAAGGATCATATTAAGCAATAAACCTATTTCGCCTTCATCTTCAACTACCAGGACTTTTTTTGCAGGGTTTTTTTTAAATGCAGTTACGTTTGACATAAAGTTGTTTTTGAGTGAATGATCTGGAAATACTGATGAAAGAATACAGGGATAAAATCCACATGCAAAATGCCTGCCTGATTTGCCTTTTTAAAATGGGAAATTAATTCCACATAGACCGTGGCTATTTTAAAAAGATCGCAACTGCTCCGATCAATGTAAGTACGATCACGACTTTTCGATAATGATCGTCTTTGATCCGGTTGACTATTTTTATTCCGATAAAAAAACCAAGAGCTAATGCAGGGAGTAGTAATAAATCAGTTTTTAAACTGTTGATCGTAATATTTTTCCAATAAAATACCTGGAATGGAAGTTTAAATAAATTAATGACCAGGAATAACCAGGCTGATGTTCCAATAAAATGATTCTTCGGCATTCGCATTGCCAGGAAATAAAGACTGGAAAAGGCACCGGCTAAATTTCCAAGCATGGTAGTCACTCCCGCCATTATACCTGTACTTGCAGCAAAGAGAGGATGTGTAGGAACATTTTCCGATTTAACGAACTCTATTATCACAATGATAATAACTGTGAGCATAATAATTGCTTATAAACACCGATCAAAATACCTGCTGCCATCCACGGTATAAGTTTCCAGAAATGTTTCCATTGCGCATGCTGGTAATAATAAAGTACGGCACCTATATCCGCAGCGCATAATAATGGTAAGACAATACCGGTGGATGCTTTGCCCCCGAATACTAATGCCATTAATGTTACATTAAGCATGTCAATACCACGAAGACCTGCTTTTGCAAGCCCAAGAATAAATGCGCCGGTAAATACTAATATTAAGTTGATAACCGACCATGTTGAAAGTATCTCCATGTTTTTTTGAAAGGATGGTTAAGATACATAATCGGTTTTATCCGGGAGTTGTGTTAGCCAGCATAAAAAGGTTTAATTCTTTAGAATCTTAAATTCCACTCTTCGATTTAGCTGGCGGTTCTCTGGTGTATCATTAGGAGCTACAGGTACTGTTTCACCATAACCATGCGCGGTGATGCGATTGGTAGTAATGCCTTTTGAAATAATATATTCCATAACTGATCTTGCACGGTTGTCACTTAATTTAAAATTATATTCATCCGATCCATAACTGTCGGTATGTGCACTCATTTCAATTTCAATGGCGGGGTTTTCTTCCAGTAATTTAACTACTCTGTCAAGTTCTACAAATGATTCCGGTCTCAGGTCCCATTTATCAAAATCAAAAAATACATTGTTAAGTCTTACTACTTGCCCGATCTCGATAGGAACGAGGTAGAGATCCTTATGTATTTCCCTGTAACCAATTTTTACCAGCGAATCAAGATTCAGGTTTTCTGATTGCGCAAAAAATTTATCAGCAGTTGCTCTTATCAAATAATTTTTATCATAAGGTAATACGATCTTAAAAGAACCATCTATTGCACTTGATACGCCGTTTCCTGCTTCTAAACCATCAGGCAGTGTTTCATATATCAGTGAAGCACATAAAGGCTGTTTTGTTTTTGCATTGAAAACATTTCCTGTTACCATTACGATCGGCTTTGGTCTTTCTTTTTCCAGCAATTTCACTTTTACAATATCAGATTCGCCGTATCCACCTTCGCTGTTGGTTAAATAAGCATACTCTCCGCCAGCATCGAGGGTAAAGAATGCATCCCATTCCGGAGTATTGATAGGACTGCCAAGATTAACAGGGTAGCTCCATTTTTGCCAGGTCTTATCAAGACGCTTAGCCAACCATATATCATTATCACCCAAACCACCGGGACGATCACTACTGAAGTAAAGCGTTTCACCATCTGATGCGAGATAAGGAGTCATTTCATCATATTTTTCCATATTGATCTTTTTACCAAGAGATCTTGGTTCAGACCATGTTCCATCCGGAAGTAAAAAACATACATAAATATCATTAAAAGAACTTCCTTTCTCAGTTGACATATAAAGTAAAAGTGTTTTTCCATCATGCGCCATGGTTGCTCCTGAGCGTAAGCCTCTGTCATATTTAGCATAATTTCTAATTCTCAAAGCTTCCGGCTTGCTCCAATAACCATCTTCCTGCAGCCAGCACATACTTACACCATTGCCTGCATAATCACCATTCACGAAAGCGCCTCTGATTAAAATTCTATTGTTATCAGGAGAGATCCAGAATACAGAATTATAATAAGTAGTATTAAGAGGATAACCAAGATGCACGGCTTCGCTCCATATTCCAGAACTATCACGCATAGTAAACCAAATATCCTGTGAGTTACGAACAGAATTATAATTTGTATTGTACGGATCATTCTCCCGAATAAAAAATAATAAGTTACCATCTGCCGAAATTGTCGGTCTTAATTCAGAGAGGGGAGTATTGATAAGGGCACCCATATTTTCCACTTTGACAATAGTAGCTGATGTAATGATATTTTCTTTTTGTTGGATAAGGCGTGCTGTGTCGCTATGAGTCGTATCAACAGAAAGCTGGGCAAATGAATGTTGAAAGTATAGAAATAGAATAAAGCAGTAAACAACTTTTTTCATCAGGCGGATTTGTGGAAGAAAAGTAATAAAATAATACTTGTTATTATACTGGAAACTTACTTATGGTTTTCCCCAATTACTGCCTTTATTTACTAAATAAGGGAAATAAAAAGGAGACTGAATTTTCAGTCTCCTCGATTTTCCTTTAGGGTCTATTTATAGCAAACTTTTCAACCTCATTAATAAGTTGCTTTTATCTCCACTCTCCGGTTTTTATTGCGTCCTGCAGTAGTGTTATTATCTCCTATTGGCATTGTTGAACCGGCTCCTTCCACTTCGATACGATCTGCGTTTATACCTTTGCTCACCAAATATGTTTTTACTGCGTTTGCACGGCTTTCACTTAAATTATCTGCATTCTTTTCAACATTATCAGTGTTTCCTTCAATTTTTATTTTAAGCTCTGGGTTATCTTTCATCACCTTTACTATTTTATTTAAGGAGGCAGTTGCAGCTGCTGCTAATTTTGCACTGTTCGAACTGAAATAAATGCTTTGACCTGCGGCAGCAAGAGCTTTGCTTACTTCAGCAGGAACTTGAGGTGCGTCTGGACAACCAAAATTTTTCGCTACACCGGGTACATCAGGACATTTATCTTCATCATCATTAATACCGTCTTTATCTCTGTCTGCTATCGGACAGCCGTTATTGCTTGCAGGCCCTGCTTCGCTTGGACATTTATCTTCTTCATCATTGATGCCATCCTTATCAGTATCAGGGATCGGGCATCCATTATATTTTGCTAAACCAGCCTCATTAGGGCATTTATCTTCTTCGTCATTGATACCATCCTTATCAGTATCCGGAATGGGACAACCATTGTATTTGGCGGTACCCTTCTCATTGGGACATTTATCTTGTTCATCATTAATTCCATCACCATCAGTATCAGGGATCGGACAACCATTATATCGTTCAAGCCCTGCAACATTTGGACATTTATCATTCTTATCAATTACTCCATCTCCATCTGAATCAGCTTCTACTTTTTTACCAAACAATTTTAATTTCAGTCCAGCTTGTATATTTTGATTTTTATATTTCATCTCATCGCCGTGAGTGCCGGAATTATCCATATTGCTAATTCCCAAAATATAACGGCCAAAAACTGTTACTCGTCCATGAGGAAGTATTTCAAATCCTCCAAAAGCAGAGAAACTTGTTTTCTTAAAATCATCTTCCTGGGCCCTGTTATTTTTGTCTTCAAAAGAGGAGAACCAATCTAGTTGCGGGCCGGCTGTTATTGCAAACTTATCACCGGTATGAAACTTCAGGATCAATGGGACAGAAATATACCTGATCTTCCCATCTCCTAATAATGCAGTTAATGATGCATTATTAGAATGATAGCCATACGAACTATACATTAATTGTGGTTCAATGGAAAAGCCCTGGCTCATAGGAAAATTTACCCATGCGCCGCCTGACCATCCCCCCTCAAAATTATAATCGATGTTTAAGGGATTGTTACCGGTAACTCTGAATTGGCTAAAATTTGCTGCTCCTAGCAATCCACCGGAAGCGGTATAATGTTCTTTTACTATGTTCTGGGAAAACATTGTAGCAAATGTGCAGCAAGACAGAACAAACAGAGATAGTTTCTTCATAAAGTAATTTTTAGATTAATAATTGTTTCCTTTTGGGTATAAATTTTATAAAATGTGGATTTCCAAAATTTATACCAATACAACTTTATTTTTTCAATGTTGCACTGCCTGCCGATGTTATCGGCACTAAATCAGCATAGTTGGATAAAAAAGTTCAGACATAAAAAAAATCTTGTTGCTAAAATATTCTATAACGAAAGGGGTGTTCTTCCAATACTTAATCAAACTTTTCTTAGTAATCAGTAAATAACTCTACAAATAAATGTTCCCTGTATTAAACTGTGCGATTAAGATGAAATTTCTTGTTTAAACAATTTGGCACGTTTTTTAAAAGTGTATAGAGACAAATTGTATTGCGGCGATCGGAGCAATTATCTATGAAGAAAATCTTTCATTTTTTTATTTTACTTTTTTTAGTGCAGCCCCTATTGGTAGTTGCCCAATCTTCTGCAACTAAAGTTTTAAAAGAAGAAGAAGGTAAGTTTTTCCGTGAACTCGATCGAATTTCAATTGATTCAATTCTTGTGCATCAACTTTCCCGTTCGGTTAAATTAGAAATAGATAGTATTTATACTTTTATTATTTCCGATACTGCTTTAAAAGCTGCAGAAAAAGAAAAAGCAATACTTAGTCTTGGTTATTTTATGAACGAGCTTGCTAAAAATATAACACGGCAACGATCTGAAGTGTATGATATTCACGGTGCGTTACTATCTTATAGGAATATTTTAATTGCATTGCTTTACAATAGATCGTTTACCGATGTTTTGTTGCCGGCAAGTCAAAACCGCAGCCAGGTATTATCTGCCGCATTTAGTCAATACAAAGAATATCCTTTGCTTGATGATATTGCAGTTTATAAACGAGTAGCTTCCTTACCTGAATTCATACTTAGTTTTTTAGAGAACAATCCTGGCTTTCGATATGCTGATTCTTTATTGGTGATCGCTGCAGTAAATGATCCTTCTAAAACAGTTTCTTATCTCAGCCAGGGCAAACAACCTTTACAGGATAAGATCCGGAACACTAATAATATATACCTGCAACAACTTATATCTCTTGCTGCGGATAAAAACGCGGCGGAGTTGTTGCCTTTTGTTACACAAATAGCAGAAAATAAAATTACCCCGGAAGAAATACTCGAAACAAGAAAGGATGTAGTTAAATATTTTCAATTGCTGGTGAATACACAGATGGAGACCGGCGGAATTAATGATGCGTCTTTTAAAAAATTATTACGCAAAGGTCTAAAAGAAAAATCTCTCTCCTTTTATGTGAACGAGATCAATGAACTTCATAGCGCTGCAGATGCAACCCGATTTGCTTCAGTAAAAGGTCTCCGGCCA